>JBGSOB010000222.1:0-19401 GCA_041739325.1 Treponematales bacterium
ACTCCCTGCGCTAACCCCCTCTGGGTCCTCTGGGTCTCTGGGGTTATATTCTTATTTAGCACCCCGGAGCCCCAGAGTACCAGAGGAAGAAAAGATCAATCATATGCTTCTCCGGGCCCTCTGGTTCTCTGGGTCTCTGGGGTTTGACTCTGATTTAGAAACCCTTCGATATTTCATTTTTCCCTTTGCCAGTCTGGGTTTGGAGTGCTACCATAGGCCCATGGAAAACCAAAAGTCATACAGAATCACCGACAAGCCCTTCTATCTGCCCATTAAGGACGAGGTTGAGGTTTTTGAGCGCGCCTGGCGCGAGAAGATTCCCCTCCTCCTCAAGGGCCCCACCGGCTGCGGCAAGACGCGTTTTGTGGAGTATATGGCCTGGACCCTCGGACAGCGGCAGGAAGCGGGGGCCAACCCAGGGCGCGGAGATCTCTACACCGTGTCCTGCCATGAGGACCTCACCGCGCGCGATCTTACGGGGCGTTATATCATCAAGGGCGGCGAGGCACTCTGGGTAGACGGGCCGGCCACCATGGCGGTGAAGTCAGGCGGCATCCTCTATTTGGACGAGGTGGTAGAGGCGCGCAAAGACGTAACGGTCGTCATCCATCCCCTCACCGACTATCGCCGCGTTCTGCCCATTGAGCTCTTAGGCATGCAGCTTGAGGCGGCGCCGGACTTCATGGTCGTTATCTCCTACAATCCCGGCTATCAGAGCATCCGTAAAAACCTAAAGCCCTCCACCAAGCAGCGCTTCGTAGCCCTTTCTTTTTGCTACCCGCCGCCAGAGAAAGAGACTCTCATCGTGGCCACAGAAGGTAAGGTAAGCCGCCCCATTGCCGAGCGGCTTGTCCTTTTGGGGAACGATATCCGCAACATAAGCACGATAGACCTGGAAGAGGGCATCTCCACCCGCAGTCTCATCCACGCGGCAAAGCTTATCGCCCGCGGCATCAGCCCCACCCGCGCCTGCTCCATCGCCATCGCCCAAACCGTCTCGGACGAGGAAGACGAGATTGCCGCGGTTGAGCTCATCATAGACAAGATTTTCCGCGAATGATCGACCTTGCCGCCTACGAGTCTCTGCGCCGTCGTTTGGCCTCTTCAAAGCCCCATCTCCAATCGGCCTTTCAAGCCTGGGTAGAGGCCCTCTCTGCCTTTAAGCCCGTTGAGGGCCGGGACATGGAAGCCCTCTTCAGGCTTTGCCTGGGCACGGAATACGCCTATGCCGAGCCGGGCCCGCTTTTGGCCCTCCTCCTTCAGCGCGGGGAGCTGGGGGCCTTTTCCGCACTCCTCCACGCGGTAGCCGCCCGAGATCACCGCTGTGCCTCCATCTTTGTGGCGGCTTATCCGCGGATGAATATTGACCTTAAGGCGACGGGCGCCGATATCCTGTCCATTTCAGGCGCGGCCGCCCTAGCATCCGCGCGCGCCCACGAAACCCTTGAGTTTTGTTTTTCCGCCCGCGAGGGCGCGGCCTGCCGCTTCTTCCTGGGTCAGTTTGCAGTGGTAGCCGCCCGTGCGCCCGCGGTCCTGCCGGAGCTTTTGAGCTTGGTTGCCGAACGCGCCGGAAAGCTGGACAGCAAACAGATCTGGGACTGGCTCACGAGGGGAACGGACCTCATGACCAGCGGCCGCGTAGACGAGGGCGTCAAGGTCCTCCTCCTGCAATCCGGCGCCGGCAGACGCCTCATGGGCCTCAACCAAGCCGTGCTGGAGGAATTTTCCCCCAGTCTCAAGATCTACGCGGCGAGCCTGGCGGGCTGCGAACTCTCAATCGCCCCCTTGGGCTCATCGAGCTACGGGCTGAGCCAGGCCTACACAGATGGAGCCTGCATCTTCCTTCCACCGGACATACACTTTTTCAAGGATGAAGACTTAAATCGCCGCATCTACTCAACCCTGGTTGCCCTCATGGCGGGCGGCATGCGCATGGGTTCCTGGGGCTTGGATTTCTCAAAACTGCGTTTCCGCGACGAGCTTGCCGAGCGTTATGGTACGGCCCTGCCGCAGATCAAAGAAAACCTACGCCGGCAATTCGCCGGAATAGCAGAGTCTGTCCATGAGCGAACCGATGGAGAGCTGGAGGCTGTCTTTGCCCCGCGTAAGCGCGTTTTGCTTTTGCGAACGGACTATGAGCGCCTCTTCTTTTCCCTACCCGCCCCCGTTTTTGCGCGCGAGCTTTTTTGCCTTATTGAAACCCTGCGCGTAGCCGCCCGTTTAGGCAGCCTCTACCCCGGCTTTCGCAAGGACTACGCCCTCCTCTGCGCCTATCGCATGCGCCTTTCCCGCCCAGAGCAAAACGCGATGGAGGGCGAGCAGGGGCAATTCCTGCGCTGGCTGGAAGCCTTCTTGAACCTAGCCCTTTCGGGGAAGAGCCAGGGGCTCGTAGATGAGCGACTCTCAACCTTCCTCAGCGAGGCCGCTTCCGCCTTGAGCGTAGTCAAGCGCCCCCAAGCCGAAGTTGAAGACAGCGCCGAGGCCCTCTTCCGGGTCTACAACCTTTTTTCAGAGCGCTTCCGCGTCAACGTCATCTGTCAGCGCCTGGATATCAGGCCCTTTTTTAGCGCCTTCAACGTGCCAGGCTTTTGGCCGGAGATAGTTGCCAGCGTCTCTCCGGGCCTCATGAAGCTTGAGGAAGAGCGGGAGTACCAGCCGGAAGACGCGAGCGGGCCAAAGCTCTACGACTTCAGCTCCACGCGGACCCATGAAAAAGAGGGCCAAAACCTGGCGCGCTCAGTGGCGGAAGGGAAGACCCGCGTGTACCGCTACCGCGAATGGGACTTCCAACGCGGCTCCTACGTGGCGGAGCGCTGCACCCTTTTTGAATCGAGCCTGCCAGCGGGGGAGTCAGGCTGGTACGAAGCCTCCATCCGCCGCTACGCCCGCCTCCATAAGCAGGTGAAAAAGCGCTTTTTATCCATGAAGGCGGAGGAGGTGGAACTCTCGCGCGGCTGGTATGACGGCAACGAAATCAACGTGACAGACATGGTGGACTACTGCCAGAGCCTTGCCCGCGGCGAGTCACCCGATGAAAAGATCTACTATCAAAAAATCCTAAACCGCCGCGACCTGGCGGTAGCCGTCCTCCTCGACGCCTCAAACTCCACCTCAACCGAACTCGGCTCAGGCTCGGTCATCGATATCGAGCGCGCCGGTTTGGCCCTCCTCGCCGGCGCCCTGGACGCCATTGAAGACAGCTTTGCCCTCTACGCCTTTAACAGCGCCGGCCCCAAGCGCGTCTACTTCAACGTCGTTAAGGATTTCGAGGAAGCCTGGGGGCCCCTGCCGCGCTCACGCATCGCCTCCATCCAGCCCTTCGAGTCCAACCGCGACGGTTGCGCCCTGCGCCACGCCGCCGCCCGGCTTGCCGAAAGGCCGGAAAAAACAAAGCTTTTACTCTTACTCTCCGACGGAATACCAGCGGACATAGATTACGGCACGCAACGCGGGGGCAAGGCGGCCGCCTACGCCATCGAAGACACGCGCATGGCCCTTCTTGAGGCCCGCGCTTTAGGCGTTACCCCTTTTTGCTTAACGATAGACTCTCAGGCTAAGGACTACGTGGCGCGGCTCTACGGCCAAGGCGGCTATGCCCTCCTCTCCGACGTAAGCCGCCTGCCCGAACGCCTTTCTTCCCTCTACCTGCGCATCACGGGCTAGCTGTCTAGGTATCCGCAAGGTAAAGGGAGCCGCCTGCTTTTTTTATAGCGGAGATAAGCTTTACATCCCGGCTAGCCAGGGCGAGGCCTTCGCGTAGCAAGCAGGCACAATCCGCCAGACTGGCTAGAACCCGCCTTGAGTAATCACTCGCCTGATCCTTAAAAATCCATCCGGCGCTGACAGAGGCGTCAAGAACGAAGAGCGGCTTCACCTTCTACCGCCATTCTTAGCCCCTTGAAGGTCGACGCCGAGGCTCGCATGGGCGCACAGGGCCTCCAGAGTCTCGATCGCGGCGAGGCATGAGGCCTGATCACGCTCCCCAATCGGACAGAGTTTTGCCGCTGGTTTACCATGCCGGGTGATGATAAAGGCCTCGCCCTCGGCAGCCCGCTCGATGAGTTCGGCAAATTTGGTTTTAGCCTCATAGCTACCGATGGATGTCATGTGAATGTCTCCACCTAGACCAGTATAAGTTTAAATTAAGCATCACTAAGAACGATGCGGAAAGGGCCTAGCGTCCTTCATGGGCGCCTAATTCCCAGGCCCCCTGTGGCCGCTGACTGCAGGCATAGTCTTCCCAAAAGCCCCCACAACAAACTTAAGACAGGCCTAAGCACATCGGATAATTCCAAGATAGTCGATCAAAACATCCTAAATTATTGCCCTCATTTCCTAACGACTCCGCGCTAGGCGAAATCCTAGATCGGATACGCTTCCTGCGTTTTCCGGAGAGAAAAACCCTCGGCTTGTAGTCATGAGTTTTATTCCATGATCAAACCAAGAGCCCCCACGCCATGTTCTATAACGACCCTCGGGGGGCTTGCCTTCGGGTCCAGCGGGATTTTCAAAAAAGGCCGTGTTTTCATAGCCAGGATAACGATAAAACCAATTGATGCACCATTCGGCTACATTGCCGCTCATATCGTACAGGCCAAGTGAATTGGCACCGAAGGACGCCACGGGCGCGCTATACTCAAAGCCATCATCGTAGTCTTCCCAACGCGGGTGTTGCGGGAATTTTCGATAGTAGGCTTCATCCGCGATATTGCCGTCAACATTCTCAGACTCACCCCAAGCATAGCTCATTTCTTTACCGCCTGAACGCGCGGCGTATTCCCACTCGGCCTCGGTGGGCAAACGATAGCCCTTTCGCGAGAGATCAAAGACATCCAAGGTATCGCTAAAGACAAGCGCTAATCCCTCCTGAGCGCTTTGATAATTACAGAATGCCGCGGCGGCATACCAGGAGACACGCAAAACCGGATGCCGCAGATATCTGGAATCGATAGTCAGTTTATCGCCAAGGTATTCAATGCGGGGTAGCTCCCCAATATCCGCCTTCTTGCTCCAGGTGCTCAGAAGATAGCGTCGGCTTTTTTTATCGCGAAGCTCGGCTATACCGTCCTTGCCCAATTCAATGGTGACAAGCCCTTTGGAGATGGCCCAGTTGTAGACCTTAATAAAGTCCTCGTTGCTAAGCTCGGTCGGTGCAAGATAAAAATCGCTTACCCGCACCCTATGCGGCCAGTGGTCGTCGGTACCGGCCATGGGGCCTTGAGCCCCCATCAGGAATTCACCGCCGGGAACCAAGATGGGCTGGGTGAGCTGATCCCGACCCAGCTTGAGCGGGGTAGCCGCTACCGCGCCCTTCGGCTTATTCCCGCCTGGCACCTTTCCCTTGCAAGAGCCGAGAGCGAATAAACAGCCAAGATTTAGCAATAGAGCAATCAAGAGAAAAGAGGCGGCTCTTAGCCTTAGTGATACAGTCTGAAGGGGCTTCCTGGTGACAGTCTCTTGAATAAGCGCGAAGGATAAGTGAAGCATGGCCTAGGAACCCTCCCTTCATTACTGATATGTAATAGTCTAGTCAATAACCGGCTTTGTCGCAAATTAAAGATTTTCCAATATTTTCATCGGGTTAAAAAAAGGCCTGGGCATTTTAGCCCAGGCCTTAAAAAAGTCTACATGCCCCTGCCCTTCTTAAGCTGTTTTTGGAATTTCGATATCTGCTTCCACTTTTGCTCTTCGGCTCGCCTCAAACGGTCATCTGCCCGGCGCTCAAAGAAGGCTTGCTCGCGCATGAGGCTCAGGTAAGATAGGTAACGGGCGTTCTCAAGCTCGCCGCTGCTCAGGGCCTCCTGCACCGCGCAGCCGGGCTCTCCCGAATGACCGCAGTCGGCAAAGCGGCAAGAGGCGGCAAGGGCGGCTATCTCGGGAAAACCCTCGCCTAGATCATCGCTATCGCCTGAGATTTTCAGCTCGCGTATACCGGGGCTATCTATGATGAGCAAGCCGGAGTTTAGGCGATACAGGCGGCTCGATGTGGTGGTGTGGCGGCCACGCTTATCGTCTTCCCGTATGCTCCCTTCACGCGCCAAGCTGAGCGCCTCCGGGTCATCCCCGCTGGCAAGGGCGTTTATGAGGGCTGACTTGCCCATCCCGCTTTTTCCCAAGAGGCCTATGCTTTGGCTCCCTCTCAGGAAAACCGCGAGCTCCTCGATGCCCTGGCCGCTATGGGCGCTCACGGCGAAAACGGGCGCCTCAGGAGCCACGATCTTTGCCTCGGCTATAGCGCGCTCAAGCTCTTCCTCACTAGCCAGATCGGCCTTGTTAAGGACGACGCAGGGCGCGCAGCCCGAATTGCTGGCCACTACCACTGCCCGTTCGAGAAGGCGCTGTAAGAAACCTCGCCCCCCATCAAGCGCAAAAACGAGAAGAAGGGTGTCGATGTTCGCGGCCAGGATCTGCTCGTCGCTCCTGTCTCCCGCGGCGCCGCGGCGCAGGGCGGTGCGGCGTGGCAGGATGGCTTGGATCCGTGCCGTCCCGCCCTCCTCTTCAACGAGTACCCAGTCTCCGACCACCGGATAGTCCTCGGGGCCGACAGCCTGGTACTCAAAACGCCCGCTTACACGGACGCCTTTGAGGCTCTCCTGCAGAAACCTAGCCTGGCCGATAGAGCCCAGCGAGTCTGCCAGGGCGGGCCGGATAATCTCGTAGTCATGCCGCGTTAGGCCTATCACCCGCGCGGGCAAGAGACGCTCCGCAGAGGAGCCTGAGCGCTTGGCATCGGCATAAACGCGCTCAAAATGATCGTCCCAACCCCAGGCCGTCGCGTCATTTCTGTGCGAAGCCGTGGTTTCAGGCGAATAGTCTGCTTTCATATCGTTCATCTGATTATCTCCAAGGGGAAGGGCAGTTTGGTCACCGGTTGTAGCGCCAGGGCCAAGAGGCTCCCTTCGTTGTCGTCTCCCGCGATCCTGGTCGCGCGTATAATTCCGCAACGCTCACAGCGATGCAGAATGCTCCATTCGCCGTCCTTTCTCACCCAGACGGCTATCGGATCCATGATGCCCTTACAGGGCGAGCGGCGGTCACCCGCCGTGATATCCATGTGCCGACTGCGTAGACAGCTGTGGCAATGGTTGCGGTTCCGTCCTCCCGAGTTGACTGGAGGGACAGGATAACCGCAAGAGAGGCAGACGAATGACTCGTCGCTCTGATGAATAAACTGTTGTGTGCGTGACATGACAAAGCCTCCCGGCATGGGTATGCCAATGACGCGGATGCGCCCAGGCCTGAGGCTCAAGGATACAGAGACCTCTGGCCATACGTTTGATTGAGGATTAAGGCTTTGCGGGGTGGCGTTCTTTCAAGTAATGAAGCGCGGTATGCTTCTTGAGGAAGGAGGGACGCAGGGCCCAAAAAAGGGCGGCAATCGAAACCGTTAAGCGGTCCTTGGGCTCTTAATGAAACCTAGGCTATCGCTTGGGGCTCGCTAGAAACTCCCTACCTGAACACCACCGCCGTGATATGTACAATCTCTTTCATACCGACCTCCTGGAAAATAAGATACCCCGACTATAAGTCCGGCTTCCGTTTTTTGTCAATGCCGTAAAATGAGGATCATCAGTCCCTGACTGAGTCCAGTATCCGCCTTATTTTGCGGGCAAGCTCTTCCGGGGAAAACGGTTTTTGAATAAAAAAATGTCCCTTCGTCAAAATATCTTGCTGGGAAAAGGTGTCGGCGGTATATCCTGACATATAGAGAATCTTTACGCCGGTCCTGAGAGCCAGCACCCTCGCCGCCAAATCCTGACCATTCATCCGTGGCATTATGATATCCGTCAGCAAGAGATCGATGTGGTTTACCCGAGCTAGATCACAGGCTTCATCCGGATCTGATGTAGCGAAAACGCGATAGCCCTTGGATCTGAGGGTGATGCTGGACATTTCCAGTATCATAGCTTCGTCTTCTACTATGAGGATTGCTTCATTGCCCGGTTCAGCCCTGGGCGCTTCTAGATCATCCACAGCTAAGGAATCGAAAATGGGCGCGAAGGGCAGACAGACCCTGAAGGTGCTGCCACGGCCAGTCTCGCTTTCAACCTCTATAAAACCCTCGTTTTGCTTGACTATACCGTAGATGGTAGCCAAGCCCAAACCAGTTCCCTTTCCCTGCTCCTTCGTCGTAAAAAAGGGCTCAAAAAGATGCGCCATCAACTCTGTGCCCATACCGCAACCGTCGTCGCTCACGGATACGCACGCGAATTCTCCGGCCTTGGATCCCGGATGATTGGCGGCGTAGGAATCGTCATAGCGCAGTCGGGAGGTCGTAATTCGTATTTGTCCCTTGTCCTTGATGGCGTCTCGAGCGTTGACGCAAAGGTTAGCCAGGATCTGATCTACCTGCGAAGGATCCATCTTAACCGGACGCATGCCCTGTTGTGGGAGCCACTCCAAGCGAACGTCCTCCCCGATAAGCCGCCTGAGCATTTTAAGTATACTCTCAATGCTTTGGTTGAGATCTAAAATTTTGGGGACGATATCCTGTTTGCGCGCAAAAGCCAAGAGCTGCCGAGTGAGGTCGGCCGAACGCTCGCCGGCCCGTCGTATCTCCGCCAAGTGGTCGCGCGCAGGATGCCCCTCCTCAAGCGTGGCCATGGCAATCTCCGAATAGCCGAGAATGGCGCTGAGCATATTGTTGAAGTCGTGGGCCACCCCGCCGGCAAGCCTCCCCACCGATTCCATCTTTTGCGCTTGATAGAGCTGATCCTGGAGATGTTTGTTTTCCTCTTCCGAGCGCTTGCGCTCGGAAATATCCGTGTGGGTACCAATCATGCGCAGGGGTTGCCCGGTCTCGTCCCGTTTGATGATCTTGCCCCTGGCGCGGATAAACATCCAGCTTCCGTCTTTGCGGAGGAAGCGGAACTCCATGTTAAAGACTGGGCGCTTACCCTCAAAATAGGCCTGGATTTCCGCCTTGCTTCCCGGCAAATCATCTGGGTGTACGCGCTTTTCCCACTCGCCAAAATCCATGGGGAAATCACCCGTTTCATAACCGGCCATAGAGTAGTAGCGCTCGTCAAAATACACCTGGTTCCGGCTTATGTCCCAATCCCAGAGCCCCTCATCAGAGACATAGAGGGCGGAATCCAAGCGTTCCCGACTCTCCTTGAGATCTTCCTCAATAAACATGCGTTGCACGACAAAAGCCGCTTGGTTCACAATGAGTTCGATGAGGGACTGCTTGCCTTGAATATCGCTGCGCGCCAGGATGAAGAGCCCGCCGAGGCTCCGCTCTTCCAAGACAAAGCCGATGGAATAGACCTCTTTGACGCGCATTAAGCCCTGAACGATATCGCAAACCGCATTAGGCGCCGCTTCAGGCATAAGGCCGTGGATTCCATCGGGAATTAGACTGAGTGAGCGGTTTCCATACATTGCGAATTCGGCGGGGCTCAAGCTCTCAAGCTTGGTAATCCGCTTGGTAGGGTCAAAGCCGAAGATGGCGCTAATCTTTTGCAGATCAATGCCCAGCCCTTCAAAGGCTAGAAATTGCATACCCTTACTGGCGCGATCAAGGCGGACGACGGAGATGACTGCATCCGGGATGAGGGCGTGCGCGGCATCTATCACGATGCGGTAGACTTGGTCTATAACCCTAGCGCGGATAAGGTTTTGTTGGGTATCCCTGAGGAGCCTTTCCTGTTCGTCAGAAAGCATGCCGCATTATTCCTCTTACGTATTCCCTTGCCCTAACTCTAGTGCAGGCATGTCTTGAGCGCAAGGATGATTCCCGGCTTTCAATCCGTGGGGATTATCCCTTGCCCAGCAAGCATTCATGACCGATACTCTCTATACAAGATAATCTTTACCTAAGGGGTCTTCGTGGCTCGTTTCAATCCTTCAAGCGCGAACGGCGCTTGCGCGGCTGCTACTACCGTTGTCATCCTTCTCTGCGGCTCTGTCTGCCTTCTCTGCGCCTGCGGCATCCGCCGCCCCGGCCTAGCTTCCCTCAATGAGGCCACGGCTCTCATTTCCGCCCAGAGCTTAACAGGGGAAGGGGCGCTTTCCCCGAATATTCAACCGAGCCTCATCCGCGTTCCCGGCGGCCCCAGCTTTTGCCCGGATTTTCCCAATCCCGCCTATGGGCTGGCAATTTCAGCTGGTTCGAATGCCAGGGCAAGCCAGGGCTATAGGCCCCCAGGAGAATCGGCCACAAAAGTAGCCACGAGCCGCTACTACACCAATCTGACAAGCTGGGATGAGGCATCCATGGCCGATCTTTTGGCGGCCTTGCAAAAGATTGAGCGCCCCGGCGGGGTAGCTACGGGAGAACTCTACGACGCGGCAAAGGACCTTAAGAGCGACCCTTTTCGCCCCTAGGCATTCCTGCCTTAGGCATTCCTGCCTCAGGCATCCCTTAAAGGGGGGGCCGGGTGGAAAGCTCCGGGAGCTTGCCCCCTGGATATCTCAGGCCTTACATATTGGAATTAAGATAGAAGGGATTTTGCCAGTTGCCGCATGCGTGAGCGCACCTGAGGCCAGGTCCAGCCATTGAGAAAAAGCGGGTCGGGTTCTTCCTCGGCATCATCAAACCAGGAAAGACTGCGAATTGCTAAGAATTTACCCGCCGGTCCATATTTACGGGCAAAAAGATCAAGGGCCAGCTCAAGGCTTACGCCGTTTTCATGAAGGGCTAACAAGTCGATAAAATCTTTTTTTGAACCTCTATTGGTAACGGCGTTTATCTTCATAGCTACGACGTCTTCCACAGACAGCAACCTGATTCTCTCGATGTTCTCCACGATTCCGATAAGCGGATAATCATGGTGAAGAATATCAATTTTAACGCCCTGGATTGATAAGCAGAGGCTCCCCTTTGTCCTATTTAGGCAATCGCTTCCTGGGAAGGTTGAGGATACTTTTTCAAGGCAAGCCTGACTGTCAAAACCTTGAAGGGTGAACAGATCTATGTCGATCGAACTCCTGTGGGCAAACCTTAAGGCAAGCGAAGTTCCACCACCACCCAAAGAAAAAGCCTTGAGTTCTTCAAGCTCCATGAGCTGTCTGAGGGTGGAAAGCAGTTGTGGGGATACGACCTTGGTAAACAGCATCAGTCCTCGCAAAAGAGCGTGATGAAACTTTTTGCTTTGGCGTCAAGCCGCAGGCGTGGAGCAAGCTTTTGTATTTCTTTTTTGCCATAGCGTTCTTTTACTAGAAGCCAGTCCTCCCATCGTCCTCTTTGGATAACGCGCTCTAGTAGCCAGCGCGCGTTTTTATCCGGGTCAACCATGGCCTGAGAAACGTCCCAAAAGAGGTCAGGGGAAAGCGACTCCATAAAACTGCTCATAAGGTTCAGTATACAACGGGGCTGGGTCTTATCGCAAGAATTGAGAAAACGAAACATTTTTTCCTAACTTCCAAATCCGACTCGGGTAGAGCATGAATTACGCCCACGGTGAGCGCCTTCTGCTTTGAGGGCCGCCAGCACCTGGGCAAGCTTGTCCAATTTATTCATGGTCCTAGCATCATTATAGCCGGCTCAGGCTCTTACATTCCCTTCAAGTCAACTTGATCCCCATGAATGATGTACTTACCGTTTGAGTCCACGGCGCCGGCGCTATAGCCGATACTCAGGATCTTTTCATTCTTAATCACCTTAAGGTCAACGATAAAATAAAGGCTTCCATCCTTTTCCAGGGCGTCATAGGAAAGAAGCTTGTCATCAAAGCCGGATTTGCTCTTCCAGTAATGGTTCTTAACCGACGTGCGGGAGTTCCACTGGATAAAATAGGTCTCCCCCGGGCAGCGCAGGATAATCGTTTGAATGACAAAGGGATTATGGCTGACGTCATTGTGGAATTGCGCCTGACAGATCAAGCGCTCCTTATGCACTGTCGCTTTGAATTCCCTTATGTCATACCGGACCCTATAATCATTGGCGGGCATCGCTGGGCTGAGAACGGACGCTGCCTTTTCAAAAAGAGTATCGGGTGTTTTTAAAAGCTCATCCGGGCGGATGTTTAGACGAATGGTTTTTGAGTAAAACTCATTGCGGCCGGCTTCATAGCTGATGTCCAGAGTATCGTAGCCCTTAACATAAGATGCCGGAATGCTAAACTCCGCGTGATCGCTTACGGCTATCATTACCCCATCCATAAGAAAGTCCGCCTTATTTTTTTTGATGCTCGGCAGTTTTTCCATCCTGGAATAATCGTCATAGACCCCGCCGTATTGTATCACGTAGCTGTCAAGCGCCTGCCCCTTCCCGGTAATCCGCAGGGTATGGCGAATTCTCCCTTCCGTACGCCGCGGGTTATGATATTCAACGGAAACATAGAGAAGATCATTCATAAAAGAGGCGCGTATCGCTTTTACTGAGTGATCTTGCGTAGTGGCGGCATTGGGCTTTTCCAAAAAGCCTATGGCGGAAGCAAGGGGATTTTCATTACGGATAATCCCATCGAGGGCGGGCAGAACTGCCGTATCTGATGTATCTTTTGAAGAAGCGGACTTGCCCAGCTTGAGCGGGCTTTCCGGGTTCAGCGGATCAAATCCATGCTCCACTTCCCAGGTATCTGAAAATCTATCGGAGTCGCCATCCCTAGCGCTTGAGTCCGCCAAGGGCGCCTTCAAAAGCCCAGCCGAAGAGGCGAGAATTTCCGCGTCGGTTTTTACGCCTATTTTTGCCACGCTAGGAACAAACAATTCTTCATAGAGATCCTGGGAAATGCCGTTAAAAACCATGTTTTTTATCCGAGCCGCCGGAAGGTTTTCAAGGATGATTGTTTTGCTGTCATTGGGCAGAAAGCAGTGCGGATTGACCCGGTAATAGCGCAGGCGGAATAGCCGGGAGTCATCAGCCTCCGGAGCCCACTTCTGGAAAAACTCCCAGCTCTGGGTAAAGGGATTATAGTGGGCCGTAAAAAAGTGGTTCATGGGCTTAAGGTGGACAAAAAAAGCGGGTATTCCCATCGATTTGTAAAAGTAGGCCTTCATCATGCTCGTGGTGGTGCAATCACCGGTAAAAACCTTGTATTTTTTATAAAAATCAACCTGAAAGTTGAACTCAGGCAGACCGTCTTCCCTGTAAAAAACGCCATTGACGGAGAGGCTCCAGCCCTCTTCATTTTTGACGGTTTTCATGCCGGAGTCGGAAAAGCCAGGCAGGGCATCCAGCTCATCAAAGCTGGCCGTGTTGTTGTAGACGAACCACTCGCTCTTTTGACTGATGCGACGCAGGGAATCGGAATTAGCAAAACCTTGAGTCAAGGCCAACTGCCTGAAAAAGCGGATATTCGCTATGCTCGCATAATATTTTTCGTACTCAGAAAGGGTCAGTTTTTTATGTTGCCGATGATAGGAGCCCCGGTAAGCCCACTGCGCCTTTGCCAGAACGGGCAGGCTCTCCAAGCGGTAGGCGACGTTCCACGCTCGCTGCCACTGGATAATCTCCCGGTACAAATGGAATTGTTCCTTCATATCGCTGAGCATCCGCAGGCGGGTTTCAGCGTCCCCGATGGCATAGAGGGCATTGTGGGCTAAAACGATAGCCAAGGTGATACTATCGTTTTGAATATAGACATCGTCCCGCAGAAGAAGGAGGAGGAGTTTAAGGGCGTGGTTTTCTCCCTTGTCCTCAGAAGCCCTGAGCCCTTCCCCGCTTAGCAATCTCATGCCTTTGAAAAACTCAGGGTCGTCTTTTTGATAATAACGATTTAGCAGCCCCAGCTCCTGCGGGCTAAGCGCCCCGCCCAGGCCTGGGAACAGGCTTTCCACCTCCTCAGCCGCTATAGACTGAATCAGGGATAAACTGAGAAAAAGGGATATACAAAGATATTTGAACTTCATCCGTCCACCTTGGGTCTTGCAAGCGGGCGACTTGGCCTAGGCATAGCCGCTAGTGCCTAGGCGAAGCTTAAGAGCGTCTTTCCCACGCGGATATGGTCGCCCCGGCTGAGCTTGAGATACTTGCCGGCCGGCACCCTTTCATCGTTGACGAAGGTTCCATTAGTGCTCTCCAAGTCGGTGACGAACCACTCATCCTTGATCTTGTGTATGAGGGCGTGGCGCTTGCTTACCAGGATGTTATCGATGTGGATGTCGCAAGAGCGATCTCTGCCGACAAGCATCTTTCCAACCAGAGGAACCTTCACGCCCGCAAAGCTGAGGGTCTTATCATCCTCGTGGATGATGCCCTCCAGGCGCCTTCCCGTCGGACTGGCAGCGTAGATCGTATCCTTTCCCATGGCTTCCCCCAAGCCTGAGTATACAACCTGGGGCCCGTCTTGGGGAGCGCTATTTTTCAAAATTTAGTCATACCACCTTGCTCGGAAAAAATAAAAACTGCTTAAAAAACAACTTTGATTTTTACCCCTTGATGGCTTAGTGTATGCTTATGGGAAATCATAGGTTTATCCCGTACTTGAACTGTTTGTTCTTTTTTCTCCTGCTTTGCCCCGTATCGCTCTTTGCCGGGCCTACGGAGCTTCTGGCGGCCGCCCGCTCGGGAGACATAAAAAAGATAAGCAAGGAACTAGAGCTGGGAGTCTCCATCGAATCCGCGACAAAAGACGGATTCACGGCACTGGCTCTGGCGGCCAATTACGGAAAATCGGATGCCGTCGTATTCCTGATATCAAAAGGCGCCGCCATCGAAACCCGGCAAAAAGACGGCTATACGCCCTTTGTAATCGCCTGCCAGAAAAATGAGCTGGCCGTGGCTCAAATCCTGGCGAAGGCCGGGGCCAATGTCAACACACGGGACAACTACGGCTACACGGCCCTTTGGGTAGAGCTTGGCCCCAAAGGAAGGACGCAGACTATTGATTTTCTTTTATCCGCCGGGGCAGACCCCAACTGCCAAGACGATTTAGGCCATAGCGCCTTGATGCGCGCCTGTAGATATGAACGCTCTGACACCGCAGCGCGGCTCATAGAAGCCGGGGCCGATATTGGCCATCGCGACGCCAAAAATCGAGATGCCTGGTGGTGGGCGGCCTATGGAGGTTCAATCGAGGCGATTGAGATCATGCGCAAGGCCGCTCAGGCCCCGGAGCATCCTTTGCCGGCAGAGGGCTATACGGCGAAATCATCTGGGTTTTCCGAGGGCCTCCATATTCACGTTTTTTGGTTCGAGCTTGCCAAGGGGAAATCATCCGGAGTTCTAGCCCACCACGCCTTCCCCGTTGGCATAGCCTATCCCAGCCAAATCATTCGCTCGGTACGCTCGCTCAGCCCCTTGCAAACAATAGAAACGATGCCTCAATCCCTCGATAATCCAAACTACGCTTTGGCTTTGACAAACAGCGTTCAAGTGCAGGGCTCACGCCCTCTCTATTTGGGATTTGCCGCGGATGTATCTATCTTCGAAGGGCTAAGCTGGACCTATTCCGGCGCCGATCCGCCCATACCGGAAGGGTACCCAGAAGATATAGCAAGCTATGTGCGCCCTTCGAGCCGCTACGATATAGACTCTCCCCTCATTCGCAAGGAAGTGGCGAATATCTTGGATGGAAAGCCTGGAGCACATGAAACCGTAAAACGCATTTGGAACCTAGTCAACAAACGGGTAGTCTATGATTCCGTTCCCTGGCCAAACAGCGGTTCCCAAATTCTACAGTGGGGCAAGGGTCGATGCGGAGATTTCACGCGCGCCTTCATTACCCTAGCCCGCGCTTGCGGCATTCCCGCCCGAGCTGTTTGGGGTCTAGGTGAGTATCCCTGGCTTTCTGACGCAGACCATGCCTGGCTGGAAGTCTACCTTCCCGGCACGGGATGGCTTCCCGTACAGCCCCAACTAAAACCGAAAGCCGGCTATGTCTACCCAATTTCTTTTAACCGTTTCTACCTCATGACCCGCTATTCGGATGAGGAAGGCCTGGATGATTGGGCGAGGCCTTCCCAAATGTTCGGCAAGGGACTATCTAAAGGCGAATCCCCCAACGGGGTAGGGGTCTTCGTAAAATTGCCGCAGGGGGAAAGAGCGGCTTTTGTCGATCTCCTCATGAGGATTATCGAGGATAAGGAAAAAGTCGGAGCGGAAGCTATCAAAATTTCCAAGCGCATGGATCAAGATGCCCGTCTTCTCATTCTCTGGCTTGTCAGTGGATCCGCGGATGATGATGCGGCAAGAGCCGCGGCCTTAGTAGCTGAAGCGGCCTCGCCGGATGAACCCCCATCTGAGGTAGCCAAAGGCGAATTCCTCGATTCAGAAGCCATGGCCCAGCTTGAGCAAATGATGAAAGAAAGCCCTAGCCTGGTTCGGGAGAGAATCCAGGCCGCCATCCGAGCGCAGGGGAACTGAGGCTTTCAACTGGGGCTTCCCGGCGCTTATTTGAATAAAAAACTTGAAAAAGAACAAAAGTGCCCCCATACTGGGGCTCATGGAAGCTAGCTGGGAAAAAAGTCTCCTCGGCGCTCTCGATAGCGCTCGGGCCGGGGTATTCATGATACGCGGAGCCTTGGGCGAGCCCAATCTGCCCGGTTATCAAAAGGAAAACTTCGATCTCGGCAGCCTCCCGGCTGCATCGCCCCTTGAGCCTATTCTGCCCTGGATCGTGGATGCTTGGAAGGGAAAGCCCCAAGCCGAGCGTTCATCCCTCTTAAAAAAAGCCGGTTTCTACGCCCCCCACCGCCGCCTTTTCATGGCATGGGCCCTGGATGGACGGGCGGAAAACCCGGATGAAATGCTCTTTTCAGACGCAAACCAACGCTATGAGCGCCAGTCTTGGTTTAGCGCCCTTGCCCGCCTCTTTTGCCTTCTCTGCGCCGGGGAGCGGAGGGTATTCCTCCTCAGGCGGGGCCAGGCCATCTCCCAGGGTATGATAGCCTTCCTCCTTGCCCTCCAGGATTGCACAATCCCTGCCAAGGTCATCGTTCTCCTTGAATGCGACGGCCCCCGCGCCTGGGCAGGGCCGACCCATCTTGACCATTGGGCCGCCTTCATAAAGCAACTCGACCAGCGCGCGGCCCTTATTCGCAGCAGGGCAAGCATGCAAACCAAGGGCGCCGATCAAGGGGCAGGGCCGCCTAAAATATCCCCCCCTCCTCGGCTCATGGAAGCATACCGTCTCCTTTTTTGCGCCGAGGACGCTCTTGCCATCTTGGATGAGCTCGGAGAAGACGGGGTGAGTGACTGGGACGTCCTTAAGCTTATTTGCTGCGAGTGCTGGGCCTGCATCGGAGACTTCGGCCGCGCGGGTTTGCAGATAGACGCCGTCATCAGCCGCCTCCATGAAGTGACCCATATCCACCGCGCCCAACTTCTTGCCTGCCGCATCTCCGGCTGGAAGCGCAACGAGGAAGCCTGCCTGCGCGCCTTGGAGCGGGCTTGGGAACAGGCCCGCCTTATCGCCGATCCCATGCCCTCCATCCACTGCCGCATCCATGAGGTCTTTATCCAAGAGATGTTCGGCTCAAAACCCGACCTGATCCAGCTTGCAGACCGGCTCTCCGACGAACTTCAGGTCTATAAGCTGGACAACGTCATCGGCTACCTGGATACCCTTGTCATCCACTACGACTGGATCATCAAAGCACGCGGCTGGGAGAGCGCTATGAACAAGGCGCAGAAAACCCTGGCACGGTATAAGCACCTAGGAAACCTCTACCGCCAATCCATCCTTCTCCACATCCACGGTTACCTTTTCTCCCTAGCCGGGCATAACGACAAAGCCCTGGAATACTTCAACGCGGGTATCCGACTCCGCAAACGCTTAGGCGACACCATCGAGCTTATAAAGCTTTTAAACGGCACCGGCTATTTCTGTTTCAGCACCGCCAAGCTCAAAGAGGGCTTGAGTCTCTTTGACAAGGCCCTCCTTTTGATTGAAAGCATCGGGGACCATCAGGAAACCTGCCTTACCCTCTTCAACATGGCCCAGGTATTCTTCTTTACCGGCTGTTTTGAGGAAGCCATGCTCGTGCTTACGAGCATTCTCGACGTGATGGAGATACTGGGTTACGACAACCTGCCCTTCCACCGTAAAAGCAAGGTACTTGCCCTTACAGGCCTTACAGCCTGGCACCTGGGCAAGGAATCCCAAGCTTTGGACTATGCCCAGGCTTCGACGAGGGTCGTCATCGACTCAGACGCCAAGGCCTACGTAAACCTCTTGCAAGCCCTCCTCCTGGAAGACGCAGAGGGGAGTGTTGTAATTGAAGCCGCATTCGAAACCTGCCTAAGCCTGACTAAGGACGATGGCCTCAGCCACCTAAGGCTCCACATCCTCTGCGTCAAAGCCCTGAGACTGCGGAACATCAAACCCCAAGCATCCGCCGAATTATTCCAAAAAGCGGCCCTTGAGGCGCGGCAAAGAAAGATGGACCTTGAGGCATCCTGGATAGAGGAGGCGGCGAGCGTAGGTTCACGACAACCAAGTCGCCTCAAAATCAAGGCATCTACCCGAGTCCTCATCAACCGCCTCCACTCCTCCGCCTTGCAAGAAGCGATGAACCTCAAGCTCCTCAACACCCTCGGCCAGATCCAGTTCCTTCAGCGCTTCCAATCCATCATCAACGTAGGCATCACCAGCGAGCAGATCATGGAAAAATCCGTACTGCTCATCACGGAGCAAGTCCATCCCATCCGCGTGCGCATACGAGACCTGCGTAACCCCCTGGCGGAAGATGCGGACTTTCTGGTGGGGGTCAGCTTGGGCGAAGATACCCTACGCCTGGAATTCGACCTGCGCGACTCAAGCCGTAGCGCCATAGAGGCCGAGGAGCTCCATGTTTTAAGCCTTGCCCTCGCCCACCTCTCCCTAATCCTCGACCTCAAGGGGGCCCAGGAAGTCTTGGAGGAGGCCGCGCGCATCGACCCCCTCACCGGCCTCTTAAGCCGCAGAGAGCTCCGGGAGCGCCTGCAGATGGAGTACAACCGCTGCCGCCGCTACTCCAAGGAATCCGGCCAGGGTTTTTCGGTTCTCTTTATCGACCTCGACCGCTTTAAGTCCTACAATGACAATCTTGGGCACGGGGCCGGCGACATAATCCTTCAGTCCTTCGCCAAGCTCTTAAAGGATAGTTTCCGCTCCATGGACTTGATAGGCCGCTGGGGCGGCGACGAGTTCTTAGTCATACTCCCGGCGACCACCCTGCCGGGAACGGAACTCGCCGCGGATCGCATCATCAGCGCCCTCAAAGAAGCCGCGGGCTTCTGCGAAGAGTTGAGCGCGGCACTGGGCAGGGAAATTACCCTGCCGGAAGAGCGCTGGCTCGGCTGTTCCATAGGCATATCCATCTATCATCCCGCCTCTGAAAAAAGCGTTGATGAAATCATAGCCGAGGCGGACTCCAAGCTCTACCAAGCCAAGGAAGGCGGCCGCGGCAGGGCTATCTACTAAGGGCCGGATCAGAGCCCTGCATGGAACTTGACAATCCCTTGTGCCGCCGTACCGGCGCATTGCTTACGGAAATGAGGAAAGCGGCCGGCCTCTCCCAGGCGGCGCTGGG
>JBGSOB010000017.1:0-19934 GCA_041739325.1 Treponematales bacterium
TGCTCCATACGGGGTTCCTTTTTGTGCCTGCTGGCAGTTGTAGTTAACAACCAGTATGCCTGAAGGATCCCCGTTTTTTAAGCCTAAAACCGGAAAGTTGAAACCGGATATTTCCGGAAATATACAACCGGACGCGACAATATATGTTTGTTAAATTTTAGCCACCGAAATATATTTGTTATTAAATTCTTGGCTTATCATTTATATATCATTAATATGATAGCGAGGTGACTATATGCCAGTAATTAGGCCAATTTCAGATCTACGGAATAACTTCACGAGCATCTCTGAAACAGTTCATTCCGATGATGAGCCAATTTTCTTCACTAAAAACGGTGTCGGGGATATGGTAGTTATGTCTATTGAACATTATGAAAAACAATTAGCCAGAATTGAATTGTATCAAAAGCTTAATCAAGCCCGAGAAGAAACCAAAAATGGTGCAAAAGGTAAAAATGCCAAAGACGTAATTACGGATCTACTAAAATAATGAGCGAACCAAAATATAAGGTCTTATTATTTCCAAGTGCAGAAAATGACCTTTTTGAAATCAAAGATTACTTTGAAACTAAACTTAAAATAGCTCCAACAAGCTTATTCACACAACTTGATTAAAAATTGATGAGCTATTAGACAATCCATACATTTTTCAACTAGTGAAAGATCCATACCTAAAGCAATTAGGTTATAGGCTTGTCCCTATCGATAACTTTCTTCTATTTTACATTATCGAAAAGAACACAGTCGAAATCCATAGATTCCTCTACGGTAGACGCAATTATTCAGATCTTCTGTAAAAACTCTATTTTAAAAAAGCAACCATAAAATTGGGCTAACATTAAGATTATTCTAACCCCACTAAAGCTTATCTTTTTACTTTGCCTATTGGGCCTAAGCAATTATCCACCTCAATTCCCTCCATGTGTACTAGGTGTACCAAAACCTGGACTATCCTCAGCGCCCCCTTTTCCAAAGAAGGGGCTCACATCGTTTGTAAATGCTCACGGCTCACTGCATTGAAAAACTCAGGGCTCCAAAGCTCTATTGACCTCGTATCCTTGATGTAGGGGATGATATCCTTTTTCACCTGATCAAAGTCCACGACGGTCATTCGTTGTTCTATAAGCCCTAGAATATCCTTCCGCCCTAAAGGCTTTTGCTCCACAAGATGTCCTGATTGACGCATCCGCGCCTCTAAATGGAGCGCGTTAACCGGGATATCATGGGAGAGATACCAGAGATAATCAAAGAAATCCCGACCTTTCACGCACTTCTTCCAGCCACGACAGAGGAGGGCATGAATTTTACCGGCAAAGAGGGAGGGACGGTCATAGAGCTTGGCTGAAAAGGGAAGCGGATTGAGGCGGTATTTCACTTCATAACCGGCGCCCCCTGGGGGATCGGTATCTATCTCCAGCTTGACCTTCAACTGCTCATGTGGGGATATCCCCGCGACGGGCGGATTGATGGAGGCGATTTTAACCAAGTGAATGAGGGTGCCGCCCTTGATGAACGCCGATTGGACAGCGCTTTCCGTGGTTTTTACCTTGCGCTCTACCTTCATCTCGAAGCCCCAGGCGGCAAGCTCGTCGCGAACCGGTTCCAGATAATCATCCACACGGAAATCTGGCATTGGCTTGAGAAGGCTAAAATCCAGGTACTCGGAAAAGCGCTCGAGACCATGGAAGATCCGGAGCGCAGTCCCGCCGTAAAAGGCGGCATGGCTGAAAAAGGAAGTGCGCGATAGGCCAAGGAGGGCTAGCTCTTGAACGATCTCACGGAGGGCGTCCCGACGCTCTGCGTCGTTCTTGCACTGGTATTTTTCAAGCATCGACCCTAGCGGGGAAATATCCCTCATCTGTTACCTTCCTTTTTAAACCAGCCGGCTAAGGCCAGGAGGGAACGTCGCTTGTAAAGCGGCGCAATCCAGGCTATGAATTCACTATCAAGGCCCAGAAGTGATTCCCTTTCCATGCGCCAATCGGAAAGCAGAAGGCTTTCCATCCCCTTCAAACTCGTGACGGAAGGAAGCTTGTATACGGCATCGCATAAAGCCTTTTCCGGCGATGCTATCAGATAGGAAAGACCTTGCTCCTCTTCCAGCCTAAGACCATAGGGATAGACTTCGGTAGGAAGATACCAATAGCGGAATTCACCCAGGGGAGTGCGGAAAAGCTTATCCCGATTCTTCCCATAGGAAGCGGAAGTCAACGCCGTAGCGCGCTCGGGAATAAGGCCATAATGCGAGAGGGCATATTGAAAGGAGATATATGAAGGGCCATAGATCAAGGGAGCCAGAGCCTGCTTCGGGGTGGCGGGATCATCCACACAGAGACCGCGGCGCACTTGGATATAGGTCCCGGACTTCAGAAGGCGCGTAAGGCGGGCCTTTGGTGAGGCGTATTCCGAGAGTTGATCCATGAGGCTTAAGGTCGTCTGGACCATGTCTTCCTCCAGTAAGTACTAACATACTGTACTTATTGGTGATAAACAAGGATCATAACCGCAAAAGGGAACAAGCCATGGAGCAAGATATGCTCTGCACATCAAACACCCCCAAGGGGGCAAACCCTTCCCGCAGGGATCAAAATCAAACCGCGATCCACCTTCAATGTTGCGTCGCCCGTCCCCTTTTTCCAAAGAAGGGGTAATCCAGATCTATAATCGAGTGATAACGTTTTATAAAGCAATGCTGAGAAGATCGCGCATTTATACCAAGACTTGCGTGGGATAGTTGGGAAATGAAAAAACTTTTTACGGCTATGAGATTATGCTATAATAACTCCACTTTCCCTGAGGGAAGAGGTCAAAAAATATTTAGATTAGTGGAGGATCCATGCGTTTTCTGAAGCGTCCATCTGGCTATAGGCTTATCATCGCTAGCATTTCTATCATCTGCGTATGCCTGCTCTATCTGGCTTCCTGCCCGCAGGTTGGAGGAGACCCCCTGCCAAGCGAATCCCCGAGCCCGAGTTTGAGCCCGATTCCGAGCCCAACACCAGGAGCGCCAGGGGTTAGCACCATCGCCGGGTACCTCACGGGCGGCAAAGGGAATATCGACGGCAATACCCTCTACATTGCCGACGTGAATAACAGAGGGATCCGCTCGGTGAATCTCTCAACCGGGCAGACCGATACCATGGCAGGCGGAATGGGAAGAACCGGTTCTACGGATGGGATAGGCAAAGATGCCCAATTCGATATTCCGCTCGATGTGGCTACGGACGGGACGACTATCTACGTGGCTGACGCGAACAACCGTACCATAAGAGCTATCGATAGAGCGACTAAGGCAGTGAGCGTTTATGCCGGCAGCACTGGAGTCTCGGCCGTTGCGGATGGATCCTTGTCGGACGCGCGTTTCTTCTCACCCAGCCGCCTACTCCTTCACGCGGGCATCCTCTATGTCGGCGATAGCGATGGAATCCGGGCTATCAATACCAGTACGGGACAAGTGAGCACCATAGCGGGCAACCCGACCAGTCCGGGTTTGGTAGATAACGAAAATGGCCTCAACGCAAGATTTAATAACATCAGTGATTTTACCTGTGACGATAATTATCTCTATGTGGCCGATGCCTTCAACAATTCCATCAGGAGAGTCAGTTTTACCCCACCGCATGCCGTGAGCACTCTAGCTGGAAGCCTGAGTAGTGATAACGGATTAGCGGATGGAGCCGGCGCCGCTGCCCGCTTCGATTGGCCGAGCGGCATCACCCTTTTTAACGGCACCCTCTATGTTTCGGACTCCGGCAACAATGCGATTCGCTCAGTCCTTCCGGCTACAGGAGAAACGCTGACAGTATGCGCCGGTCTTGGATCCTCAGACGGGTCCCTATCGCAGGCCCGTTTCAATTGGCCAGCGGACATATCTGAAGCAGGAGGAATTCTGTACATAAGCGATTACGGTAACAATACCGTGAGGCGTTTAGACCTAGCCGTAAACACCGTCTCCACCTTTATCGGCACGCCAGGCGGGAGCGCCGCATCGGTTGACGGTAGTGCCGGAGAGGCCCGATTCGGCAATCCCCTCGGCTTAGTCGTAACGGCCGACAGAGTGTTCGTCGCCGATTACTTAGGGGCCATGATCCGCTCCGTCCGTAGGGATACCGGAGTCGTCAGCACCCTGGCCGGGGTATCGAATTTGGATGAATCGCAGGGCGGCATTACGGATGGATATGGAACCTCCGCCCGTTTCTATCTGCCTATGTTCATGGCTGTGGATGGGAACAACCTCTATGTCAGCGATTATTACGCGAGTACCATCAGGCGCATCGACATCCAAACGACCTATGTCTCCACCTTCGCGGGTATAGCTGGGAATCCGGGTCACGCTGATTTGACGGGCACCGCCGCTACTTTCAGCAACCCAGGTGGCCTGGCTATCCATAACAACATTCTCTACGTAGCCGATACGGGCAATAGCGTGATCCGCGCTATCGACCTCTCTACCGCGGCGGTTAGCACCGTAGCCGGATTAGCCGAGACTCCCGATTCAGTCAATGGAACAGGAACGGCTGCTCGTTTCATATCTCCCGCTGGGCTTGCCTGCGACGACAATTATCTCTACATCGCTGACATGGGCGACCATACCATTAGGCGGATGAATTTCTCCACTCTGTATGTGGACACGATCGCGGGGAGTCCAGGAAGCCCGGGAAACGTTAATGAAACGGGAAGCGCGGCTCTCTTCGATAGGCCTATCGGTCTAGCGGTAGGCGGTGCTACGCTCTATATCTCGAGCTTTGGGGCAAGCGCAGTACGCGCGCTCGATCTTGATACGATGCTCGTGAGCACCTTGGCCGGAAAGGCCGACGAAGCTGGATGGGCTGACGGGACCCTCACGGAGTCGAGGTTCAATAAACCGGTTGGCTTGGCTCTGGATGGAAAGAGCCTTTACGTCAGCGATTACGAAAACAATAAGATTCGCTTGATAACCCTACCCTAGGGGACGGCATGCGCCTGATGCGCATAGAAAAGAAAAGCAGGCTGAATGCTCTTGTTCAGCCTGCTTCAATGATTTCCCGCTCGTCCGCTCTTAATGATCCGCCCCTTACTGCAGCGCCCTCCCCCCCCCTCTCCACACAGAGCAGGGGGGAGAACCTAAACCCTTCCTTGGGGGCCTAGGCTTAAGCGCGGCGCGTGCGAACTACCAAGGCCCGCAGAGCCAAGAAGAAGAGTCCCATGAGGCCCAGCACTAAGAGGGAGAGGGCGGCCTCGGAGGCCCCCGCGTTCTGAGGGCCCGCCTTGAGCTGGCTCAAGGCCCGCATGAGCCAATGCTGGGGAAAGAGAAAGGAAAAACGGCGCAGATTCTGGCTCATAAAGTCCACAGGGAAAAAAGCCCCGCCTAAGAGGCTCGAAACCATGGCCACGATGTTTGCCCCCATAAGGGCGCCAGAGCTGGATTCGCTCAATGAGCAGATAAGAAAGCCAAAACCCAAACAGCAGACATCATAGACGGCCAGGCTGCCCAGGAGTGCTCCAAAGCTGATCCCGATTTTCACGGGAAAGATAAAGCTGATAAAGACGGCCAGGATGCTGGACTGGACGGCTAGGACCACCAGGGCCGCGGCTCCGTTCCCCAGGGCGTAGGCAAGGTCCGGCGCCGGGGAAACCTTGAGCCTGCCCAACACCCCCTCTTCCCTGTCGCGCAGGGTCAGGCTTAAGACAATCACCGCTTGGATCATCATGAAGAAGATCACAAGGCCGATAGCCTGCGTCCCCGCGAAGGCAGGGCTCTCTCCCGCCGATACCAAGAGGAACATGAGGCTAAAGCCGGCTATGGGCAGGCCAAAGTGCAGGAGATAGGCAAGGGGATTCTTGAAGCTCCGCGTAAGGAAATTCTTAAAATAGACGCTAAAGGCCCTCATGACTTCCTCCTTATGACCAGGGCGCTGATGGCAAGCAAGAAAAGCGATACCCCCAGGCTATAGGCCGCCCCAACGCGCAGATAGCCCAGGCACTGGGCGCGGTCAGCGCTCATCAGAGCTAGATTCAGCCAACGCAGGGGTGAGAAACGGGCCGCCTCGTGCAAGAAACCCGAGTCCGGTATCATGGCATAGCCCCCGCCCAAGAAGATGACGAGGGGCACGCATACATTGAGAATGCCGGAAGCCGCCTGGTCTTTTTTTACCACAAGGCCTACGGCCATGCCGATGGACGTGGCCAGGAGGCAGGTGATGGCCAGGACAAGGAGAACGCTGTCCAGACTGGCTTGATAGCGGATGGAGAGGATGCCGACGCAGAGACCAAGGATGAGGTAGGCCAGGGCGCTCAGGCTGATGAAGGAGGCAAGGAAGGCCCCCAGGACCCGCTGTAAAACCGATACGGGAGCAAGGGCCAGGCGGGGCTCCGTTCCGGTATTCCTATCCTTGGACACCGCCCAGAAGGCGATATAGGCCCCCTGCATGAGGGCCATGGTGAGGAGGGTGGAGCCGAAGTAGCTTTTGGCCGAGAGAGGCGCGGAGGCAAAGATGGAACTGAAGGCCTCACCAAAGATATAGATCAAAAAAAGCGGCCCGGCGACAAAGAGAAGCAGAAGCTTGGGGTTCTTGGTGAAGAGCTTGATCTGCGCTCCGGCTATGTTGATAACATTCATGGCATCCTCCTCAGTCCCGCAGGGAGCGGCCGGTGAGGCTCAAGAAGACCGTCTCGAGCGATGGGTTGTCACAGCTCATTGAGGCCAGGGGCAGGCCTTGGCGGTTGATCTCCGCGGTGAGGAGGTTTAGGTTTGCCACGCCAATCTGGCTTGTGACGGACAGGCTCAGTTCTTGGTAGTCGGCAAGCATCACCCCAGGGATTGTCTTGAAACCCTCAAGGTCAACAGCCTGGTCTTTGGCTAGGCTAAAACTGACGCGGCTTGCGTCTTTGACAAGGAGCTTAAGCTCGTCCTTACTGCCCTCGGCGATTATCTTTCCCTTGTCCATGATTGCCAGGCGAGAGCAGATGGCCTCGGCCTCCTCCATGTAGTGGGTGGTGTAGACGATGGTCTTTCCCTGGCGCGAAAGTTCCTGAACCGAACGCAGGATATGATTGCGCGATTGCGGGTCGATACCCACGGTGGGCTCGTCTAAGAAGATGATACTCGGATCATGGGCTAGGCCGCAGGCGATGTTGAGCCTGCGCTTCATGCCGCCGGAAAAGCTCTTAGCCGCCTTCTTGCCCACATCCGCCAAGCCCACGAATTCCAGGGCGCGCAGGCTCGCGGCTTTGAGCTCCTTTGCGCGCAGGCCATAGAGGCTGGCAAAGAAGCTCACATTTTCGTAGGCGCTAAAGGCGGGGTAAAAGGCAAGCTCCTGCGGCACTATGCCGATGAGACGCTTTGCCTGGGCGCGGGAGACGCTTCCCGTGGGGCCGGAAAACTCCACCCGCCCGCCATCGGCCGCAAGGAGGCCCGTCAAGAGCCCAATCAAGGTGGACTTGCCCGCCCCGTTGGGACCAAGGAGGCCAAAGAGCTCCCCGGGCGCGATGGAGAGCGATACCTTGTCCACCGCGCGCAGGCTTCCATAGTTTTTGCAGAGATTATTGGTAGTGATCATATGACCTCCTGGATCTTCATGGACTAAAGATACAACGGCCCTAGGCAGGGCGCTAGGGAAGAAGGTCATGCGGGGCTATGACTAAAGTCATGCCCCCGCGCATCGAGATTATTGGCGAAAGCTAGAGCATGCCTAGGAAAAATCCTTCCTGCCGCTTAGGTAATAGAGGGCAATCTGCGTCCTTTGCCTGAGGCCGAGCTTGTCCAGGATAGCGCTGATGTAATTCTTGACCGTGCCCTCGGAAAGGCCAAGGGCCTGGGCCGCTTCCTTATTGCTGTAGCCTTCCGAAACGAGCTTGACGATGTCTTGCTCGCGCTCGCTCAAAAAAGAGACATCCCCATGAGCCTGGGCCGCGCCCTGGCTCATGGCGGAAAAAACGTCATCGCTAAAGACCCTGTGGCCAGCGGCCGCCAGCCTTACGGCGTCCTTGATCTCCTGCGCGCCCGCGCCCTTGAGTATGTAGCCTGAGGCTCCGCTGGCCAGGGCGCCGCGCACGAGTTCCTCGTCCTTGAAGGTGCTTAATAAAAGGACCTTCGTGCTTGTAACCTTTCGAATGGCGGCAGCAGCCGCTATGCCGTCCATGATCGGCATGCGAATGTCCAAGAGCGCGACATCGACGCGCAGGGCGCGGCAGGCCTCCAGGGCTTCCTTACCGTCGCGAGATACCGAGACAAGCTGGAAATCCGGGTCGCGCCTGAAGATGACCTCCAAGGCCTCGCGGATGAGGGGGTCGTCATCGCCTATGATAATGCGTAGCGCCACGTTTAGGCCTCCCCTCGCTTAAAAAGCATGATGATGGAAAAATCCCCTAGGGTATCAACCAGCAGGGTTCCGCCTGAGCGCGCGCAACGCTCTTCCATACCGCTTAAGCCCATGCCATAGCGAGGCGTAGGGCCGCCAGCAGCCTGACTGCGGTATTCCACCTTGATCATACCATTAAGCACCTGAATGAGGCAGAGAAATCTCTTGCCTTTACCGTGTTTGAGGGCGTTGGTGAGGGCCTCGCGCGCGTTCTCAAGAATAACTTCCCACAGGGAGCTAGAAATGGCGTTGAGGTCGCCCCCGCAATCCAATTCGGCCGTCCAACCATGGTCCTGCGCAAAACCCTCCAGGAGAACGCGCAGGGCTTGGCGGCCCATGAGGGCGCACTCGGGCTTGAGTGCGCGCAGGGCGGAGCGGATAGAATCAAGGCCCTCGCGCAAGACCCCGCGCGCCCGCTCCATCATCGAGATTGCTTTTTCCGGCTCTTCCTTCAAGATAAGGCCCGCCGCCTCCAACTGCATAAGGGCGCCCGTGACGGAATGTCCCAGCTCGTCGTGAAGGCGTTGCGAGAGGGAGTCCCGCTCCTTGAGGGCGGCCATCAGCTCGCGGTCGGCTCCCGCCTTGAGGGCGGCGGCCAGTTCTCGTTCACGGTCTCCGAGCTCGGCCTCTAGGCCCTCTAAGCGAGTTCGCGCGTGGACTGCCCGCTGGGCATGAGCAAACTCGCTGCTAGAAGAAAAAAGACTGACCAAGCAGATTCCCACATAAAGAGAAATGACCTGCCTTGCTATAAAAAGAAGCGGCAAGCCAGAAAGCAGGGCAAGGCAGAAAAAGAAGAGCCGGACCCTGCCCAGGCTATCCTGAGTCTTGGGAAGGAAGAGCCAGGCTTCGCAGATCATTGCCGGAAACAAGAGAGGGAGGAAGGGAGAATAGGGCATCAAGACTATAAGCACGGCCATCTTTAAACCAAGCACAAGGGCCCGCGAGAGGCGCCTCAGATCCAAGGCACCGAGGGTCACTAAAATGGCGTGTAGAAGAAGAGCAGCCAGGCTTATGGCAAGGGGCTGATTCCCTTCAAGAAGGCGTTCAAGAAATATGCCCAGCCCAATTGCCAGTTGGAAAAAAGCCAAAACGTTCATAGCTTAAGAGCTCCGGCAGGCTACCAGCCTCATCTGAGACTCAAGCGCATTGGAATCATGGGGGATTTTTCAAAGCCCTGTTTTTGGTAGTAGCGCTGGGCACCAATATTACCTGAATCCGTTAGCAGGGTTACCCGTAAACAGCCGCCTTGTTTTGCGTAGGCGATAGCCTCGGAGAGGAGGAGGCTCCCCAGGCCCTGGCCCCGGAAGGCGGGGTCTATAATCATGTCCTCAAGGAGGGCGGCCCGCCCCCCCATGAAGGTAGACACGGTATAGAGGAGGCTCAGCATTCCAATGATCCGCCCATCGGCCTCCAACACCAGGATCTCCCCCACGGCCGGATCAGAAATGATCAGGTGCAAACCCTCGCGCTGGCGCTCCGGATGGGGGCTAAACTCCTCCTCTCCAGTAAAGAGGGAAACCAAGAGCTCGGTTAGCCGCTCAATGTCTTCCAAGACGGCAATTCGTACCTCGGGTTTTTCGTAGAGCTCCCCGGCCCCCTTCTCTGCCGCCTCCACTAGATTTCCAGGCTCAGGCCTTCCTTGGCAAGAATGACCTGGATGTCGTCGCGGATATAGGCCTTGGCCACTTCATCAAGCTTGGCGTCGTCATGGGCGGGGTTAAAGTGTGTGCATACTAAGGTCTTAGCCCCGGACTGCAGGGCGTTCTCAATGGCCATCTCGTAGGTAGAGTGCCCAAAGCCCTGCACGATCATCTTATCGCTGTTGTATTCCTCATCTAAGTACTGGGTGTCGTGGATCATCATCTTACAGCCCTTAAAGAAATTGATAACCCGCTTGTCCCCGCCGTGGTGGCTTTCCAGGTCCCAGACGCAGGCCACGGACTCACCGCTCTCCACGTCGGTAATCTTGTAATACATGGAGCCTTGCTGGGGGTGGGAGAGGGCAAAGGACTGCATTGCCTCTACCCTAAACACGGATTTTTCCGGCTGGGCGCTTATGCTGCCGTCCGGGCCATAGACACCGAATACCTGGCCGTCCTTGAGCTCATAGTGTTTTCGGCTAGACTTAAGATCCTTGTACTCCAGCGGGAAGGTTGGGGGCAGCATTTCCTGCTCCAAAACGGTACCAATATGTTTCTTCAGGGTCTTCATCCCCAAGAGGTGGGTATTGCATTGAGAGAAAAAGTTAGGGGCAAAGAAGGGAAAGCCCTGGGTATGGTCCGGATGAAGATGGGTAAAAAGAACCACGCATTCTAGATCTTCTTCCTTGCGGAAGTAATTGGAAACGATTTCCCGGCCAAGGCTAATGACGCCGGTTCCGTTGTCTAGAACGATGCGCTTAATCTTGCCGTCCACAATCTTGGATACGGAAACGCAGGTGGTGTTTCCGCCATAGCGATTCGTTTTTTCCCCAGGAACGGGAAAGGATCCGCGGACGCCGTAAAAGCTAATCTTCATCATGCTCACTCCTTTGAAAGGGCGCATGCGCCCCCTCGCTGCGCTTTATAGTATAGCACCCCTGCGAGGGCTTTTCCGCTCAACGAGCCATCAGTTCCAGGGCCTCGGCCTCACTGCCAATCTCCACAATGCGCAGGCTGTCATTGTACACGCTGCCCGCCTCGACTGCCGCTGCGGCATACATGCCAAAATGCGCCTGCGCCAGGGCTCCCCGACCGCCCTCTACCAAGGCGTGAGAAAGGAGGCTTCCGTTTTGCCAAAGCTTGGCATAGCCCTCATCCGCGTCCAAATCGATATAGACATCCAAGCGCACCCATGTCCTATAGGGAAAAAGCTGACTTCCGCTTGGGTCGCTTGCCGCGTCCACTTGGAATATCCTTTCCTGCTCGCCCTGCCGCGGCACGTGCACCAGCTTAAGATAGCCTTCAGGGTCTAGGTTGACTAAGACCGTCCGCGTCCAGGAATCGCTTGAGTCGGGGGAGAGGGTAATGAAGCTGAACCAATCGTCTATCCCCGGGCTGCGATCCGCCAGTTCCATATCCAGGTATACCCAAAGGCTCACCAGGCAGGGGCTGCGGTAGGAGCCTTCAAGGGTCTTGTGAAGCTGTATCGTCGGGTAGGCGCGGTGCGGCTTATACACTAGGCCATCGTTGTCGTCCTCGCGCGCCTCGAGTATCCACGCCTTATGGGAGAGTAGACCCTCATGGGCGCGCTCGCTACTCAGCTCATGGCTGGAAGCGTAATCTCCCGGCGGCACGATAAAGAAATCTGTAAAATCATCGAGCGACTCAAAGGAGGACTCAAAGGCCCGCGCCGGACCCTCATAGCGGGGAGTCTCTATGTGGGAACAGCCGCCTAAGAGCACAGAAACCAAAAAAAGCTGAGCATAGGGTATCTTCCTCATAAGCCTATTCCAGTATCCGCAGTTTGGCGGAGGAAAGGATGTCCAAGGCCGATGTAAAGCCAGCAAGACCGGGGGCCCAGCTGCCCCCAGGCGCGAGGGAAGCGCCCTCCGGCTTGAGGCTAAACTCTGCGCCAGGCAGGGAGCCCGGAGGGACGATAAGTGCGTAGATGAGTGAGGGCTGGCCCCAGATATCCTTGCCCTTTTCAGGCCAGGTGCTGTTGTAATCTAGGCCCAGATTGACTTCCAGCATAAGGCGGAAGCCGGCCTTCAGGAGGGCAGGAGAAAGGCTTGCCCGCCAGATCAGGGGGCTAGGGGCCTTGGGAGCGGGGCTTGAACCGCTTACCGCGTCGGGGATGACTTCTTTGCCGTGGCGGGCCTCCCAAACCGGCAGGGGGTGGGAGCGCTTTCCCACCCAGCGATCCTGCTTGCCATCTTTAAGGCTCACATAAACCGTTTTGAGAAAAACGCCCGCATCATCCTCAAGCCAGGCGGCAATATGGGGGGTAAGGGCTATCTTGAGGGGCCCCACGGAGCGGAAGCTGGAGTAGGCGCTTCCACGCTCTAGGCTGAGCTCAATATTCTGCGCGGCTAGCGGCGCTAAGATAAGGAGGGAAAAAAAAGAAACAAGCGGCCCTAAGGCCATCCGCCGTCGGCAAGCTACTATAGTCATACACCCCTCCACCTTCCCCATCATACGACAGACATCGATCCCGCGCCACCTGCGTGCTACAGATTCTGAGCACCTTCATTTTTGGGATCAGGCTGCCAGGGACGAGGAATAAAACGGCCGCGACGCAAAGCATAGCGGCGCCAGTCATCGCCGAAGCGAGCCTCCAGAGAGCGTTCTTCCCGCGGCACGCGCCGCAGTAAAACCAGTGCTAGGCCGAGAATCCAGACGCAGGCGATTATTAGGTTTGCCGCCGCCAGGCCTACCCCCAGGTTGAGCAGGCAAAGGCCGGAATAGATGGGATGGCGAACCAAGCGGTAGGGACCGCTGGTTATCAAGCGGTGGTCGGCCTTGAATTCAAGCACGGAAGAATATTCGCCGTCTAAGGCTTCGCCGGCCCAGGCTATCAGGCTAAGGCCGCCCGCGCCCAGAAACAAGCCGAGAAGGCGGAGAAAAAAGGGGAGGTAAAGGGCAAAGCCCTCCATGAGGGGAATGCGCAAAAAGAAGAGGACTAAAAGAAAGATTTCCAGCAGAGTGAGAAAGGAGAGTTCCAAGGCATCGCGCTTGGCTCCCGGCTCAAAGCCGCTTAAGCGGCGCTTGGCCGCGGCGCGTTCCGCCCTCAGCCGTATCAGACTGTAGGCAAGGTAGAGAGCGCCGATAGCGGCGGAAAAGAATACTCGCGTCATGCCCTCGGGCAGATCAGCCCCCTTTCTGCCTTATGCGGCATAAACACTATAAACCCAGATTAGGCCTTTTAACAGTCCCGGATAAAACATAGCCTTTCTCTCTAGATCGGCCTCTCCGGTAGCTCCCCCTTCTTGACGGGTACGGCCTCTTGCGGCTATTTTGAGTGCCTCCGGGAGGCTACATGAACTACTCAGAACCCACCAATCTAGGGATATTAGCCTGTCCGGGCGGCGAGCAGTTCGCGGAAAAGGTCCTCAAACACCTTAAGGGCATCTATAAGCGCCGCTTTGACCGCAAGGTATCCGCCCTTGCCAAGCGCTACGATCAACCGCGGGAAACCATTGCGCGCAACATCAATCTATATAACGATATAATAGCCAACAGCGCCAGCTTGCCGGACATAGTCGACAAATTTAGGTCCCCGGAATTAAAGCTGGATGCCCGCTACACCATGTTCGCCAACGGAGAGGTAAAGACGGAAATCCTCTCCCCGGTACGCGGCAAGGATATCTACATCATCCAAGACGTGGAAAACCACCATCCCATCCTCTTCAACGGCAACGGCGCTACCAAGCTCCTCTCCATCAACGACCATATCTTTTGCCTCATGACGGCCGCGGACGCCGCCCTCCAAGCCGGGGCGCGGCGCGTAAGCCTGGTACTGCCAGTGTATCCCTACTCACGGCAACACAAGAAAAAGGGCCGAGAAGGCCTCACCGCCTCGCGCTTTGGCCAGACGATGGAGTCCTATGGGGTAGCCCGCATCATCACCCTGGACATCCATTCCCGAGAGATAGAAAACTCCTTCAACGGCCTCAGGCTTGAGAACCTTCACGCCTCCTACCAGATCATGCAACAACTCTCCAAGGTCACCGACATCACCAGCCCGGACTTCGTCGTCGTCTCACCGGACACGGGGGCAGTAGACCGCAATAAATTCTTTGCATCCACCATGCAGCGCCCCCTGGCCCTCCTCTACAAGGAGCGCGACTACTCCAAGGTTACCAACGACGCCAACGACTCCAACATCACGGAGATGAAGCTCTTAGGCAACGTTACGGGGAAGGTTGTCTTTATGGCGGACGATATGCTGGGCACCGGCGGCACCCTCCTCAAGGCCATGAAGTTCCTGCGCGACCAAGGCGCCAAGGAGATTATCTGCGCCGTGTCCCTCCCGGTTTTTTCCGGTAAGGCCATAGAAGACTTCGACGTCGCCTACAAGGCCGGCCATTTTACCCGCATCATCGGCACAAACGCCATCTACCACGAAGACCTCATAGAGAAGGAGTGGTACGTCTCCACCGACGTTACCGCCCTCTTTGCCCACATCATCTCCCGCCTCCACCACGACCGCTCGCTGAGCCCCCTTTTAGACTCGCGCGACATCATCGCCAAGCTCGTAGCCAAGCAGTAGGGCCTTAGGTGCGCGTACATCGTATTACCCCAGCCCCCCAAGCCCTCATCTTTGACATTGACAACACCCTCTACGAAAACCCCGCCTATTCCGAGGCGCAGATACGCCTCCAAGTGGAGCGTCTGGCCGCAGTGCGAGGAGAGTCTTTCCAAGAGACAGAGGCCGCCCTTGCCAAGGCGCGGGCCGAATACGCCGCCGCCTCAGGCGGGGCACAGACATCCTTGGGAAACGCCTTTGAGCTCTTGGGCGTGGGCATAGAGACAAGCATAACCTGGCGCGAGGAACTCCTTAAACCGCAAGATTTCCTAAGGCCGGACCCACGCCTCATCCAATGCCTGCGTGAGCTTTCTCGTGGCTTTAGGATAGCGGCCCTCACAAACAACCCGATCTCTGTCGGTATGAAGACCCTGGAATGCCTGGGCGTGGCCCATTTCTTTACCCGCATCGTCGGGCTAGATTCCTGCCGCCAGTCAAAGCCCTCCTTGGCGCCCTTTTTGGAAATCCTGGGCCTGCTGGAACTGCCGCCCTCTGCCTGCCTATCCATCGGGGACCGCTTTGACGTAGACATCAAGGTTCCCTTGGAGTTGGGGATGGGGGGCATTGAGGTAGAGGGTATGGATGACATCTACGCCCTGCCAGGCATACTCCTTTCCCCCTCCGAATCCGGCCCAGGCAGAGAATCAACCGAGGGCGTGGGAGCTGGCGCTAGCTCAAAATCTGGCAGCGTCCCTGAATCAGCTAACCACCTTGAATCTGACAACACATCTGAATCAGCCGACAACCTGGAATCTGGCAAGCATCCCAAGGCAAATTCAGAGAGCGAACCTGCCCCAGAGGGCCAAGCCGACCCCGCGGCAGAAAAAAAGCCTCTGCGAGGCCCTTCCCGCCGCTGGCTCCTTGCCTGCGGACTCCTCCCCCTCATACTCGGCGGCATCTTCCTCGCATCGTCTGCCCTCAAAAAGGGGGCACAAGCCTACAGCCTCCCCCTCATAGACAAGGCCGAGGGCAGGCTGGACGCCAAGACCGTCTGCCGTGCTTACATGGCCGCCTACCCACAGATCGTGACAGAGATGAAGCGCCACCCGGAAAGCGGCGACTGGATGCTCCGCCTGGGCGAAGCCTGGTTTTTCTATGCCAATGGCCGCTTCCTTCCGGAGGCCAAAAAGGCAGACTGGCAGACCTACCGACCCTATATGGACGCCATCTATCCCTGGCGCCTCATCGAGCCCTCCATCCTACCCCAAGGAATCATAGACCGCCTGCGCTCCATACCCGAGCTGCAAAAAACCGCCGTGCCCTCTGAGGGCTCCTTTGCCTTTGCTCTCTACCAGGGCTCCACCGAGGGACAGATCTACGCGCAGCAGGTCAGGCGCAAGTTCCTCGGCTGGGATCTCACCGTCCACCAGATATGCGAACCAGCCTTAGGCCGGGTTGAGGCGGAAATTCTCGAGCTTGCCAAGGCCGACCCCAAGATAACCCTCTTCATCAAGGAAATAGGAAGCTTAGGCGGATACAACTGGCGCTACATCCGCGGCCAGCAGGAGCTTTCCCGCCACAGCTTTGGCATAGCCGTGGATATCCTGCCCAAAAACTACGGCAAGGTTTCCACCTACTGGCAGTGGGACATGGAAGCCGGCATAGACTGGGTTATGCAAAAACCGGAGAAACGTTGGAACCCGCCGGAAGCCGTAGTAGACGCCTTTGAAAAGCAAGGCTTTATCTGGGGCGGCAAATGGCTCACCTACGACACCATGCACTTTGAGTACCGGCCGGAGCAGATCCGTTTGCGAGAAAAGATGTTGCCGCGTTTTCTCTCCCTGCTGGAGTGAGAATTCCTGGACAAGGGGCGGGGCTTAGGATAGAGTAGCGGCACGGAGGGAATATGTCAAAACTAGGCTTTAAGATCGACATGCGCTTTTTAACCATCCTCGTGATCGGTCTTTTCCTGATCGCGGCCGGCATCGGCATCTTCATAGCCGTGGACGACGCCAACGCGCGCATCGTAACCCTGACCATATCCCATCCCTTCGAAAGCAAGATCTGGGCCACCGCCCTCCGCGCCGAGCTCAAGGAATTCGAGGGCCTCAACCGCAAGATAAAGCTCAGCGTCATAGACGGTGATTTCTCCAGCGTCCAACAGCTGGTTAAGTCTAGCCCGACAGGTTGGGATATCGTCATCGGCTCCTCAGCCCTCGCCCGCGACGCAACACTTTTTACCGAGGCGCCCGAGGCCTTAACCGGCAGCCTCTGGGGCATCTACTATAACAAGGAAATCCTCTCCAAGCTAAAACTGCCCCCCGGCGCCAAAACGGGAGACTACTCAATAGAGGATTTTAAAAAGCTCTGCCTTGAAATCCGCGCCGGAGGTAAAACGCCCATATCCCTGGGCTCACAATATGGCTGGCCCCTCGCGGCCTGGATACAGGCCCTCATGGCCTCCGAATCCGGCCCCCAAGCGGCGCTCGACCTCGTGCAGACAAACTACAACTCATCAGACCCCAGGCTGGACAAGGCAATCCAGCTTTTTTCCAGCTTTGAAAAGGAAGGCCTCGTGAACCCGGATCATGAGAGCAAGGATTGGCCCCTGAGCATCCGCGACATCTTAGCGGGTAAGGCGGCATTCTGCCTTTTAGACGAAAACTTCATCTCCTCCCTCCTCCCGGCGGAGAGAGAAAAGATCGGCTACCTGCCCCTCCCCGGCTCAGGCTCCCAAGGCAAGACAAGCTGGGCAATCGGTTCCCTTGTCTACCTAGGCGTGAATAAGGCAAGCGTCAACCCCAAGGCAAGCGCCCGCTTGCAAGGCTTCTTAACAAGCCCAGGGGTAACCGAGCGTCTCACTCGCCAGCTGGAAGTCCCCTTCTTTGCCAAGGGCACGGGGCCGCAAACCGTTGTTGCCTCCATAGCCTCTTTTTCCACCAGCCCCCTCTTTAAGGAGATCAAGACCCGGCTAAAGAACTAACGCCGGTCCTACCAGCGGGTCTTAGGGTAAAAAGCAGCCATCTGGGCATCGGCGCTTATAAGAATATCATCGTAGAGCTTAGCCGTAGCCACGATACAACGATCCGCCGGATCTGCATGCTCCCAATCAAGCGCGAGATTTTCCTTCCAGACAGCCTGAGTCACCGGCACAACGCTTAAGTCGCCCAGGCTGTCCACTAAATCAAGATATTCCTCCCAAGGCATCCCAATATCGAGCTTGCCGCGTTTTACCTTTATTCCAACTTCCCACAGGCTGATCGATGAAATAATAGCCCCGCTTTTAGGGATATCCGCGCAAAGCCCAGCGGCTAGGGCGGAGAGCTTCCGAGGCTCAAGGCTCCACCAGAGGAGGGCGCAGGTATCCAAGACCATTAGCTGAGCTCCCATTCGCCCTCAACAGGCGCAAGGATATCTCCCCTTACGGCGGTCTGCCCCCGATACTGGGCAAAGACTTCTTCCACCGACCCGGCGCGCTTAATGGCGGATATCCTCACGCAGGGCCTCCCGTGATCCGTCACGACAATCTCCTCCCCCGTGCTTTCCACATAGCGGAAGTATTCAAGAATCTTGGCCTTTACGGCGTTTTTTGCCAGAATCATAGATACCCCCATAGTCATGACTATGGTCATATTATACATCAATAGACAATGAAACACAAGAAACATCCCTTGAGGGGGCAGAGGCCCCCACGGCCAAGCCTCACTCGGCGGGGCAATCCCCTCTCGGGGTCTCAAAGAGCCCCCTCGCCCAGCAGTTTTTCCGCCGCCGCGCGGGGTCTTGGCCTCCCCCAAGTCCACAGAGGCCTATTGGCCTCGCGGGCCAGGAGGCCTCCCGGCCCGCGAGAAAAGGCAAAGCCCTCCGCAAAGCCACTAAAACAGAATCTTCGTTTTTACCCCTGGAAAGCGCTGAAAGTCCCGGTCACCGGTAGCGATAGTGGCATCGTACTCAAGGGCAAGGGCGGCTAGATGGGCGTCCGTGGTCAAGTTCCCCCCCGTGCCGGCTACCAGGAGGAGGTGGCCAAGTATGCCAATGTGGGAGCGTTTGGGCATGAGCTCGCAGACTCCCGGCGCAGAGCGGAGATTGGCCAACCAATCCAAGGCCTCCTGCACCGAAAGCGGCCGGGTAAAGACCCGTGGATTGGTGGAAAGCCGTAAAAAGCCCAAGGAAACCACCAAGGGCAAGCCAAGCTCCTCCCGCTTTGCGTTTACCGTCTCCTCAAGCCAGGCCTTGGCTTGTCTGTGGCGTGGAGAATCCGCGTCCATGGCATAGAGGAGTACATTGAGGTCTGGGATAATCACTTTGCTAGGTCCCGCTTTGCCTGATAGGCATCTATCTCCAAGCCCTCCACGAGCTCCCAGGCGGCAGAAAGATCCCGAGCGGCCCCCGCGTGATAGACAGGAGCGCTCCAGGCAGGGGCGGCTTCACCAACCATGCCCAAGCCACGCTCAAGGCAGTCGTTGACCGTATCCTTAAAACTACGCCCTTCCCGCTCGGAGCGCTCTTGAAGAGTGGCAAAAAGACTGTCTCTATAGTCAACGGTGGTACGCATACATACATGCTAATATTGTACTTTAAATATGTCAAGACATATTTAAACGGAGACATCAAATATGCTAGTCCCAGAAAGCGAGGCTACAATTTGCCCGTATCGTCTCATCCTTGCTTAAAAGGCGCTGGCCTTCAACAAAGGCTTAGGCCACGATCAAGCGGTCAAAAGGGTTCTTCGTCCAGTGTAGCTCCAGGGCCTTACGCGCAACATCCTCCCAACGCCGATCCAGGATGCGCAGGCCCAAATCCCGCCGGAGGTCGGCTAAGATTTCTTCCCCGCCGTAGCGAATCCGCCCTGTTTCACGGAGGCATTCAAGCTCCAGCAAAACCATGGGGCTTATCCACAGTTCTTCCCGCTCAAGGAAATACCTCGCGCTCTGCCCAAAAAGCCCAAGCTGTCCGGCATGGAGAAAGACTGCCGCGTGGGTATCTAGCAACATTAAGGATCTACCTTCCACTCATCTGCCCAGCCCTGAGAGACGAGGACCTCTGGCTCGCAGACCATGGTGTCGCGCACAGGCAGATTCTCTAGGCGTGGGCTGGGGATATCGCGGGAAATCCTAATGTTAACCCCCTTTCGCTCAAGCTCGATATCCTCCCCCAGGAGGGCAACTTGATCCAGGCTGGCATAAAGGCGGGCGCGTAACTCAGTGGCGCTTGGGAGCATGGCAGATTCCTTAAGCTAAAGCTACTGCGTGGGCGTCCGCTCGTCGAGATGTTGCGTACGTACGTGTAAAGAAAAAGGGGCTGTCCAAAAAGGATAGCCCCTTTTTTATACCCAAAATTGAAAAAACCTGATAAAATTTCTTATGAAAGAGCGAACACGCCCGGCGCCGGTCTTCAAACCCTACGACCAGAAGCAGCAATTCCTCATACCTC
>JBGSOB010000046.1:0-53688 GCA_041739325.1 Treponematales bacterium
TTTAGTGGAGGAGAGCCGCTCGGCCCTTGCCTTTAGGGAATCGGTGCAACAGTATTTCAACCACCTCAACGCCGAGCGCTTGGTGTCGCGCATTCTCCTTGACCTTTCCCGTGAGCGCCTTTCTTCCGTCTTGCTTGAAGAACTCCCCAAGGCCGGCATACGTTCCGCCTTTGCTTCCCTCTATGACAAGCCGCTCAATTACGAGCTTGACGGGGAAGCCCTGGCAGAGAGGCGCCTTTCCTGTCTCTTTGCCTACGACCTTACCGACCCCGCTTTTTCCCCCATTTCCGCCCAGGGGAACCGCCCCGGTGACCCTAGTTATCCTGCCGGTCTGCTCTATCCCCCCGGTTTCCGCAAGCCGGGGGAGCGGCGAGATTACGTCATCATGCCCCTGCATCACGCGGACGAGGAGTATGGCGTCATTGTTCAAGAAGTGGGTGAGCCGCGGGACGGAACGCGCTTTGACACCATTGGGCAGCAGGTGAGCGCCGTCTTCAAGCGGGTGCTCATAGAAGAAGAGCGCTCGAGCGCCGTGGTGGAGCTTAAAAGCACCCTGGATTCTTTAAACCTGGCGAACGAAAAACTCTATGGCCTTTCCCGCGTGGATGAGCTGACCGGGCTCTTGAACCGCCGCGGCTTTATGGAAGCGGCGGGGCAGAACCTATCCTTGGCGGCTCGGATGGGAAGCGATTGCGCCCTTTTCTTTATGGACCTCGACGGACTAAAACGCATAAACGACACCTACGGTCATCAAGCCGGTGACAAGGCCTTAAGCTCTCTCTCCGATATCCTGCGGCACGTCTTCCGCGCCACCGACACCCTCTGCCGCTTGGGCGGTGACGAATTTATCGCTTTTAGCCTCATCGGTCCCGCTGCCCTACCTATGGTTCAAAGTCGCCTTGACGAGGCTATCTCCGCCTTTAACAAGAGCTCAGGTTATCCTTGGGAACTCTCACTGAGCGTCGGCCATGCCTTTAGCACCCCAGCCACGCATCTTGGGCTGGACGAACTTCTCAAAGAAGCGGATATTGAGGCCTATCGCGTCAAACTCAAGAAAAAATCCGGTAGATGAAGCATGAGCCTACGGCATTCCTTCAGTGCCGGAAGTATCCTAGAGCATCTCCTTGAGGTATTTTCCCGTCCAAGATTTTGCGTTGCGCGACACTTGTTCCGGCGTACCTTTGGCCACGATGCGCCCACCGCGGCTGCCGCCCTCAGGCCCTAAGTCGACTATGTAGTCTGCTTGTTTGATTACGTCCAGGTTGTGCTCTATCATGACTACGGTGTTGCCGGCTTCCACCAGGCGCTGGATAACCTCCATCAGCTGCTTTACGTCCGCAAAGTGCAGGCCGGTAGTCGGCTCATCCAGGAAGTAGAGGGTCTTGCCGGTTGAGCGCCGAGCCAGCTCGCAGGAAAGCTTTACCCGCTGCGCCTCTCCGCCGGAAAGGGTCAGGGCGGACTGCCCCAGCTTTATGTAGCCTAGGCCTACCGAGAGCAGGGTGTTCATCTTGTTGGCGATACTGGGTATCTTCTCGAAGAAGGCGGCGGCCTCTTCTATCGTCATATCAAGCACGTCTGCGATGTTTTTTCCCTTGTAGCGCACGTCCAGGGTCTCGCGGTTAAAACGCCGCCCATGGCAGACGTCGCAGGTAACGTAGACGTCTGGCAGGAACTGCATCTCTATCTTGAGGGTGCCGTCTCCCTGACAATGCTCGCAGCGACCGCCCTTGACGTTGAAGGAATAACGACCCGGTTTGTAGCCGCGGGCCTTGGACTCAGGCAGGGCGGAGAAGAGGTCGCGGATGGCGGTGAAGACCCCCACGTAGGTTGCCGGGTTGGAACGCGGCGTGCGGCCGATGGCGCTCTGATCGATATTGATGATCTTGTCAATTTCTTCCAAACCCTCAATGCTCTCATGCTCCCCTACTTCCCAGCTTGTGCCCATGACTGCGTTTGAGATGGCCGGGTGGAGGATGTCGGAGAGCAGGGTCGACTTTCCCGAGCCGGATACCCCGGTAATGCAGGTAAAGGCCCCAAGCGGAAAGCCAACGTCTATCCCGGTTAAATTGTGCTCACGGCAACCGCGCACGGTAATCCAGTTTCCGTTGCCGGCGCGCCGTTCTTTCGGGACGTCTATGGTAAGGGTTCCGGCAAGGTAACGCCCCGTCAAGCTTTTTTTGTTCTTCATAACCTCAGCCGGCGTTCCCTGGGCCACAACGTGGCCGCCGTGGACCCCGGCCCCCGGCCCTAGGTCTACGATGTAGTCTGCGGTGCGCAGGGTCTGCTCGTCGTGCTCCACCACGATAAGGGTGTTGCCGATGTCGCGCAGAAAGGTGAGGGTGTCTATGAGCTTCTGATTGTCGCGTTGGTGGAGGCCTATGGAGGGCTCGTCCAAAATATAGAGGACTCCCACGAGCGAAGAACCAATCTGCGTAGCCAGGCGGATGCGCTGGGCCTCCCCGCCGGAGAGGGTGCCGGCCTTTCGCTCGAGGGTCAGATATTCCAGCCCCACGTTTGCTAAGAAGCCGAGCCGGGAGCCGATCTCCTTGAGAATCTGCTTGGAGATTGTTTTTTCAGTGTCGTTCAACGAAAGTTTTTTTATGAATTCCACGGATTCAGCGACCGTCAGGCTGGATAGCTCCCAGAGATTTTTTTCGCCCACGGTAACCGCCAAAGCCTCCGCCCGCAGACGCTTGCCCCCGCATGTCTCGCAGGGCTTGTGGGACATGAAGCGCTCCAGCCAGTCCTTGATTCCGTCTGAGCTCGATTCCCCGTAACGGCGTTTTAAGTCCGCCAAAATTCCCGGCCAGCGGCCGTTGTAGTCAAAGCTCCCCGTGCCTTCGCGGTTGACGTAGTGGAAGTCTACTTTTTCATCGGTGCCGTGGAAGATGACGTCGCGGACCTTCTTGGGGTATTCCTTGAAGGGCACGCTCAGCTTGAATTTAAAATGCTTGGCAAGAGACTCAAAGCGGGACCTGTTCCATGCCGCGTCCGGGTTATAGGGAATGATACCCCCCTCGTCGAAGGAGAGGCTTTTATCCGGCACGATCAAGTCCGGCTCGAATTCGAGGTTGGAGCCAAGGCCCTGGCAGTCCGGGCAGGCGCCGAAGGGCGTGTTGAAGGAAAAGAGCCTGGGCTCCATAGCCGGTAGGGAAATGCCGCAGTCAGGGCAGGAATTCTTTTGACTGAAAAACTCCTCCTTCTGCCCATCCGCACCATCGCGTAAAAGTATGACAGACCCGTCTGCCGTCTCAAAGGCCGTTTCTACCGAATCAGCCAAACGCTTGCGCGAGTCCTCGGAAAGTTTGACGCGGTCAATTATTATGTCTATGCCGTGCTTTTTTTGTTTGTCAAGCGCAGGCGCGTCCTCGAGTAGCACGATCTCTCCGTCGATGCGGGCGCGCACGAAGCCTGCCGCTTTGGCGTCGGCGATGATTTTGACGTGCTCGCCTTTTTTGCCGCGCACCACCGGCGCCAAGACCTGGAGCTTCTCCCCGCTCGGCCAGGAAAAAATGGTGTCAAGAATTTGGTCTACGCTCTGCTCGCGGATAACCTTTCCGCAGCTGGGGCAGTGGGGAATACCGATGCGGGCAAAGAGGAGGCGGTAATAGTCGTAAATCTCCGTTACCGTGCCCACGGTTGAGCGCGGGTTGCGATGGGTCGTCTTTTGCTCTATGGAGATGGCCGGGGAGAGACCCTCGATATAGTCCAAGTCCGGCTTGCTCATCAAGCCCAAAAATTGCCGTGCGTAGGCTGAGAGGGATTCAACGTAACGGCGCTGGCCCTCGGCAAAGATGGTGTCGAAGGCAAGGGAGGACTTGCCTGAGCCCGAGAGCCCCGATATGACGATGAGCTTGTCGCGTGGTAGCTCCAGGTCTATGTTCTTAAGGTTGTGCTCGCGCGCGCCTTTGATGATTAATTTATCCAAAATATAACTCCCCGGGGCGGCGAAGGCCGAATAACGCTGACTTCTGTAGTATAAGGCTAAGGGACTTCGCAAGCGCCCCCTTAATGATTAATTTATCCAAAATAATACTCCCTGGGGCGGCGAAGGCCGAATAAAGCTGACTGCGGTACTATAAGAATAAGGGCCTTCGTAAGCGCCCCCTTAATGATGAACTTGTCCATTACCATGAATATACTTATCCCCTACCCATTTGTTAAGGGGATTTGGAGCGATTCCAAGGGACTTTTTTCAAATGTAATGGATAAGAGTCTCTCAACTTCAGAGATGGGGAGTGATGTCGCCCTGGCGATGCCGGCTGAGTCAAGTCCCTCTTCATGTAGCCGTGAAGCGAGGGCAGCCATAGATTCTCCAATTTCAACGATGTGGCCGTCTGGGTCGTAGACCCGCACAACCAACTGCCGCCAGGGTTGCTCACGCAAAGAATGAAGAAATTCTACTCCGTATGAGCTCAGCGCGGCGCCTTCCATGTCATCGTGCTCAAAATAAAGTTCAGCGTTGTGCGACTTCTCTATCGACTTCTTTCCACCCAACACGCTCTCCCATAGGCCACGCTCTAAAACCGCGAAGCCTCCCTCAAAGGCAACGTTGGCGCCAAGGTCCATGGATACCTTTTGCCCTAGTGCCTTCACGTAGAAATCAACCGAGGCCTTCACGTTTTTAACAGCTAGCATGGCGCATACGTATTTCATGTCAATATCTCCTTTTTATATCACTTAGCCATGAGAGCGTCCAGAAAGATATCGATCTTTCCCTCAGCCATAAGTTCGTGGCCAACGAAGGCTCCGTTAAAATAGATGCCCAAGGTACCAAAGGGGCTGGGACCGGATCTTGCTTCAGCCCCGCTCTTGAAACGCTTGAGCGTTGTCTGCAAGCCCCGCGCCATTGCCCGCTCCGCTATAAGACTTGCGTAACGCTCCATAAAGGGGCACTGCTGAGAATAGTAGACTGCTAAGCCTTTTTTTACGGGGGCCTGATTTTTCTTAGCTAGCTCAGTGAATGAGGGAAGTGCCGAGCCTGGCTTGAAGGATTTTGCCAAGAGCTCGAAGTAGGGTAAGGCTGTATCAGAGACGGAAAAGCCATGCTTTATGAAAAATGACTTATCCGTCAAGAAGGGGCGTTTCTTGTCGCTCGAGACAACGCACAATCCCTGCATGCCTTGGTTACGCACTTGTTTTTCGCATTCCTCAAGCAAGGCGCTTGAATGTCCCTGCCCCTTGAATTTGCCGGAAACCCAGAGGCAGTTGATCAGGCACCAACCCTTGGCGAGAACAGGTTTCCAGCCAGCTTCCGCCGGCATCCACTCGATGAATACCTTGCCGCGCTCTTTATGCCGTAAAAAGCCAAGGCCCTCGGGGAAGCCCTCCTTCAGCCAGGATTTTTTAGTTTCAGCGGCTGCCTTATTCATGCTGTCCCCACCCAGGGCGCAACAGATATGCTGAGAGTCTATGTTCGAATTGTCGATCCCAAGATAATTCATATACCCTAACCTGCCTTCTGCCTCATAAAACTACGCTTGATGATGCATGCAGAGGCTAAAACATCGTCGCTGGGAAATTGAGCTGGATCTCTTAACGCAGATTCTTCCATGCTTGCATCCTCCTTTTCTATTTTCGAAGGGCTTCCAGTCTTTCCCTGGTCCCTGGCACTTGGCCAAAGAATACCGTCAAGTCCGCACAGGGGTAGTCGGCGCAGGCGGCGCATGTCGAATGGCCCTTCTTTGTTGAGCAGGTTCTAAAGCCGCACTCGGCGCAGTGCCCTATCTTAGGCCCTTCCGTCACCCGGCAGCCCGAGCAGGCTATCATCCCTGGGCTAAAATCGTAGCCGAAGGCGAGCTTCCACTCCTCAGTGGTTTTTTCCCGAAGGGCTTGGTCGTCGTTTTTCCAAGCCAGATAAGCTGGGCAAGTGGCGCAGTCCAGCCCACATGAGGCCGTCATCAGGTTTTTCATAGATACTCCTTTTTTCACTTTCAAGGCAGTCCCGGGCTTGCGCGTCGGGGGCAGAGTGCCTAGAGTGTGAGGGTGATCATAAACCCGAATCCCTGACAACTGTCTGTCAGTAAAATTGGGGCGTGCCAAAAAAATTGCCGATGAGGGAGATGTCCTTATGGAGAAAAAAGGCGTGCGGGTCAAGGGGCGCTTCGAGCCGCGGGGGCAGTCAAGGGATGTCGGTCGCAAGACTATGGACTGGGACAGAATCAAGGTGATCTGCCTCATTTTCTTAAGCTTTGTAACCATTCTTTTCATCTGCCGCGTTACGCGTTCCATTCTCATTCCCTTCATGATAGGGGTTTTTCTCTACTATGCCATGACGCCTCTTGTGGATTGGTTCCAATACAGCCTTAAATTGCCGCGCTTCCTTTCCCTTGTCTTAAGTATTTTTAGCGCCCTGCTAGTGGCGGGCTTAATCGTATTCCTCATTGTTGTTTCCTTTAACGCAGTGCTCCATAGCTTAGAGCAGTACCGGCTAAAAACTATTGAGCTCATAAGCGCAGCGGCGGCCTGGGTCAACCCGCTTACGCAGCCTCTGGGCTTTGATGCGGATATTTCCACGGTCACCGAATACCTCAAGAGCCTTCCCGTCCTCTCTTACGCGCGCAGCTTCTCATCTGGTCTCTTGGTTTTTTTGGGCCAAACGTTTCTTACCGTTACCTTTTTTATGTTTTTAGTGGCTGGTACCGGGGTTAAGCGCGGACCTGGACCTAAGCCGGAGAGCGTAGCCTTTAAGGTCAATGAAAAGATTGCCCGCTATATCGCCGCCAAATTCCTTATTGCCTTGATTACCGGTTCACTGACCGCCCTCACCCTCTTTTTGTTGGGAATCGATATGGCCCTCCTCTTTGGGCTTTTTGCCTTCCTGTTGGATTTCATACCTAGCATCGGCGCGCCTATATCCATGATTCTTCCCCTGCCCATAGCCCTGTTACAGCATGGAGTGGGACTGCGGCTCATTCTTGCTCTTGCTTTGCCCTGGGCCGTGCAAACTGTGCTAGGGAGCATCATCGAGCCGCGTATCATGGGGGATTCCCTTGGGCTTCACCCGGTCGTCGTTTTGCTTTCCCTCTTGCTCTGGGGCTTTATCTGGGGAATTCCGGGGATGTTCATGGCCGTGCCCATAACCGCCGTCATCAAGATAATCTTAGCCCGGCACGAGATTACCCAAGGCTTCGCGCGTATCCTAGAGGGCCGGATCTACTCGATGTAGATATCTTCTCCTAGACCCTTTCGTGTTTTTCGTGTCTTTCGTGGTTCCTTTTCTGGATGAAGAATTTTAACCACGAAACTCACGAAAAAACACGAAAAAGAATCCTTATGCTCTCTGTGGGAATCAGTGTCATCTGTGGTTTCTGTTTCTTAGTCTTGCATATGGTTAACAAGTTGCATCGCATAGATGCAGAAAATCTGGGCCCGATGAATTATTAGTCACAACAGTAAACCGCCCTCTCTATCATTATCCGCAAAGGAGGGCATTTTTCGGTAGATTATATTTGTAATTACCCACTACAGGGCATGGCACGCTATTTGCTAAATATTCTCTGACACAGGAGGAGATAGCATGAGCAATTCTATTGGTGGTTGGAAGGATTTTTGGGACAAGGGGGTAAGGTACCGTGAAATAACGAGGAGGGGACGGCTCAAACCGCAGAAGTTTAATCCTGACGCTTTGTATAACATCGGGGCAATGTCCTTGGAGAATTTAATTATGGGTTTTCTTGCCTTCCGTGGGCGTTTGCCGGAAAACCATAGCCTCCGGGACTTGGTACAGGGCCTGGAGACTGAAGTGGAATTGCCTTCCCAGCTCAAGGATCGCATGCTAGCGATGGGTAGATACCAAGATATATGCGATCTCGCCGCCTACCGGCGAACCCTCCCAAGCTGGGAGGATACCGAGGAATTTGCCAAACTCGCGGAGGAAATGGAAGCCTTCCTTGGCTGGCGCGAACCGATCTTGAACACCGCCGCCGTAACTCGGGGTACTTCGTGACTATACGCAGCAAGCTATTGCCGTGTATTCCCAAAAATTGCCGGATATACCCAGCTTTAATCACATGTCGAAGCCGCGAAAAGAAGATTATTGCTAGGGCGGGATACTAACAAAATCATCAATAGAAAGAATAAAAACAGTCCAATTCCATTCACAGTAAACATAGATCCTCCATCTGTTTCTTAGCCTGCCGCACCGCCCCCGAAGCCGGAGGCTAGGTTAGCGGCTAGGCTTTGCCATCCCCAAAATGGGACTTCGCCATTTGGAATATTTATGGTAACTCACGGTTCCACTCAGTCGCTTAGCGTAGGTAAGCCTTTCTTGGAATAAGATATGCAGATACCTGTAAGCCATTCACCTACAGTGCGACCTTCCTTAGGTCTACACAAAATAGAGCGTTTGACCACAAGCGAGCTAGAAGGCTTTGTACGTATACTTTTTATGGAGCAGGCGCAGGGCGATATTATTCATCCGAACTTCCGTACTGGGGGAGTGTATCGCATTTGGCCGCTTTGGAGAGCTTTTATAAAGGCCGCAAAAGGCAAGGAGTTGTACTATGGCACTCGTAAGAAAAAATCAGAGCCTGACGCCGGGCGTCCCCCCGACTACTTTGGGTGGAGGCAAAATTTCCGCCTTGACGGTTCGCGAAGCTGATGCGCAACGCAAAAAAGCAAGAACGCTTGCCAAACAACAACAGGCGGCCGAACGCATCGCCGCAGCAACGGGGGAACTGTCCTCCGGCATAAACGAAGCGGCTTCTGCGGCGGAGGAATTAAAGCGCGCCTCAGACCAAATTGCGGCTGGTGCCGAAGAAGCCTCAGGCGCGGCGCAGGAATCCCTGACGGCCTTTGTGCAGGTTACCGGCGCTATAGCGCGATAGCTTCAGAATTCTGATGCCAGCCAGGCTAAGGGAGAAGCCTCCCAGTTTGTAATTGCCAGGACAAGCGCCGATATTACCGGCGTAATAGGCAACGTATCGGTTGCGGCCCAACGTCAAGCCGCTTCTGTTGCGATGGTGGCGGAACTGGAAAAACAAGCGGCTAATATCGGGGAAATCGTCAAGGCCGTGGCACGCATCGCCGACCAGACCAACCTCCTTGCCTTAAACGCAGCCATAGAAGCCGCTCGGGCCGGAAAGCATGGAAAGGGCTTTGCCGTAGTCGCAGACGAGGTGCGTACCCTTGCGGAGACTTCTGAGAAGAGCGCAAAGCAGATCCAGGAACTGATCGGCCAGATACAGAACGATGTCAAAATCATAGCCGACGGCATCAACGCTTCCGCGAAAACCGTTGAAGAAGAGGTAGAGAAGGGAAAGGAGATAACGATACGCCTCGAGCAAATCCGCGTCGACGCGGCGGAAGTGGTCAAGGGGGTACAAGAAATCGCTACGGGCGCCACCCAGTCGAATATCGCCGCCGGACAGGCGTTGAAGGGGTCGCAGGATATCGCAGCCGCGGCGGAAGAGCAATCGGCGGCGGCGGAGGAATCCGCTAAAACCGTCACCGAGCAGGCACAAGCGCTGGCGGAATGCGAACAGGCGGCCCAAGCGCTTTCAGAATTGGCGGAGGATCTTAAAAATTCTACCGACGTTGCCAAGAGCGCGGAAGAAGTGGCTTCTGCCGCGGAGGAACTATCCTCCGCTGTTCAGGAGATCAACCGCTCCGGCGGACAGATAATGGCGGCGATAGAGCAGATTCGCAAAGGCGCCGAGGTGCAGTCCGCCGGCAGCGAGGAGAGTTCGGCCGCCATCAGCCAGATCGAGAAAGGCGTGGAGATAGCCAAGGCCCGCGCCACGGTAGGTGCTGAAAAAATGGCCGCCATCAGGTTGCTGTTAGCCATGAATAAGACGGCGATCGACGCCCTCATAGTCGGCATCTCTAATTCAGCTGCTGCATCCCGCGCCAGCATCGTACAGATGAAGGACCTTGAACTTGTGTCCAGGCGAATCGACAAGATCGTGGATGCCATTTCCACGGTCGCCATCCAGACGAATATGCTCGCGGTTAACGGCGCCATTGAAGCTGCGCGCGCGGGCGAGTTCGGCAAGGGCTTTGTTGTGGTAGCCACCGATATCCGTAATTTAGCTCGTGATTCTTCAGAAAACGCAGACCGCATTAAAAATCTCGTTAAGGCCGTTCAAGACCAGATTTCCGTAGTAGGACGCGACCTCAACGAGATAGTCGTTGCGGCTTCCAGCGAGGTGGAAAAGGCCAAGACCTCCACCGGCAACCTACAGACTATCGAGGTGGACATCAATGTGATGGAAAAAGGCACCCAGGAAATCCTTGCCGCCTCAAACGAGATAGCGGTAGCCATTGCCCAGGTTAAAAAGGGCGTTGAGCAGATTTCCACAGCCGCCCAAGAAGCCGACAAGGCCGCCACCGAAGGCGCCGGCGCAGCTAAACAACAATCACAGGGGGCTGAAGAACTGGCGGCAGCCATCGAGGAAATTGCATCTCTGGCTGACGAATTGCAGACCGCAATATAAGGGGATAGCAGCATGGCACAGGAAGTCGCGAGTCAGCAGGCGAATCCTGCCGACGATACTCATGATGAAACCATCTCCTCTACCCGCCAGTTCGTGATCTTTACGGTAGGAAACGAGGTCTTCGCCGTAGACATGGCGCCGGTGCGGGAGATTATTCGCATGCCGGAAGTCGTGCGCGTTCCGCTGGCCCCAGTATCTCTCGAGGGTCTCGCCAATCTGCGTGGACAGGTATTGCCCATTATTTCGCTGCGTTCTTTGTTTGACTTCCCCGAACGGCCGGCGGATGATTCGACGCGCGTTGTGGTGGTAGATGTTGGGCAATCACTAGGCTTTGTAGTGGATAAAGTGGCCAGTGTCGTAGGGGTTGAACCGGTTCAGATAGAAGATACGGGAGCAATCAGTAGCGCGGTGGATTCCAAGATGCTTTCCGGCATCATTAAAAACGTGAGCGGCCAAGCTATGATCATGGTTTTAGACTTCGCCAGCCTCATAGAGCGCAAGCTGAGCCATATTTCAGCGGCGCTAAAGTCAAACCGGGCGTCTGCAACCGCGAGCGTCGTGGCTGAAAGCAGGGAAGCCGAAAAAGTCAGCGATGAACTCCAGCTGGTGAGCTTGCATATCGAAGGGCAGGAATATGCAGTTTCTATCAAAGACGTTCAAGAGATCGTACAAGTGCCGGAAGAAATCATCCAAGTGCCGGGCGCTGAAGCGCACGTGCTCGGTCTCATGACGCTTAGAAATCGCCTTTTACCGATCGTCAGCCTACGCTTGGTATTCGGCCTCGCCGACAGGCCGCTGGATGAAAAGAGCCGCATCGTTGTGTTGGCACTTGACAGGGCATTAGTCGGCTTGGCAGTAGACGGCGTAAGCGAGGTGCTTCGGGTTGCTAAGTCAAGTGTAGAGGCCATGCCGCCGCTTTTAGTTAGGGAAGGCGAGAACGCCGGCATCACGGAAATATGCCGCTTAGGCGACGGTAGCCGCCTCGTGTCGATAATCACCGCCCGCAAGCTATTCGGCGATTCGGCTATCAAGAATGCGCTTAATGCGCTAACGGATGCCCAGCGGGAAAGCGGTCAAGAAGGCGTGGAGTTGCAGGAGGATACCTTGGATGACGACGAGCAGGTTGTGGTTTTCCGCCTTGGCAGTGAGGAATTCGGGGTCCCGATTGAAAGCGTGCAGGAGATCGTCCGCATACCGGAGGATCTAACGCGGGTGCCCAAGGCTCCAGCTAGCGTAGAAGGGGTTATCAACCTGCGTGGTAGCGTACTTCCCGTAATAGACCTGCGCCGACGCCTTGGCCTTGAGCAGGTAGCGCGGTCAGACCGCCAACGTATCATGGTATTCCTGCTTACCGGCCTTCGTACTGGGTTTATCGTCGACCAGGTATCGGAAGTTCTGAAGATTCCCAAGGCCGCGATTGAACCGGCACCGCAATTCTCGGCCGAGCAGGGTCTTTTGCTTTCGCGGATGGCCAACCTGGAAAATCAGAAACGGATAGTGCAGTTGATAGATCCTTCACGATTGCTCGAGGGACGGGAATTGACGGAAGTCGCCGCAGCGGCAAAGGCAGCCCATGACCAAACTGCTGGTAGTTGACGATTCGGCGCTCATGCGCCGTCATCTCTCGGCCCTCTTTCAAGCCGAAGGAGATTTCGAGATCCGCCAGGCAAGGAATGGCCAAGAGGCGGTAGACGAGAATCGAAATTTCATGCCCGATGTCGTGACCCTTGATATAAACATGCCAGAGATGGATGGACTTACCGCGCTATCGCTTATCATGGCGGAACGCCCGGTTCCGGTTGTCATGGTATCCTCCCTTACCGAGCAGGGGGCCTTGGCAACCTTTGAAGCCCTTAACCTAGGGGCAGTCGACTACCTGGCAAAACCCGAGGGTACGATTTCTCTGTCCATCGATGCAATAAAAAACGAGCTCGTCGCCAAAGTGCGTACCGCCGCCCATGCCCATTTAAAAGGAAAAGGCTCGGCCATAAAGGGCTTGGCACAGCGGCTGCGAGATGAGCGGCAGAAAGCGGCTGTACAGCCCCAGCCGGTGGCAATCCGCCGTAGCCCGGCAGGGGAGGGGCTTGTCATTATCGGCGTTTCTACAGGCGGGCCGCGTACGCTGGAGGACATCCTTCCGCACTTGGCGGCGGATTATCCTTGGCCCCTCCTCGTTGCCCAGCACATGCCGGCCGCCTTCACCAAATCTTTTGCCGATAGGCTGAACCAAGTATGTGCCCTGCAGGTAGTCGAGGCCGATCATCCCATGCCGGTAGATCCTGGTTTCATCTATCTTGGAAAGGGCGGCGCTGACATGGTGCTGACTGTGCGCGCAGGGAAGCTCAACGTTTTGCCCAAGCCGGAAAATCCTGAGTTTCTATGGCACCCTTCGGTGGAATTGCTTGGACGCTCGGTGTTGGAGCATTTTGATCCGGCGCGCGTCATTGCAGTAATGCTTACCGGCATGGGCTACGACGGAGCCGACGCCTTTACCGAGATAAAAAAACGAGGCGGCAGATGTATCGCCGAATCGGAGGCTACGGCCGTAGTCTTCGGAATGCCCAAAGAACTCATCGATAGAGGCGGGGCGACAATCGTTCTGCCCTCGGACAAGATCGTCGCCCAGCTTAATGCTTGGGCTGGGCGATAGAGAGAGGCGGCATGGGCTTTATCAAGAATCAACAGACAAAACCAGTCGCTACAGACGAGCGCAAACGGAAGCGGGATTACCCTGACCTGATTGTTCAGCTGGGAGACTCCAATCCTACCGCTCGGCGTTGGGCCGCTCGCGATTTGGCGGGCTTTCTCGAAGCCGCTCCCGCCTTAGTCGCATGTTTAAAAAAAGAAGCAGAAGTTTCAGTGCGTGAAGTCATATTAAGCAGTTTGACCTGCATGGGCAATTCAACGGCTGTCGCTGGACTTGTCGATTGCCTGAGAAGCGATGATGCGGCACTGCGCAACGAAGCCATCGAGGCAATGAAGCAGTTGCCGGACGAGGTCGCGCCGATCATGCAAGGCCTCCTTTCCGATGACGATTCCGATGTGCGTATTTTTGCTGTGAATATCCTAGAATCTCTCTGCCACCCTGCTGTAGAGTCCTGGCTCATTGGGGTTATCGAATCCGACCTGCACGTCAATGTCTGCGCCACTGCGGTAGACTTGTTAAGCGAAGTAGGGACCGAGACGGCGGTGGAGTCACTCGAAGCGTTAAAGATTCGCTTTGCTGGCGAACCCTATATCCAGTTCTCTGCCACACTCGCGCTGAGGCGCATCCATGATGGCCGCTGATCGCCTTATGTCGGAAGACGCCTATTCCGATACCTTCGGCGCCGGTATAAGCGAGGAGGATTTTCAGAAGTTCAGGGAATTTTTCTACCGCAAGACAGGAATAAGCTTTGAGACCTCAAAGCGCTATTTTGTTGACAGGCGGCTGGTGGACCGCATCGAGGCAACGGGAAACGAAAGCTTCCGCGCTTATTTCACTTTTTTGCGTTTTCAGGCGTCGGGTGAAGAGCTACAGTTGCTGACCAATGCGATGACCGTGAACGAAACCTATTTCCTGCGCGAGGAGTACCAGTTCAAAAGCTTAGTCGATGCAATTCTGCCGGAAATTGTTCTGCGTAAAGTCGACGACAAGCCCATCCGCATTTGGTGCATTCCCTCGTCATCGGGCGAGGAGCCCTATTCTATCGCCATGTATCTCTTGGAGTGTTGGCCCCTTATAGACACGATGGATGTGGAGATTATCGCCTCCGACATCGATACGGGCATACTCCAAAAGGCGCGTATCGGTCTATATTCCGAACGCTCCGTGCAACACGTGCCCAATCCCTGGCTTAAAAAGTACTTTAGCGCTATCGGCGATGAATTTCAGTTATGCATGGACCTAAAGCAAGCGGTTGAGTTCACCCGGGTTAACCTTACCGAGCCGGCGGATACGAAATCCTACCGCAATTTTGATGTGGTTTTCTGCCGTAATTTACTCATTTATTTTGACGATATCTCGCGCAAGACGGCCGCCGAAACCTTCTTTGACGTGCTTAAACCAGGCGGTTTTATATGCCTAGGCCATTCAGAATCCATGAGCCGCGTTTCTTCTCTCTACAAAGTGCGTAAGTTCGCCGAAGGCATTGTCTACCAGAAGCCATTGGAGGCCACATGAAACGCATTCTGGTAGTGGACGATGCCGCAACCGTGCGCATGTACCACCGTTCCATCCTGGAATCTGCCGGTTATGCCGTAGAAGTGGCTGTCAACGGGATAGAGGCTATGGAAAAAACCCTGCAGGGCCCCTTTGATTTCTATATTGTTGATGTGAATATGCCCAAACTGGACGGTTACGGTTTTATCCGCGAACTCCGTAGCCAGGAGATACCGCAGGCGCCGGCTATAATCGTATCTACGGAAGCCGAAGCCCATGACCGGGAGATTGCATGGCAAGCGGGCGCAAATGGTTTCCTCGTTAAGCCGATAAAGCCTGAACAATTATCAAGCTATGTCCGGCTTATGCTCGGGGAGGTATTAAAATGAACCCACTGCTTGAGCAGTTTCTCTCCGAAACTCGCGATTTTCTCCAGGGCATAGCTGAGAAATTGATGCAATTGGAAAAGGATCCAAGCGATGAAGGTGCAATGGATGCACTTTTTAGGCTGGTTCACACGCTGAAAGGCAACAGCGGTCTCTTCGATTTTCCCGAAATGACCCGCGTCTTGCACGCTAGTGAAGACCTGATGGTTGTGTTGAGAGACGGCAAGGCGGCGCTTACTAAACATCTTACCGATCAACTGCTTGAAGCAATGGATTTTGTCGGAATCCTCTGCGACGAAGTCGCGTCTCACGGTTCGGCGGAAAATTTTCATACCGGAACTGCGCGAGCTTTGGTATCGGTTGAATTGGCGGCCAGCTTACGCGCATCGATTCCCGTAGAGCTAGCAGCAGCTCAACCTCCCAGAGAAAATATCGTTGCTACTAGTAAGACAGCCATTTCAAACGGCCTGGGCCCTTCATTCTTGGCCAGTATTCCGCTTGATGTCAGGCGGGATGCGGAGAGAAGATCGAGTGAAGGCGAGCTTTTGTATTGGGTCAACTATGTCCCCACAACAGATTGTTTTTTTCAGGGCGATGATCCTTTTCATTCGGCACGCTTAACGCCAGGACTTATCTGGGGCGGTATAGCCAGCAGGGAAAACTGGCCGCCTTTGATTGAGCTAGATGCTTATCGTTGCGTTTTGGATTTCCATATGCTTTCATCCGCTTCGGAAGATGAACTTATGGCTCACTTCCGCTATGTCCCGGATCAAATTGAAATTCAAGAGCTTGCATCGCAAGAAATCTTAGAATCCCGTAAAGACAATAAATTAGGCATTAATGATGCACCAATAAGGACGCCGTCGTCGTATTCGGACGAAGAAGCCCTGATGCTCGAATCGATCATCCTGATGCTCGAATCGATCATAGCAGACCAGCGCAGGATCCTTATGCTGGATGATCATCCCGCATGGTTGGCGGGTCGTCTGCGGGCAGTAGCAGGGATACTTGCAAATTGCCTTTCCTGTGAAGACGCGCTGTTGGATGCCCAGCTAGACGCTGCCCTGCAAGAGGCGCTAGAGGAGGCGCTTCGCGCCGGAGATGGCGCCGCGCTCATGGCATGGCTGGATCTTCAATTCTGTGGTCAGGAATATTATGCCTCAACATGTGGCCCAGTAGCAGCAGTAGCGGCTGTTGCGGCTGTTGCAGTTGTTGCGGCTGCTCCGGTTGCGCAGGAGCCCAAAGAGCAAGCCAAAGTGATCCCATTAAACGATGGTTCAAAGTTTGGGCGACGCGCTGAGGATATCGCCTCCGGTACAAGGAGCCTCAAGGTAGATCAGGCAAAGATCGATAGGCTGATGAACTTGATCGGCGAGATGGTCGTATCAAAAAACGCCTTGCCGTATTTAGCTAAGCGGGCGGAAGAGCAATTTTCCGTGCGCGAACTAGCTCGCGAAATAAAAGCGCAATACATGATTATCAACCGCATTGTTGAAGAAATGCAGGGAGCAATCATGCAGGTTCGCATGATGCCGGTCTCTTTTGTTTTTCAGCGCTTCCCGCGCTTAGTGCGAGACATTTCGAACAAACTCGGCAAGGAAGTGTTGCTTGTTTTAGAAGGAGAGGAGACGGAAGCGGATAAAAACATCATCGAAGCGCTTGCAGATCCCTTGATCCATATTGTACGCAACAGCCTTGACCATGGCATAGAAAGCCCTGAAATTCGGCGTGCGGCCGGAAAGCCTGAGATTGGGAAGCTTTTGATCCGTGCCTCGCAAGAAGCCGATAGGGTGCTTATTGAAGTAAGCGATGATGGCAAAGGAATTGATCCTGCCGTCATTAGACGCAAGGCTTATGAAAAGGGCTTTATCGATGAAGCGGCCGCAGATCACATGAGCGATAGGGATGCCGTGAACCTTGTGTTCGCGGCGGGTTTTTCCACTATAGAAGCCGTCTCAGACCTCTCTGGGCGTGGCGTGGGCATGGACGTCGTGCGTAGCGCAGTAGAAAAACTCAACGGCGAAATAGTAGTGGAGAGCGAGGTTGGTATCGGTACCAGTATTCGCATCTCGCTTCCATTATCTATGGCCGTAACCCAGGTCATGCTTATAGAATCCGACGGCCAGCTCTTTGGGGTGCCAATGGACCATGTTTTGGAAACGGTACGTATTCCCCTATCCGCGATACGCACGATTAAAAAAAGTCGGACCACTGTCCTGCGCGGACGCATCGTAGCGCTCAAAGACCTTAATTCGCTGCTGAAAATATCTTCACCGCCCCATGCCAATGCTTACGATGAATACGCCGTTCTAGTCGTTCGCTTAGGTGAAGAAGTTGTAGGACTTCTGGTAGACAATTTTCGCGAGGCTATCGATGTCATCCAGAAACCTATGACGGGCGTACTTGCCGGTCTTCCAGCCTATTCGGGCTCGGCGCTACTAGGTGATGGTTCCGTTCTGATGATACTCAACGTCAAGGAGATACTCGAATGCCCATAAAATATAGCAGGAATCATGCAGCGATGCGCGATGCGGTGAGTTGCGACGAAGCCGAAGCCCTGCTTGTCTGGCTGCAGAAGAAACCGAATGCTCGGGTTGACATGGCCGCCTGTCAGCACCTGCATCCGGCCAATATTCAAGTACTTAAGGCTGCGGGAATAAGGATCGCTGCGTGGCCGCAAGATAGAGAGCTATGCGCATGGCTTAAGACAATCCTAATGTCAGACTAAAGAAGGGGGAAGAAAGATGAGTAAGACGATTTTTATAGTGGATGATTCCGCAACTATGGTGATGAGCGTCAAGTCAACGCTGGAAATGAATGACTTTAAGGTGGAAACTGCCGGCGACGGCGTAGAGGCTCTTGCCAAAATCAAAGCAGGCTTAAAGCCTGACTTAGTCATCACCGATATAAACATGCCCAATATGGGCGGTATGGAATTGATTAAAAACATGCGCGCTCTCCCCGGCTTAGGGTTTATGCCCATTCTCACCCTCACCACGGAGGGTGAGGCGGCTAAACGCGACGAGGCAAAAAAATTAGGCGCTACGGGTTGGCTCGTCAAGCCGGTTGCTGGGCCGGATCTTATAAAGGTCATTAAGCAAGTGCTTCCGGGATCTTGAACCGATGCGCAATAACTGGATGAGACTATTGCGGTGTTTTGGATATTTCGCATGAACAGCAAAAAGTACACAGCGCAGCGAAACAAACGCAGGATCTTCAACATTGTCGGAAGCCTTGCTTTTGCAACCCTTTCCTACGTCGTTTTGTGGTTTGTCCCTGTTCTTATAGATGTTTTTTTTGCGATCAACTGGGAATGACAAGGTTGCTGCTTTGCCTTGCAGCTGCAGTTTTTTTAGGATTGGCATTTCTAGTCTACGGTATTATTACGCAAAAGGAATTATCGCGTTTAGAAGAATCAGGCGCTGCTGCTGCGGGTAATTGGGAGAGTGAAAGTTGGTCCGATGTAGAAAAACTTCGGAGAATAGCGGCGCTGTTGGCCTCTGTTGCGGAAAATGATGCAGGCGAAAATTCTTTACAGACAGACAAGCCGGATAAAGCGGATGTACTGGCTTTAGTGTCAAGCTTGATTGATGAAGTGCAGAAACGCAAAAAAAAAGACAGCGTAGTCACGGAAATAAAGAATAATATAAAAGCCGTGGTCGATTCCACGCCGCAGTTCGCCGAACTTCTTCAGGCTCATCTTTCCAGAACGAATGCAACCTCAGAGACCGCTATTATTGAAATCATCAAGCGATTAACGGAGGTTAAAACCGCAGCCGCTCAGCTTGTATCTGCGCTTGAAGAAACAAGAAACCGTGTAGCGTTCTTGCAAGGAGACGCAAGCACTAAGTTGGTAGAAAGCCGGCTTTTACTCGACGGACTAAAGGTATTTCAGCAGAACCTTAATAAGCAAATACACTCAGCCGTAGAGAGCGTGCTGGAACAGGTTGCCGATCTCGGTTCCTTTGTTGTCATAATCAGGGACGTGACAAGCATGACGAACGTCCTTGCCATCAATGCGGCGATCGAGGCAGCCAGGGCCGGCGCCGCCGGGCGCGGATTCGCCATAGTGGCCGCGGAAGTGCGTAAGCTATCTACGCAGGTGGAAATGGCTGTAGCCCAGATAGAGACGCGTGTTGCATCCATTTCCCGTACCGTTAAGGAGCGGCTTTCCGCTATTTCGATCCTGGTAGAGGGAGATGACGAAGCACGGCTTGTTTTTGATATAGCTTTTGCCCTGCCGCGCTTGTCCGGTGATTTTAATACGGTAGTTGAAGAACTGGATGGTTTTGTAAAGGAAACGCATGGAGCTGTAAACGCTATTCTTGCGGCCGTGATCGATTCTCTCGGTCAGACCCAGTTCCAGGATATAACGCGGCAGCAGATCGAGCAGGTGCAAAGCGGTTTAGTCATGTTCGGCAAGGAGCTAGAGGATATCGGTAATATTCTTGGTGCCGATTGGTCTAAACCTATCAAGGTAAAGACAACGACGGAGATCGCGGAAACCCTGCGTTCCGGATACACCATGCTCATGCAGCGAAGGATCCATAATGCAGTCATCGGTGGCTCTCCGACCGACGACGAGAGGAACCTGCCTGAGATCGAAGTTTTCTGAGGGATAGGCGAAAAGGAGAAGCATGATGATTTTTTTCCCCTGGAAGGATGAGTTCTCAGTGGGCAGTAGAGAGATGGACGCGCAGCACCACATGCTTGTAGATATAATAAACCGCCTCTATTGCGCCATGGATCAAAAAAAAGAAAAGCAGAACCTTAATAGCATCCTCGATGAGCTTATGAAGTATGCCCAAACGCACTTTGGATCAGAGGAATCCCTTATGGATCGCAGCAGGTATCCAAATTTGCTTGAGCATAAGGCTCGACATGTCGGTTTTTCCAAGGATGTCCTTGCGCGGAGGGCCATGCTCAGCGATGGGAAATCCGTGTCCGCGCTCGAGCTTGTCTACTGGCTTAAAGACTGGCTCTCAATTCATATCCTGAGGGAAGATAAGTCTTACGCTCCTTACCTTTCAGCGCTAGATTCCGGAGTTAGGCAATAACATGAAAAATAGGCAGATGACAGATAATATCAATTCCGAACTCCGCTACAGACGCCTCTTTGAAGCCGCCCAAGACGGCATATTGATTCTAGATGCCGAGACGGGGGCGATCGTTGATGTGAATCCCTTCCTTATCAAACTCCTAGGTTATTCGCGGGAAGAGTTTATTGAGAAACGGATTTGGGAAGTTGGCGCCTTCCGGGATATAGAGGCGAGCCGCAATGCCTTTGAGGCCTTGCAGCAAAACGAGTATATCCGTTATGACAACCTGCCGCTCATGACAAAGGACGGGCGTTTGATTCAAGTGGAATTCGTGAGCAACGTCTACCTTGTAGAAGCGGAGAAAGTCATACAATGCAATATCCGCGATATAACGGAACGTGAAGGCGTAAATACCGCCCTGCGCGTAAGCGAAGGTCGGTATCGGCCTATATTCGATAATCTTCAAGACGCCTTTCTTGTGATATCCAGCGATGGTAAAATATCGGAGGCTAATCTTTCCGCATGCAGGATGTTCGGCAGATCACTCGAGGATATACAGCAGGTATCCATCCACGACCTTATTGCTACCCACGAGAGTGGTGCAGAGATTGTACATAAGGAACTCTCTACAAACAACAAAGTCCGGTCGGTATTGACTATGTACCGTGCCGACGGTTCCAGCTTTCCTGTTGAAATATCACTCACAAATTATACGGATGCTTTGGGCGTTATAAATACCAGCGCCATTATCCATGATATATCCAGACGCAAGGAGGCTGAGGAATCTTTACGGATAGGCGAGGAACGCTTGCGTGTGACCTTTGAAGCAACCCGGATAGCGTCCTGGGATTGGGACATTAAAAGCGATACCTGGTACGGCTCTACCCAGTATTTTTCAATGCTGGGTTACGAACCGGAACTGGGCGCTACGGATCGCAAGGTCTGGCTGGAACGAATATTCCCTGACGACAGGCTCATAGTAGAAGGAAAGATCAAGGAAGTCCTTGAGAATCATGCCAGCCGTTATGAATATGAGGCAAGGGTTTTGCACGCCGATGGCACTTACCGCTGGCAATTTGTAGCGGGCCATAGCGTAGCGTGGGATGCAAATGGCAATACGACTCGGATGCTCGGGATACGGATGGATATTGACGCGCGCAAAAAATCGGAAAGTAAGGCTATCGCTGCGGGAGAATTTTTGCAAAGCATCCAGGATGCTCTCTCGGCCAATATTTGCATCCTTGATCAAGAGGGCATTATCGTCCAGGTCAACGCAGCTTGGCGTAAATTTGGCTTAAAAAACAATCTTTTACACTCCAATCATTGCATAGGAACCAACTACCTTGATGTATGCGACTCGGCTACGGGGCCAAACTCAGAAGAGGCGGCAGCGGTAGCCAAGGCTATCCGAGAAGTCCGTGACTGCGGGATATGCGAAATGCGTATCGAATACCCCTGTCACAGCTCCACCGTAAAGCGCTGGTTTCTAGCGCATATAACGGCATTTGAAAATGATAAACGCACATGGATCGTGGTTATTCACGTAGATGTCACAGAACGTAAACTAGCGGAGGAAAATGTTAGGAAACAGTTCGAGCACCTAACTGCCCTCAGCGCCATCGACCGCATTATTGCGGCTAATCTAGATTTAGGTCTCAGCCTCTCTGAAATCCTTACCCATGTCACAATGGAGCTTGGTGTAGATGCAGCCTTTGTCATGACCTTGAATCAAAGTTCGCAGATGCTTGAGTTCGGCGCCGAACGCGGCTTCCGCAGTAGCGCTATAAAAAATGCCGAAATGCGCCTTGGGGAAGGCTTGCTCTGCAATGTCGCTTTGGAGCGTCAAACCATCAACATTTTAGATATCCGGGAGAATATGGGCGGCGATCCATCGATGGTATATATAAGCGGAGAAGGCTTTACATGTTATCATGGGGTACTCTTAATTGCCGCTGGACAAGTCAAGGGGCTGCTGGGAGTATTCCATCGCTCTCCATTCGTTCATGATGGTCCATGGTATGAATTTCTCTATACCCTTGCCGGGCAGACGGCGATAGCCATAGAAAACGCTAGCCTCTTTCAAAACCTGCAACGCACAAATCTAGAAATTAGCCAAGCCTATGACACCACTATAGAAGGCTGGTCTAGGGCTCTTGACCTGCGGGATAAGGAAACCGAAGGGCATACCCAGCGCGTTTCCGTGATGACGGTTAAGCTTGCCCGGAGCTTCGGTTTGAGCGAAGCCGAACTGGTATTTGCGCGTTGGGGCGCCCTTCTGCACGATATCGGCAAGATGGGAATTCCCGACGGCATCCTGCTCAAGCCCGGTCCGCTCACCGATGAGGAATGGATCGTGATGAAAAAGCATCCAGCGCTCGCCTTTGACTTGCTGTCGCCGATTCACTACCTGCGGCAAGCCCTGGATATTCCGCACTATCATCACGAAAAATGGGATGGCAGCGGCTATCCGCATGGCCTGGCTGGCATACAGATTCCCGTAGCAGCGCGCATCTTTGCCGTGGTGGACGTATGGGACGCCTTGAGATCCGACCGTCCCTATCGCGCCGGATGGTCGGAGGATAAGGTACGTGAACATATCCGTGGAGGTTCGGGAACGCACTTTGACCCACAGGTAGTGGATGCGTTCATGCAAATACAGTATTAGCGTGTTAAGATTTGTAGAAAATACTATATTTAACCATAGTCGTGCGGATCAAGATTTTCTATTGGTGGCTGAAAGCATGATGTTCGTATCGACCATGACAAGAAAACCGCGCGGCATCGGAATACATCTCCTGCCGGCCATAGTCCCTCGTTGATGGCGTCGAAACGAAGATCAATTCATCGCCGGCCTCGGCTTCCAGGACTTCCGCCCGGCGTGAAGCTTCCTCAGGAATAACCCGAAATTCCGCTTACATGGATCTCCGTTCAATGTGGGCTCATTGTCCAATACGCGTGATAACCAGTGATTCTACGTTGCGGATATGAAGTGCGTACATGCTGCTTTCATAATGCTTGCAGTATGAAAAATAAAGACAAGCGACCTGGGCAATGGGTTTTTTAAGCAGCCAAGCTTTGAATTTCACAAATAAAAAAAAGGCGCGAGGGCCGTAACCGCCCCCGCGCCGCAGCGCAAAAGAGTTTAGCGTGAGATGAATGCCCTGCCAGAGAGGGCCGGAACTTCAAGCTTTATGAGCCCTCCCTCAATTTTAGCGACCGCTCCGGAGATGGGGTCTGAGTACTCAGCCGCTTCGATAACCAATGCCTTGGCATCCAGTTCGAAGACGCGCGGCTGGTTTGAGTTGTTTGTAACTACCAGGGCGCTCTGAGTGCCTAGGCGCCTGTGCATGACGATGCCGCCCTCGTCCGCGTGAAGGACGGCTAGCGAGCCTTGTTTGAGAATGGGATTCTCCGATCTTAGCCGAGTGAGTTTTTTAAAAGACTCAAGCAGGTCGGTATCGACCTTGCCGCCTAAGTCTGCCCAGGGATAGGGGCCGCGGTTAAAGGGATCCTCCCCGCCTGTCATGCCCACTTCGTCGCCGTAGTAGATAGCCGGGGCGCCGGGGTAGCTCATCTGCATAAAGACGGCAAGGAGGAGGCGTCGTTTCGCTTCTTCCTCCACCTGGGCCGACTCGCCCTCTCCCTTATAGCCAAAGCGGTAGAGGGCGCGCGCGGCGTCATGGGTAGAAAGGAGATTCATGAGAACGGAGAAGGCTTGCGGGGGATAGTTTTCCCGCATCATCTCCAAGGCCGCTACGGCATCTTGGGCCGAACCGCCTGAGGCATAGTCGTAAACCGCCTGGCGGAAAATATAGTTCATGGTGGAGTCAAAGCTATCGCCCAAGAAATACTTGGAGGAGTCCCACCAGGTTTCCGCCACCGTGAGGGCATCGGGATTCGTTTCCTTAACCGCCTTTCTCCAGCCGCGCCAGAAGTCATCGGATTTCCAGGGCGTCACGTCCATGCGCCAGCCGCCAATGCCACGCCCCAGCCAGTAGCGGGTAACGGAGTTTTTACTGCCGTAGGCAAAGTCCAGGTAAGACTCGGATTCCTTGAGCGTGGCAAGGGTGGGATTGCCCCATTGGGCGTATTTCTGGTCCGCTCCGGCTCCAGCCGGGTTGAAGATATACCAATCGGCGTAGGGGGAATCCGCACGGATGGTTTCTTTTTCAAAGGCGCCGATGCCAGGGTACTTGCCGTAGCGGTCCATGTACACCGAGTCGGAGCCGGAGTGATTGAGGCTTGTGTCTAAAAGCACGCGGATGCCGCGCTTCTTAGCCTCGGCCACCAGCTTGTCGAAATCCTTGAGCGTTCCAAAGCTGGGGTCTATCTTCTTGTAGTCGGCCGTATCGTACTTGTGGTTGGAGGGGGCTTGGAAGATTGGGTTCATGTAGATGACGTTTGCCCCCAGATCCCTTATGTAATCCAGCTTTTCAGTGATGCCGGCAAGGTCGCCGCCGTAAAAGTCATTGCACCACTGGCCGTCGTCGTCGGCCTTGCCGTCGCTCGAGCCGGGTACCCAGGGCTTGGGGTCAAGCCAGTTGAAGTGCTTTTCCACCGGGTGAGTTGCATAGCCGGCGCTCTTGCCGGGATGGGGGTCGTTTTTCTTGTTGCCATTGCGGAAGCGCTCGGGGAAGATGTAGTAGAAGACCGCGTCCTTTGCCCATTCAGGCGTTGTAAAGGCGGGGTCATAGACGGTGAGGCGATAGGGGAGCATTTTTGCGTCCGCGGGATCCCATGCCTTGCCCACCCCGCCCGTGCCGATAACGCGGCTGTGGGGAACGGGAACTACCCGATCGTTGTTGGCATAGATTACCGTATCCTTGCCGTCGCTTGCCAGAAAGTGGTAGCCGTAAACGGCGATATTTTCGTCGAAGGTTACGGATGCGCTCCAATACTCACGCGAGAGGTCTTCGGAAAGCCCGCTTTTTTTCATCCAGGCGTCGAGGCCCGAGGGGTTGAAGACCTCGCTGTCTTGGTTGCCCTTGATAAGCTGGCTACGCAGGACAAGCTTTACCTTTTCCAAGTCCCCTGCCTTGGCCGAGAGGGTGAATTCCACCGTCTGTCCCAGCTTGACCGCTCCAAAGGGTTTCTTGTAGCGCGCATCGCGTGAATCGTGGTAAAGGCTCTTGGCTAGCACCTTGGCGTCCAGCCCGGAGAGCTTTTCAACGTAGTCGCTGGAAAAGCCCCCGTCCTTGGAGTCGTAGCTGAAGCTGATGCTAAAGCCTGGGGCAATTTCGTTATAGTTGACCCTGAGCCCTCCTGCTCGCTTTTCTCCGCGCAGGAGGGTGAAATCGTAGATGCCCTTGCCCGGCGGGAGCGTAAGACTGCCCGTCCAGAGGTTGTCATAATCATCGTCGGAGAGAGTTAGTTCGGAAAAGCCTGCGGCCCTCACACGGGGGCATTCAGTCTCCGCGATCTGTACGTAACTCACGCTGTCCCAGCTTATCGCTTTTGCGACCCTATGATGGAAGCTGATTTCCGTATCGGCCTTAAGCTCGAGGCTGATGCCCTCTCCGCCGCGCTTGCCGCCAGAGCCAAAGACGAGCTTGTCATCAGCGTTGTAGCCGACGCGGTAGCTGTAGGAACCCTTTGCAAGGCGCATGCTCAGGGAGTAGGAGCCGGGGGAATCCCGCTTCATGGGGACAGGCGCGACCCCGACGCCCAGGAGGAATACCGAAGCTGGTTCCGACCAGAGGCTGATACCTCCTGAGATTGAGTCTTTGACGAGCTTTGTGTTGTAGTCAAAGACAAAGCGCACCTTGAAATTGTTTTCAGGAACGTCAAGGCGGATATTGGGACCATCGCGTTGCCCGCCTTCTCCATAGTTCTCCGTCCAGGACCCGTCAAGGGCTACCTTGTACTCGTAGCTTCCCTTGGGAAAGTCCGCGGAGAACTCGTAGATTCCTCCTCCCTTGTCCTCCATCTGTGTCGCTTTGTTGTCGGGAGCCCAGTTCCCTCCGCCGAGGACGCTTTGGATGGTGCCCGGGAGCACGACCAGCCTCTCTTGAGCGCCGATTTTGGGTAGGACGCCCAGCAGGAGCGCGAGGGCTCCTATCATCAACATTCCCTGTCGTTTCATTTTTCCTCCTTATGTTAACCGGTTAACCAGTATCGATACAAAAAACTCTTTAGCCTTTCCCCCAGGCCTTCGTAGATTCGCGATTCATTATCTCAAAGGGGATAAGGATTTCTCTCCCCACTCCATCTCCCCCATCCATGGTGTCCAAGAGAAGCTCTGCTGTCTGCCTTCCCTTTTCCCCAATGTCCTGGCGGACCGTTGAGAGGAGGGGACGGAAGTGGCGGCAGTTTGAGATATCGTCGAAGCCCATGACTGCGCATTCTCGTGGAACGGCGACGCCTCGATCCTGGAGGGCGCGGATAAAGCCGAAGGCCATGACGTCGGCGGCGCAGAAGGCGGCGCTGAAATCCCCTCCCTCTTCTAAAAGCCGGATGGCCGCGCGGTAGCCGCCCTCAAAAGAGACCGAATCCTCAATGACGAGCCGGGCTGGGCATGAAAGACCGCGCTTGGAAAGACTGCCGCTAAAACCTGCGTAGCGGTCTCGATTGACATAGCTGGGCGCCTTTTCCCCAGAGATAAAGGCGATATTCCTATGCCCGAGATCAAGGAGGCTGTCAGTTGCCGCAGCCGAAGCCGCGATATCGTTTGTGCGCACGAGGGGCCAGGCACGGCCTGTGGGCCGTAGGCAGTCCACTAAGACAAGGGGAATGTCGTCTATGCCGTGGAAGCCCTCGGGTGGGGCGGCGCCCAGGGATATGATCCCGTCGAGCTTGCGCTTGCGCACCCAGGGCATGGCATCTTCAGGGTGCTCATACCCGCGGAGCATGATATCAAAGCCGGCGGGGCTACTGATCTGAGCAAGGGCGTCGTAAAATTCTCCATAAAAGGGATTGTCACGCAGGAGGGATGTGGAGAGGTCTTCGTGTCTGGTGAGGGGAAGGATAAGGCCGATGAGGAAGTTTCTTCCCTGAGAAAGGCTACGCGCGGTAAAGTCTGGCTCAAAGCCAAGCTCAGCCATGGAAGCCTCTATACGCTGCCGGGTTTCTGTTCCGCAGCGGTCGGTTTTGCCGTTTAGGAGGTAGGATACGCTGGCAATGGACACCCCCGCATGGCGGGCGACATCCCTGATAGTAACGGACTTTTTCATATGTTAACCGGTTAACAGTGTATCCTGCTTTTTTTGAATGCGCAAGGGGAATTTTCTTCTTTTCAGCAAAGCTGGACGCCTACTATGCTGTTAGAGTCCCAGGGTTGGGCGGGTGGGATGATGTCTGTAAAATTGCTTTGTTTAACCCAAAAAAAATCCAGTGATCTCCTTTTCCCATGTTATAATGCCGAAAACCACCGGCCAGCCCCTTGGCCGGAGCAGTCTACTGTTATTCTTGGGGCGCCATTTGAGCGATGAAAGCCGCTTTTGGTAGGTGCCAGCCTTTTCAAAATCGTTCAACCATATGCCCGTGAAAAAGCAACTTCAGAAAAAAATGAAGATTGAGATTCAGACCATGAGAAGCGATGTGAAAGCTATCTAGCGTGTACAAAAGGAGTGGGTCTATGAAACAAAGGGTTTTAGGTGTTTTCATCGTGCTGCTTGCCCTCATATCCGTGGCCTGTCCTACTCCTGTCAGCCCCGACAAAACCATAAGTATGCTTGCCATCCCTGGCGTGGTAGGGCCGCTCATGGGGGCTATCCCGGTAACGACAGGCATCGATACCGAGCAGTATACGGGTAGCATTGCTTGGTCTCCAAGTTCCATCAGTTTTGCGGCGAATACGGTGTATACGGCCGCTATTATCTTGACGGCGAAGCCCGGTTGGACATTAAGCGGAGTAGTGGAGAATAGCTTTAGGGTAGCTGGCGCTACGGCAAGCAACCCGGCAAACTCCGGCGCGGTTACGGCGGTCTTCCCGGCAACCGGGGCTGAGCCGGATCAAACCATCAGCCTCCTTGCTATTCCTGGAGTGACCCCGCCCGCACGGGCTGAGACCCCGGTAATGAATGATATCGACACGGCTCAGTACTCAGGGACTCTCAGTTGGAGCCCTTCAGTGAGCGAAAGCTTTGCGGCGAATACAGTCTATACGGCAAATATCGTCTTGACGGCTAAAACGGGTTGGACCTTAAACGGTGTAGCAGAAAATAGCTTTAGCTTAGAAGGTGCTACTGTAAGCCACGCTATCAATTCCGGAACGCTTACTGCGGTTTTCCCGGCAACGGGGGCAGAGCCGGATCAAACCATCACCCTCCTTGCCATTCCCGGCGTAAACCCGCCCGCGCAAGGCGAGACCCCTGTAACGACTGACATCGACACGGCCCAATACACCGGAACGATAAGCTGGAGCCCCTCCGTGAGCGGCAGTTTTGCGGCGAATACGGTGTATACGGCTAATATCGTTCTGACGCCCAAAGCGGGTTGGACACTCACTGGCCTTGTTGCCAACAGCTTTACCGTAGCCAGCGCCACGGTAAGCCATGCGGCCGGGTCAGGCAATATAGCGGCGGTTTTCCCGACGACGGGCGCAGCTACCATCACGGATATGGCAATTCCGGGAGTAATCGCGCCGGTGCGGGGAGAGACACCGGTAACGACCTCCATTAACGCGGCGCAGTATACGGGAACCATCAGCTGGAGCCCGGTTGTTTACGGCAATTTTGCGGCGAACACAGTCTACACGGCTAATATCGTTTTGACGCCCAAGGCGGGCTGGACCCTCACTGGCTTTGCTGAAAATAGCTTTACGGTAGCCGGAGCCACGGCAAGCCACTCGGCTAACTCCGGCGCGGTTGCGGCTGTCTTCCCGGCGACAAGCTCAGCGCCCATCACCCTGCTTGCCATTCCCGGCATAATCGCACCCGTGCGAGGCGAGACCGCGGTTACGACGGCTATCGATACGGTACAGTACACGGGGACGATAAGCTGGAGCCCTGTTGTCTACGGAAACTTCGCGGCGAACACGGTCTACACGGCCAATATCGTCTTGACCCCAAAAGCGGGTTGGACCCTTACTGGCCTTGCTGAAAATAGCTTTACGGTAGCTGGGGCAACGGCAAGCCACGCGGCTAACTCCGGCGCGGTTGCGGCTGTCTTCCCGGCAACAAGCCCAGCGCTCATCAACCTGCTTGCCATTCCCGGCATAGTCGCGCCTGTGCGGGGAGAGACTGCGGTAACTACGGCTATCGATACGGCACAGTACACAGGGACGATAAGCTGGAGCCCGGTTATTTACGGCAATTTTGCGGCGAACACGGTCTACACGGCTAATATCGTTTTGACGCCCAAGGCGGGCTGGACCCTCACTGGCCTTGCGGCAAACAGCTTTACGGTAGCCGGGGCTACGGCAAGCCACGCGGCTAACTCCGGCGCCATTGCGGCGGCCTTTCCAGCTACAGCTGGCGCGCCCATAACCCTGCTTGCCATTCCTGGCATAGTCGCGCCGGTTCGCGGAGCTAGCCCGGTAATTACGGCTATCGATACGGCACAATACACGGGAACTATGAGCTGGAGCCCTTCCGTGAGTGGCAGTTTTGCGGCAAGCACGGCCTACACGGCCAATATCGTCTTGACGGCTAAAGTGGGTTGGACCCTCTCAGGCCTTGCTGCCAACAGCTTTACGGTAGCCGGTGCCACGGTAAGCCATGCGGCTAGCTCCGGCACGGTTGCGGCTGTCTTCCCGGCAACAAGCCCGGCGCCCATCACCCCTCCTTGCCATTCCTGGCGTAGCAGTGCCCATCCGCGATGCCAGCCCGGTAACCACGCCTATTAATACGGCGCAGTATACCGGCAGCATCAGTTGGAGCCCCTCCGTGAGCGGAAGCTTCGCGGCCAGTACGGTGTATACGGCGAACATTCAATTGACAGCAAAAGCAGGCTGGACCCTCACAGGCCTTGCGGCAAACAGCTTCACGGTAGCGGGGGCAAACTCAGTAAGCCATGCGGCCAACTCCGGCTCGGTCACGGCGGTTTTTCCAGCGACCCTCTTTCTGCTCAACATGGTTTATGTTCCTGCGGGTAGCTTTCAGCGCGATGCCACAGAAACAAATATCAGCGTTGTCAACGACTTCCAAATAAGCACCTATGAAACCACTCGAACTCAGTGGCGGGCCATCTTCGGGGATAATTACGACCCGACTTACGAAATATATTCGACTGGTCTGAATAATCCAGCTCAGCAGGTTTCCTGGTACGCCGCCCTTGCCTATTGCAACAAGCTGAGCTTGGCTGAAGGCCTGACGCCGGTTTACTCGGTGTCCGTAAATGGCACTCCGGTGAATTGGAGCAGCCTTAGCTATTCGCAGATACCTATTACTAATAACCTGGATTGGAATGCGGCTACGGCTAACTGGGGCAATAACGGCTTCCGCCTGCCTACGGAGATGGAATGGATGTGGGCGGCTATGGGGGCCCCCGCTGATGGGCAGAATGGCGGTACGAATAGGACCGGCTATGCAAAGCCCTTTGCGGGTAGTGATGGGAACAACCATATTGCGAATTACTCTGTTTATGGATATTATGACTTCATAAAGAATGATGGGCAAACCACAGAACATACTACCCAAGCTGTTGGCAGTAAAACAGGCGGTGCCAACGAACTCGGCTTGTATGATATGAGTGGAAATGTTTTCGAATGGTGTTGGGACTATCACGCATATTATCAAACGACCCAGCAATTATCCGTTTTTGGAACTATTGTGGACTACCGCGGACCGGATACTGGCGGTTATCATGTAATGAGGGGGGGGTCATGGGTCGCCCCTGCAAGATGTTCTGCTGTTATGTATCGAGGCCAAAATGATCCTAGTGTACTAAGCGCTTACACCGGCTTCCGGATTGTCCGCCGCTGAGTATCTAGCTAGTCGGACATCCTTGTCCGGCTAGCCTTAGCGGTTTTTGACCTAGGCGAAACCCTGCCCTGCCACAGCTGCGCATGGGGCAGGGCGCTGAGGCCGGAAAACCCCTCGATGATGTTTCTAAATTCCTATCCTCTCCCTTTTACTCTTCAGCCTTCCGAATCTCCCCCAGTAAAAATATTTCAATGTTACTATTGACAGTAACAAAAAGAGGGTCTACACTCCTCTTACAAACCCATTCCAGGAGGCTTCCATGACTGATTTCTGCAAGAATTATCCCGACGCCCAGGGCAACTTTGGCCCCTACGGCGGCAGCTATATCCCCCCGAATCTCCAGCTGGAGATGGATAAGATTACCGCGGCCTACTATTCCATCAGCAAGTCCCACCAGTTCATTTCCGAGCTGCGCTCCATCCGCACCCATTTCCAGGGACGGCCCACCCCGGTTTACTTTGCCAAGACCCTTTCCGACGAGCTGGGCGGGCGCATCTACCTAAAGCGGGAGGACCTAAACCACACCGGCGCCCACAAGCTCAACCACTGCATGGGGGAGGGCCTCTTAGCCAAGTACATGGGCAAGAAGAAGCTTATTGCCGAAACCGGCGCCGGACAGCACGGGGTGGCCCTGGCAACGGCCGCCGCCTACTTTGGCCTTGAGTGCGAGATCCACATGGGCGAGGTCGATATCGCCAAACAACATCCCAACGTCATTCGCATGAAGATTCTCGGGGCCAAGGTGGTTCCCGTCAGCCATGGCCTCAAGACCCTCAAGGAAGCGGTAGATTCAGCCTTCCAGGCCTACCTGCAAGATCCGGTGACATCCATCTACTGCATCGGCTCGGTAGTGGGTCCCCATCCCTTCCCCATGATGGTCCGCGACTTCCAGCGGGTAGTGGGCGTGGAAGCCCGCGAGCAGTTCTTTGACATGACAGGCGAGATGCCGGACAACGTGGTAGCCTGCGTGGGCGGCGGCTCAAACGCCATGGGCCTCTTTTCTTCCTTTATCGATGAGCCGGGCTGTTCCCTCTACGGCGTAGAGCCGATGGGGCGCGGCACAAAGACCGGCGAACACGCTGCCACCATTACCTACGGCAAGCCGGGAACTATCCACGGTTTTAAGTGCTACCTCCTTCAAGACGAAAAAGGCGAGCCCTCGCCGGTTTATTCCATAGCCTCAGGCCTGGACTATCCGGGGGTTGGACCCGAGCACTCCCTCCTCCATGACCTCAAGAAGGTGCAATACGTCTCCGCCTCCGACGACGAATGCATCAATGCCTTCTATGAGCTTTCCCGCAAGGAGGGCATCATACCCGCCCTGGAAAGCGCCCATGCCCTGGCCTATGCCATGAAGCTGGCGAAGGACAAGCCGCGGCAGTCCATCCTTGTCAACCTCTCCGGCCGCGGTGACAAGGATATTGACTACGTGTACGAGAAATACGGTATCCGCTAGAGATGAGTGTTTGGAGGGGCCCTAGGGCCCTTCCGTCTTTTCGCGTGCGGGTCTGAGCCCGCGTGCGGGTCTGAGCCCGCGTACGGGTCTGAGGAAAATAACCTCAGGCCCGTTTTTATTTTGCTAAGCGTTCAGGGACTAGGATACGCGTGCGCCGCTAGCCTGTTTGGTTTTTGGCCGCGATAGCCTGGGCCGCATGAGAGAAGTCTCTGCGTAGGCTCTCAGGCTCGAGCACTTCTATGCCGGGGCCAAAGCCTAAGAGGAAGCGGATGGGGCTTTCATCCGCAGGCCAGCGGAGGCTTGTTTCAAAGCCTCCGTCATTCAGCTGTATGAGTTTTTCTTCTCCAAAGTAGTCTAGGGCGGCTAGGCGTAGCTGGGGCTCAAGGCGCAGGCGTATTTCTTGGAGGCTGTGGCAGCCCCATTCACTATTCCAGGGCCCAGGAGCGGGGAGGCGCTTCTGGGCTTGGTAGGATTCCGGCAGTATTTTGAGAGCGCTCATCCGCGAAAGCCTAAAGAGACGCCACTGGCCGCGCAGGCGGCAAAAGCCGTGGAGGTACCAGACTGAGCCGCCCAGGGCTAGGCTAAAGGGTTCTACCTGCCGCTCGGAGCTGGGCCCGCGCATGCTCGAGTAGGAAAAGGAAACCACCCTGCGCTTTTCTATAGCCTGGCGCAAGAGCTCATAGCCTTCTCCCGCCCCGCTTGAGCCGCCCCAGGGAAAGGGTGAGACGATGAGGGCGGGGGGGATGGCCTGGGGCCCTGGGTCCGGGCTAATGGCCTGGATCTTGTCGAGGGCCTGGCCCAGCTTTCCCCCATGGGCCGCTTGGCCGATGCTGGCTAAGGCCCCCACCAGGCTTAAGACTTCTTCCGGCGAGAGGTAGGTTCTGCTTAAGGTAAAGCGCTGGGCAAGGGAATAGCCACCGCCGGGGCCGGAGAGGGCTTGGATGGGCACGCCGGCCATGCCCAGGCTCTCTATGTCCCTATAGATGGTGCGCTCGGAGGTTTCGAAGTGGCGGGCAAGCTCGGCGGCGCTTATCTTGCCGCGGTCTAAGAGGAGCATGATGATTCCCAGGAGTCTGTCTACGCGCAGGCCTAGCCCCCTGTGGAATCAAAGCCCGCCCAGGGCCCCTCTGTCAAGCTTCCAACTTTCCTTCTACCAGCTCGTGGGAGGCAAGGAGGGCGGCCATGCTCGCCTTGTCCTCTACCTCCAGTTTTTTGTAGGCGCGCGCAAGGGTGTTGCGGACGGTAGACTCGCTTACCTCAAAGTCAAAGGCAATCTCCTTGGGCTGGCGCCCCTGGGAGACGGCTATCACGTAGCTTTGCTCTGCCGGGGAAAGGCCTTTTTCCGTGAGGGAAAGGCGGGGCTTGGGCTCCTTGAGGTAGACGATCATGCGGTCGCGGTAGAGGATCCAGAGGAAGAAGAGAAAGGCGAGGATAAAGAAGACGGGTGTGATGGCAAAGGTAAAATTAGCGCCACTGGTGAATACCGCGGCAAGCTCCCAACCAAAGAGATAGAGGATTGCGCCGATTGCCTTGGGAAGGCGGTGCTTGTTGAAAAAGCCCGCGCGCTCAAGGAGGAGGACCCCAATGGCAAAGAAGCCCAGGGCGTACATATTCGTTGTCCCTTCCGGACCCATGATGGGGAAGGGCATGCAGGCGAGGAAGACGATGGGTTGAAACCAGCGGAGGGGCCTTATAAAGGCGCTCAGTATAAAGCCAATGATGGCTATGAGTAAAACGATAGTCTGTGAGCGGAAGATGAGGGCTAGGGGGCCAATGCCTTTTAGGGCGCCTTGGACCGTAGTGAGGGCAAGGGCGATAGCGAATACAATGGCAAAACCGATTCCCGTAGCCCTAAGCTTTTGTGGCATTTAGCTCTCCCACCATGCGCTGAGCGCTTCCGCGGCGCTTAGAATTTCATCCAGCTCTTGGCTAGCGATACCGGCTTTGAGCTGGAGCTGGCCCGCCATGCTTGGATAGTCCCAGGCCCCAGAGGCTAGGGGGTTATAGTTTCCTAGGGCTTGGTCAGCCTCAATGTCTTTCCGGTAGGACTCTAGCATGCACAGGGCCAAGCGCGCCATGCCTATTTCCAGGATTGCCGGGTCGCCGCCTGAAAAGGTTGCAATGGGGGCTAGGCGGCGCAGAGGATCTGAGTCATCCGCGAGCCTGTGGTCGTAAACGGAGCGGGCAAAGCCCCGCTTTGCCTGTACCCAGACGGCCAGGTGCGAAAGGGCTGTTCTGTCCGCGTCTTGACAGCCGGCAATGAAGGGGAGGAGACCGATAAGCTGGGCTATCTTGCTAGAGTCAAGGGCTTGAGACTCGGCCTCCGTCATGCGGCATGCTTCGGCAAGGCTCCTGCCTAGGGAAAGCCAGATTCTCTCTCTTGTGTCGGCTGTCATGGGGGCAGTGTAGGCGATGGAGTAAAAAGCGTCAAGAAATATCTCCAAAAGGGTTAAAAACAAGCTGAGTTTCCCGCGTGTAGATGATTGTCTATGCCCTAAAGCAGTCTTTATCTTGCGCAGAGGGCTGCCTAGGGCTACTGTAACCGCAGGCCCTCGGGCCCTAGCCGATAAAGTGAATGCGAAAAAGGATGTAAAAAGCCCAGGGGGGGCGCCCTATCGAGCTGAGGGCGCCCAAAGAGGAATCCAGGGTCCGTGTGGAGAGCGGCCCATAATAATAGCTAAAAGAGGATGAGAGAATTTATTACAAAAAAGGCCTTAGCCCGGAAGCTCCTCCGGGCTAAGGCCTTTTTTTATCCTCGCCGAAGGCGATTCCCCGCCTGAGGGATTGTAGTGGAAATAAAAAGCCGCCTGAAGGGGCGGCTTTTTATTGGAGCGGAAAGCCCGACCCCGCCTGAGCGCTCCTGGCGCGCAGGTGGGGGCAGGCCCAAGGTCGGGCAGGGCAGGCCCAAGGTCGGGCGGTAGGGCTAGGCCTTATACTCCTCCCAGGACTTGATCTCTAGCTCGCGGGTGTCCATCCAGGAGAGACCCTGGGCAAACTGCTTGGCTATCTTGATGTTCGTGATGAGTGGTATCTGGAAGTCGATGGCCATGCGGCGGATGAGGTAGTCGTTCTTGAGCTCGGTGGGGCGGTTGTCCTTGGGCACGTTGATGACAAGGTCGAAGGCGCGCTCGCGCAGCTTGGTGGCTATGTTGGGCTCTTTCTTGTCTAGGGGCCAGTGGAGGGCGGTTGTGGCTACCCCGCTTTTTGCCAGGAAGGCGGCGGTGCCCTCGGAGGCGTAGAGCTCGTAGCCCAGCTCTACCAGGCGCTTTGCCGAATCGAGGAATTCTACCTTGTCTCCGATGGGGCCGGTTGAGAGGAGGATCTTTTTCTTGGGCACGCGGTAGCCCACCGAGAGGAGGGCCTTCATAAAGGCTTCGTTCATGCCTGAGCCTAGACAGCCGACTTCTCCGGTGCTTGCCATTTCTACGCCAGGCACGGGGTCTGCCCCATGGAGGCGGGAGAAGGAGAACTGGGCCGCCTTGACCCCCACGTAGTCTAGGTCTACTAAGGATGACTTTACCTTTTCCACCGGGGCGCCGAGCATGGCTTTGACGGCGTAGTCTATCATGTTTTGCTTGAAGACCTTTGAGCAGAAGGGGAAGGAGCGGCTGGCGCGCAGGTTGCACTCGATGACGGATATCTTGCTGTCCTTGGCGAGAAACTGGATGTTGAAGGGCCCGGTGATGCGCAGTTCCTCGGCGACTGCCTTTGCCACGCGCTTGATCTTGCGGAAGGTGTCTAGGTAGATGCGCTGGGCGGGCAGTACGACGGTGGCGTCGCCTGAATGGACGCCGGCGTTTTCCACGTGCTCGCTGATGGCGTAGATGAGGATCTCCCCCTCCCGCGCCACGGCGTCTATCTCTATTTCCTTTGAGTCTTCCGCAAACTTGGAGATGACTACCGGGTGCTCGGGGTTGACGACGGCGGCTTCCTTGATGAAACGGGTGAGGCTTTCGTCGTCCCAGGCTATGTTCATGGCGGCGCCGGAGAGTACGTAGGAGGGGCGGATAAGCACGGGGTAGCCGACGCGCTGGGAGAACTCGAGGGCCGACTCCAGTGAGGATAATTCCTTCCATGCCGGTTGGGCTATGCCCAGGGTGTCTAGGAGGGCGGAGAACTTATTGCGGTCCTCCGCTTTGTCTATGCTGGTGGCCGAGGTGCCGAAGATGCGGCAACCGAAGGCGTCCAGCTTCATGGCCAGGTTGTTGGGTATTTGCCCGCCCATGGAGAGGATAAGGCCCTCGGGGTTTTCAAACTCGTAGATGTCCAGCACCCGCTCTAGGGAGAGCTCCTCAAAGTAGAGGCGGTCGCAGACGTCGTAGTCGGTGGAAACGGTTTCCGGGTTGCAGTTGACCATGATGGTCTTGTGCCCCAGGGCGCGGGAAGAGGCTACGGCGTTGACACAGCACCAGTCGAACTCCACTGAGGATCCGATGCGGTAGGCCCCTGAGCCTAAGACCATGACGCCGGTTTGGGCGCCGACGACGTCGTCTTGGCTGCCTGAGTAGGTACAGTAGAGGTAGTTCGTCTTTGCCGGGTACTCCGCGGCTAGGGTGTCTATCTGCTTGACGCAGGGACGGAGATTGAGCTCCTTGCGCAGCTCCCGCACCCGCGCTTCCTTTTGCCCGATGAGTTTGCCGATCTGTTCGTCGGAAAAGCCCAGGCGCTTGGCGCTTTGCAAGAGGGGGCGCTCCGGGTAGGCCCCGGCCAAGGCGTTCAAGTTCTTTTCGCACTCCAGCACGTTCGCAATCTTGGAGAGGAACCAGCGGTCTATCTTAGTGAGCTTGTGGACCTTGTCGACGCTCCAGCCTGAGGCCAGGGCTTGGTAGACGGCATAGACGCGGCGGTCGGTGGGCTCTACCAGCTCGGTCTTGATGTCGTCAAAGACCTGCTCGGCGCAGGCGAGGCCGGGAACCCCGGTGCCCGTCATACGCAGGGCCTTTTGGAAGGCTTCTTCGAAGGTGCGGCCGATGCTCATCACCTCGCCCACGCTCTTCATTTCGCTGCCGATACGCTTGTCCACGTTCTTGAACTTCTTTAAGTCCCAGCGCGGGATTTTTACTACGCAGTAGTCGAGGGCTGGCTCAAAGCAGCTCTTGGTGACGCGGGTGATGCGGTTTTCGATGTCGGTCAACGCGTAGCCTAGGGAGAGCTTGGCGGCAACGAAGGCCAGGGGGTAACCGGTGGCCTTTGATGCAAGGGCTGAGGAGCGCGAGAGGCGGGCGTTGACTTCTATAATCCGGTATTCTTCGGAGTAGGGGTCAAGGGCGTACTGGATGTTGCACTCGCCCACGATGCCTAGGTGCCTGATGACGCGGATAGCCACGTCGCGCAGCATGTGGTACTCGGAGTCGTTGAGGGTTTGTGAGGGGGCGACTACGATTGACTCCCCGGTGTGGATGCCTAAGGGGTCGAAGTTTTCCATGTTACAGACGGTAATGCAGTTGTCAAAACGGTCGCGCACGACTTCGTACTCAACCTCTTTCCAGCCGCCCAGCCATTCCTCAACCAGGATCTGGTCCGATACGGAAAAGCCCTTTTCACAGCGTTTAACGAGCTCTGCCTCGTCGCGGCAGATGCCAGAGCCGGCCCCGCCTAGGGCGTAGGCAACCCGCACCATGACGGGATAGCCGATGCGCGTGGCCACGACCTTTGCTTCATCTATGGTAACGGCGGCTTGAGACACCGGGCTCTTAGCCCCTATCTGGTTGAGTTTCTTAACAAAGAGGTCGCGGTCCTCGGTTTCCTCTATGGTGGCTACCTGGGTGCCTAAAACCCGCACGCCGTGCTTTGCCAAGACTCCGGAGCGGTTGAGGGCCACCCCGCAGTTGAGGGCGGTTTGCCCGCCGAATGAGAGGAGGATGCCCTCCGGCTTTTCCTTCTCTATGATTTTTTCAACGAACTCAGGGGTGATGGGGAGGAAGTAGGTGGCGTCTGCCATGCCCTCTGAGGTTTGGATGGTTGCGATGTTGGGGTTGATGAGGACAACCTTGATGCCCTCTTCCTTGAGGGCCTTGATGGCCTGTGAGCCTGAGTAGTCGAACTCTCCGGCTTGGCCGATGCGCAGGCCTCCTGAGCCTAAGAGGAGGACCTTGCTGGGTTTGTCGAAATCGCTCATGCCTTGCCTCCTTCTTTTACGGCGCGCACCGCATCTAGAAACAAGTCAAAGAGATACTCAGTATCCCGCGGCCCTGGGCAGCCCTCCGGGTGGAACTGCACCGCGAAGAAGGGCTTTGACTGGTGGCGGATGCCCTCCACCGTCTCGTCGTTTCCGTTGAGGAACCAGGGCTGCCAGCCTTCCGGCAGGGACTCAGGCCGTACCGCGTAGCCGTGGTTCTGGCTGGTTATATAACAGCGCTTTGTGCCCACTTCCACGCAGGGCTGGTTTTGCGAGCGGTGTCCGTAGGGGAGTTTGTAGGTATCTCCGCCGGCGGCTAGGCCCATGATCTGATTGCCCAGGCAGATGCCGAAGATGGGCTTGTTCCCGCTTATAGCGGCGCGCACGGTGGCTATGGTTTTATCGCAGGCCTTGGGGTCTCCGGGGCCGTTTGAGAGGAAGATGCCGTCGTAGGACTCTTGGCTCAGGTCCGCGTCCCAGGGCAGTCGCACTAAGTCCGCGCCGCGCTTTAGGAAACAGCGAAGGATGTTGCGCTTTACCCCGCAGTCGATGAGGGCTATGCGCAGACCCTCGCCCTTGCGGCCCACTTCTCCCTGGTAGCTTCCCTTGGGGTAGGCTGTGTATTCTCGGCGCTCCTTTGAGGAAACCACGGCTACCGGGTGGGCAATGTCGCCTGAGTCAAAACTCAAGTCTGCCTTGCCGTCTACGATGATCTTGCCGCGCATCACGCCCTTGGCGCGCAGTCTCTCGGTGAGGGCGCGGGTGTCTATGCCGGAGATGAGGGGCGTTTTGTGCTTCTTGAGCCAGTCCCCTAGGGAGATCTCAGCGGCGTAGTGGCTGTAGTCTTGGCAGTATTCCGAGACGACGAAGGCGCTTGCCTGCACCTGTTCGGACTCAAAAAAAAGGGGAATGCCCTGGTTATCGACGGCATTCCCCGGTACCCCGTAGTTCCCTATAAGGGGATAGGTGGAGACAAGTATTTGCCCCTTGTAGGAGGGATCGCTTAAGGATTGCGGGTAACCCGTCATGCCGGTGGTAAAGACGACTTCACCGGCTACGGAGGCCTCGTATCCGTGGGAGAAGCCTGAAAATTCGGCTCCATCCTCCAGAATTAGCTTTGCCGGAATGTTTTTTCCCTTCACTGGGTTTCCCTCCTTGGGTAGGCGAGCGGGGCCGCTACGGGGGCGCCAGGCTGGGCGGCGTCCCTCTTTAGGGCCATCAAAAGTCCAAATTGCCGGGATGATAAAGGAAGTTGGGCCCTTCTTCAAGGGGGGGAGCCCTCATCAAGAGCTTTAATTTTCCTCAGGGCCCATGATACCGCATTTTAGGCTTGCAAGAAGCGGCTTAGGCCGCTAAAGTGGGGAAATTAGCGGATCTGCGGAGGTTCTGATCATGGAGAAAAAAGAAGCCGGCTACGACCGGGCAATCCTCCTCCTCCGCCTGACTATGGGTATAGGGCTTTTTTTAATCTGGCTCACCGCCTTTGTCATCCTGGAGAGGGATTTTCAAAGCACTAGGGAAAGAGAAGAGGCAAATCTCCTACGCTTAAGCCAATCCGTGACGGAACAGCTCCACGGCAAGCTGGACAAGATCCATCTCTCCCTCAAGCTCCTTGACCAATATCTTTCCGGTAAGAGCCAAGCTGATCCCCATGGAGAGAAGGGCTTTGTTGAGCTGGTAAACGTTTTGCGCGACCACGGCGAGGTAAGGCTGGATTTCCGCCTCATTGACGACTCAGGCGGTATCTACGCCATACCGACGGAGGCCACTGAGGAGGCTGCGGCCTATGTTGGTGGCCGCGACTTCGTTCAAAGCCAAAGGGGGGCGAAGGCGCCGAGCTTCTACCTAGGCGATCCCTTTGTCAGTCCCCTTACTAAGCGCTGGGCCATACCCATTTCCTACCCCCTTGCCCATCCACGACGAGGCATCAGCCTCCTCTTGGCCATTATCGATTTCCAAGAGCTGGATAGCCTCTATACCCCTATTTTGCCGGAAGGCGAGGGAGCCCTTTCCATTCTCCGCTCTGATGGCATGGTCCTCTACCGCCTGCCCTATGACCCGGCATTGGTCGGCAAGCCCTTCAAGGATCAGCGCTACTATCAGATCATGCGGGAACATGACTTTGGCGTCTTTAGCCTCAATCATCAGGACCTAGGCGGGAAGCGTCGCTTTATTGCCTATGGCTCCCTCTCTTCCTACCCCCTGCGCGTGGCTATCAGCCAAGACTATCAAAGCGCCTTCTTCCACCTGGCCATCCGCAACGGCCTAGGCTTCCTTGCCCTCATTGGGGGCAGTATCGTTCTCCTCTTGCTCTCACGCCGCCTGCGCGTTCTCCTCTCAAGCCTCAAGGAGGCCAAGCTAAAGATAGAGCGTATTTCCCGGGAGGATAGCCTAACCGGCCTCGCAAACCGCGGCTACTTCCTCTCCCGCCTGCGCCAAGAGATGGAACGCTCGGACCGCTATGGAGAGCCCCTGGCTCTGGCTATACTGGATATCGATTTCTTTAAGGACATCAACGACTTCTACGGCCACCCCGAGGGCGACCGCGTCTTGCGCGAGATTGCCGCGGTGCTTTCCGGGGCCCTGCGCTCAGGGGACCTGGTTGGCCGCTTGGGCGGTGAAGAGTTCGGTATCCTTCTTGCCCAGGCAAGCCGGGAGAGCTCCCTTGCCGCCCTGGAGCGGATACGCGAACAGATGAAGAGCGTCCTTTTACCCGAGGGTCCGGGGCGCAGGCGCGGCACCCCCACCTTAAGCGCCGGAATCTGCCTGCGCCCGCCTGAGGGTCCGACCCTTGATGCCTGGTACCAAGCCGCCGACGCTGCCCTTTACCGGGCTAAGCAAAATGGGCGGGACAGGGTAGAGCTTGGCTAGCCCTTGCGCACGAAGGCGTCAAAGGCAGCCATAAGCCTAAGGCTGAGGACTCCGGGCTTGCCTACGCCGATAAGCCTCCCGTCTACAGATTTGACGGGCATAATCTGGGCCCCGGTTCCGGTAAGGAAGCATTCGTCCGCGGTGTAGAGGTCGTAGCGGGTAAGGGCGGTCGCCTTGGCTTCTATCCCTTCCCCGGCGGCAAGCTCAAAGACCGTGCGGCGGGTAATACCGTCTAAGAGGCTGTCGCTGGGATTGGGCGATAAAAGCGTCCCGCCCTTAACGATAAAAATATTGTCCCCGGTGCACTCGCAGACATAGCCTGCAGAGTTGAGCATAACCGCCTCCAAGCAGCCGGCTTGGCGGGCTTCTATCTTTGCCAGCACATTGTTGAGGTAATTCAGGCTCTTTACCCGCACGTCAAAGGCGTCAAGGCCGATGCGGCGGCTTGAGGCCGTGACAATGGGTATGCCCTGTTGATAGAGCTCCGCCGGGTAGAGGCTGATGTCGTCAACGATGATAAGCAGTGACGGCCGAGGGCAGAGGTAGGGCGATATCCCCAGGTCCCCCACTCCCCGCGTTGCCATAAGGCGTATATAGCCCTCCTGCTTTTCATTGACCCGCCGGCTTTCTTCTACCGCGGCGGCAATCTCTTCCAGGCTATAGGGCAGGCTCAAGGCTATGGCCTTTGCGCCGTCAAAAAGCCGCTCAAGGTGCTCTTTAAGCCTGAATATCTTCCCCCCATAGATGCGGATACCCTCAAAGAGCCCGTCCCCATAGAGGAGACCGTGATCGAAGACGGATATCTTTGCCTCTTCCTTGCTATAAAAATGACCATCTATCCATACCTTCATACAGCCTCCCTTGCAGTGTTGCCTACCACGGTAGTTAATATATGTCGCTGGCTTTAATCCGTCAAGGGGGGGGAGGGCTAGGCCCTGGGGAACTCGGTATCGCTAAAGACATCACGCAGGAGCTGGAAGCCGGGGCCAAAGCGGGAGATGAGCTCATCCTCGTAGCGGCGCACAAACTTCATAACGTAGATATCGTGCTTGATATAGTCTTCAGCAAGGACGACAAAGCCCGAATTCCGGCTATAGGCGCCCTCAACGCGGCTTTGGGCCTTGATGGTGGCGCTCAAGGCTTCCTGGGAATCGCAGACAAGGCTGAAACCCCGGCCCCCCTTTTCTTCTTGGAGGGTGTCCTTGATGGGGTGGGGGTAGACGATGCCGGGGAGGTTCTGGCGCTGCTCCCCAAAATGGATGATGGCTATGCGCGCGCCCCGCTCCTGGGCCTGGAAGAGGGCGGAGCTGAGGGCCTCGATATCCTCGGAGAGGGCGGAAAGGAGGATCTCAACGCGGGCGCGGGAAATCATAGCCAGGGCCTTGGTAATAAGGGCTTCGCGGTTTTTGAGGTTCCACAGGGCAGATGCCTCCACTAAGCCGCCTAAGCCTGAGAGTTCGCTTGAGAGCTTTTCCAACGTCTCGCCCATGCGGGCCCTCTGCCCATCTATAAAGTCCGCCGCCGCCTCAGGCAGGTAGAGTCGCTTATCAGGTTCCTCCTCAAGGCAGAGGACAAGGCCGCGCAGACGCATCTTGTCCAAGACCTGGTAGATCTTAGAGCTGGGAATTCCGGCCCGCTTTGCCGTCTCGTAGGCGCTTGCCGGGGCGTGGGCAAGAAGGGCTAGGTAGGTCTTTGCCTCGTATTCGGAGAGCCCGAGCTCGGCAAGGCGCGAGAGGAGGCCCTCCACCTTAGATGACTGCCTTGACGCCCGGAAGGGCCGCCAGGCTTGCGTAGGCGGCGTGCATGGCCTCTAGGTTCATAAAGGTTGCCGAGAGGCGGGCCTTGCCGTAGACCTTTGCCTCTTCCATGCTAAAGCGGGGCGGGGAGTGGGCAATGCCTAAAGCCGCGAGGGCCGCGGGTATTGCCCCTTCGAGGTCGATGCGGGCATCTGCGCGTACAATAAGCCGTAGCTCAAAGCTTTGTGGGAAGCGGATGTTCTGGGGGTTAAAGGCCTCATCGGCCTGGCTGCTCTCTATCTTGTCCATGCTTCATCCTGCCACGAAGCCCCGGCCTTGTACAGGGGCGGGGCTTCAGGGCAAGGCTTAGGGCAAGAGTATGCCCGGCGGAAGTTCCCTTCCATCATCATAGGCGCTTAAGCGAGCCGACGCTTCTACCTCCGCGTCCCGAAAGAGGGGCTTTACGTATAATTCCGTCTTATCAATATGCACTCGCATTGGGTTGCGTGCCACCCGAGCCTTGAGGCTGTGTAGGGCTAGCTCTACAGAAAAGGCTTCAAAAACAAGGCCAGGCTCGAATGAGACGCATTCGATCTCATAGTCGGTCGCCTCCAGGCTCGAGAAGCTGTGAAGGCTCATCGTGTCCCAGCTGACGAGATTTCCATTTACCTTAATTTCACAGGCCGCATCTTCCGGCCTATAAAGGGTGAGGACGCCCTCCACCTGGCTTGGGTCGGGGCCCTCAGGCTTTACTCCCTGGAAAAGAAGGCTGCAGGAGGGAAGGCCGGCAAGGCCAAGGGATATGCTGGCTAAAAGGCCTAGGCCGATAAGGGCCTGCTTTAAACTAGGGAATTTCATAGGTCCTCGCTTTCCGGCCCGGTGAGCCAGACTGTGGTTTCTCCATCCTCGAGACGTAGATCGGTGTTTTTTCCGTAGGGGCTTTCGACTACGCGGGCCGTTCCCTCGGGCGCTTGTGGGCTGGCGGCCGGGCGGAAGGCGTAGACGCTTGTGTAGGCGTCAAGGATGGCGATTCGCCAGGGGATGCCAGAGCCCTCCGGGAGGGTTTCGAGGCTTTCGATGAAGGACCCATCGATGCTGGAATAGGCGCCGAGGCTGCCCTGGAGGTCGCGGGCGCTAAAGCGGCTTCCGTCGTGGCTCAGGCGGAGGCTCGATGAGTCTATGGCCATAAAGTCCCCCGATAGGGGGAGCTTCCGATAGCCTGCGTCTCCATCCATGATGATGATAGCCGCGCCCAGAAGCTTGCCGAGGGCGTCCCGCCAGTCCACCCCAAGGGCAAGGCGAGAGCCGTCCCCTGAAAGGGCTATGGGATGGTAGGGGATAAAGGAGCCCTTGTCCCCGTTTATCGCCAGGCCGCTTGCCCTGCTGATTGTACCCGCCTGGATATCCACAACGCAGATATCCTTTAGGAGAGGGACGCTGCCACTGTCGGTGGAAAGAGCCCTGAAGAGAGAGCCTTGCTGACCACCACAACCGGCCTCAAGCCTCTGGGCCTGGGGGGTCTCTAGCAGCATCTGCCCCCCGGAAGGCCGGATAATGCCTACGGCAAAGTTTGTTGTGACTGACCCCGTCTCGCAGCTTGAGAGGGGGGCCGCGAGGACGATGTTTCCTGCTAGATCGCAAAAGAGAAATTCCCTTTTTTGCGCCGGTCTGCCGTAAAAATCAGTGGCTAAGCTTGAGACAAAACCTGTGTCTATGTGCCAGAGTTCTTCCTCTCGTGGGGAAAGACTGCTGGAGTTTGTGAGAATGACGTAGGGGCTGCCCTGCCAGGCGTAGTCTACGCAGAAGGCGTCAAAGCGATGCTGCTCAAGCTGGGCGCCCTCAGCCTGGGAATATGAGGGGGTCAGGGCCCGCGCTTTACCGCCGGAAGGGGAAATGATCCAGAGCCCGGAACCACCATCCCTATTAGAGTGGAAGACTATCCTCTCTGCGTCTACCCAGAGGGGCTTGGTATTGGCAACATAGCTAAAGCGTGGCTTAAGAAGCCATGTCGTGTCGCTAATGGTAAAGCTATGGACGCCACCCATGTGGTAGTCGATTCTTTCGCTCGGGCCATTGAGAAAGACTGATAAGGGGTATGAAGACTCCCAGCCAAGGAAGAGCCCCCTCTGCCCGCTCTTGAGTTGGTAGCTTAGGGAAAGCTCCTGGGCACAGAAGTAGGCCTTTGACAAGACTTCCCCAACTTCGTGGGTGGCTTCTGAATCGGTGAGAAAAACCTTGCCAAGATCCGGTTCCGGATTGACAACCGTGACAGCATAGCTGCCATTGCTCAGCGGGTATGCGCAGGAGAAGAGGAGGGAGGCAAGGAAGACCGCGCTGAGGACCTGGAAGGGGGCTAAGCCCCTTCGCTTGTTCACATTTTGAACATACATGATATAATTCTATCCCTGAATTTAATTTTTTCAATATAAAACAGCCAATCCCTGGAATTTTTTATAAAAAATCACCACACTAAAGCTAGGATGAACACCGAGGAGTTCCGTCTTTACATAGCTTCCATTCTCAAGACTACTGAACGCATACAGTTGCAAAACAACTCCCGCATCCTCATTATCTCCGACCTCCACCTTGGAGACGGCAGCTCCCGAGACGACAGCATCCATAATTACCCCCTTATCATGAAGGCCTTGCGGGATTATTACCTGCCCCGGGGTTTCCTCCTTGTCCTTAATGGCGATATCGAAGAGCTGCAAAAGTTCAAGCTTTCCGCCATTCGGGCAGCCCACCCGGAGATCTATGAGGTTTTTGACGCCTTTGCCGCAAAAAAGCACTTCCGTAAGCTTGTGGGCAACCACGACTCGGAGCTCCTGGAGGGGCCCCATGCCCCCTATCCCCTCCACGAAGCCCTCAGGCTCGACCATCCTGAGGGGACCCTCCTCTGTTACCACGGCCACCAACCCTCCGAATACTACGTGCGATTCCACGGGCTTACCCACTTCCTCGTCCGCTACCTGGGCCGCCCCCTGGGCATAAAAAACCGAGACCGCGCCATGACGAACAAGCGCCGCCGCAAGGTAGAGCGTCAGGCATACCTCGTGTCCCGCAGTCTGGGCATAGCCTCCATCATCGGCCATACCCATAGGCCCCTCTTTGAGTCCTTTTCTAAATACGACCAACTGCGCTTTAAGCTGGAAACCCTCATTTCTACCTATGCCCAGGACAAGGTGAGCGACCCACGGCAGGAAGAGGAGATACGCTTTCTAGCCGCTGAGGTGCGCAAGATCGTGCGCAAGAAGGAGAGGCGCGGCACCGCATCCCTCTATGATACCGATGGGGTTCCTGTTCCCTGCCTCTTTAATTCGGGTTGCTCTACCGGCAAGAGCGGCATTACCTGTATCGAGATATCCGGTGAAAGGATATCCCTTGTCCTCTGGTCTGAGGCAGGGCGGGTAAAGACATGGATAGAGAGGGAAGCCCTGGATAAATCTCCCCTAGGCGAGGAAAGCGGGGCCCCCCTGCGCTATATCCTTCGCTCAGATGAAATTGGAGCGGTTTTTACACGAATCCGCCTTCTCTCGACTGCATAAATATAGAAAAAAATGCATAAATATGTAAGAAAATCTTGACAATCCACCGATTTTTTGTATATGCTCCGAATATATTTCGATCCAAAGGGAGACGAAACATGAAGATCGACAAGCCTGGAAAGCCCCCCTCCTCAGCCCCCATTGCCTCCTCCCCCGCCTTTGCCCAGCCTGCCGATCTTTTCCGACCCCGTCTGCGTTGAACCCCACTTTTTCCCCTACAGTGTTTTATAATGGTGAAGAGCGCCCCGCCCTAGAGCTCGGCCACTTCCTAATCTTTAGCATCAGCTCATAAGGAGCGGATATCGATGAAAACCATCGCTAAGGGCGTGTGCGCCCCCCAGGGCTTCCAAGCCTCCGGAATTTGTTGCGGCATCAAGAAGGGTAAGACAAAGCGCGACCTCGCCCTCATTCTTTCCGATGCCCCCTGCGTCGCCGCCGCCGCTTACACCCAGAACTTAGTGAAGGGCGCGCCCCTCATTGTCACCAAGGAGCACTTGGCGGACAAAAGCGCGCGCGGGGTTATCGCCAACTCAGGCAATGCCAACACATGCAACGGAGAGCAGGGTATTGTCGATGCCCGCTCCATGGCAAGCTTTGCCGCACAGCGGCTTGGGCTCAAGCCGAGTGACTTTATCGTGGCCAGTACCGGCGTCATCGGTCAGCCCCTCCCCATCAAGGTTATAGAAGGCGGCATGGACGCCTTAGTCGCCGGCCTCTCCGCCTCCGGTAACGATGCCGCGCGGGAAGCCATTATGACTACCGACACCCGAGATAAGGAAGTGGCGGTAGAGCTTGAGATAGGCGGCAAGACGGTGCGCCTGGGCGCCATGGCAAAGGGTTCGGGCATGATCCATATCAACATGGCTACCATGCTCTCCTTTATCACCACCGACTGCGCCATTTCCGCCGAGCTCTTGGACAAAGCGCTTAAAGCTACGGTTGAGAAGACATTCAACTGCGTGAGCGTGGACGGCGATACATCTACCAACGACATGGTCTGCGTACTGGCGAACGGCCGGGCAGGCAACCCCCTTATCAGCGCCACGGGGCCGGATTTCCAGGCATTTCAAGACGCCCTGAACTACGTGGGGGAATTCCTTTCCCGCGCCATAGCCCGGGACGGGGAGGGCGCTACCAAGCTCCTTGAAGTCAGACTCTCCGGGGCGGCGGACGAGGCAGGCGGCCGCAAGCTTGCCCTCTCCGTCATTTCATCCAGCCTTGCCAAGGCGGCCTTCTTCGGCGCGGACGCCAACTGGGGCCGCATCCTTTGCGCCTTGGGCTACTCAGGCGTTCCCTTTACCCCGGAAAAGGTCGACGTGGCCTTTTCAAGCGATAAAGGCCGCATAGAGGTTTGTTCGGGCGGAAGGCCCCTTGCCTTTGATGAAGCTCGGGCAAAGGAAATTCTGGGGGCCGAAGAGATCGGCATAGAGATAAAGATGGGCGAGGGAAGCGCCCAAGCCAAGGCTTGGGGCTGCGACCTTACCTACGATTACGTTAAAATCAACGGCGACTACCGCAGCTAAGGGGGGCAAGATGCTGGATTCCAAGTACGGCGAACAAGCCGAGGTTCTCATTCAGGCGCTGCCCTACCTGCAACGCTATATCGGTAAGACCGTCGTCATCAAGTACGGCGGGGCCGCCATGACGGACGACGCGGTCAAGGCCGCCGTCATGCAGGACCTTATCCTCATGTCCTGCGTGGGCATTCGCACGGTTTTAGTACATGGCGGAGGACCGGAGATAGACGCCCTCATGGCAAGGCTCAACATGGAAACCAGGCGCGTGCGCGGCCTGCGCTACACCGACGCCGAGGGCATCGAGATAGTGCAGATGGTCTTGGCCGGCAAGGTGAACAAGGGCCTGGTGGCAATGATCCAGTCTGAGGGCGGCAAAGCGGTGGGGCTCTGCGGCATTGACGGCGGGCTTTTTAAGGCCAAGCGGGTGACCGCCGAGGGTGAGGACCTAGGTTTTGTGGGCGATGTCGTCTCCGTAGACCCCGCCTTGGTTGAAAACGCCCTGAGCGCCGGCTTTATTCCGGTCGTGGCCACCGTTGCCGCCGGCGAAGATGGCACGACTATCTACAACATCAACGCCGACACCGCCGCCGCTAAGCTGGCTATGGCCCTCAAGGCGGAGAAGTTCATTCTTCTCTCCGACGTGCCGGGCATTCTTAAAGACTTAAAAGATCCAGCTAGCTTGATCCGTCAAGCCAACCCGCCGCAGATCAAGCAACTCATCGATTCTGGCGTCGTGTCCAAGGGCATGATACCCAAGGTGGAGTGCTGCGTCGTTGCCTTGGCAGGCGGCGTCAGGCGGGCCCACATCATAGACGGCCGGCTCCCCCATGCCCTCCTCATCGAGATATTCTCCGACGCAGGCATTGGCACCATGATAAGCAAGGAATAAGAATATGAACGAAAACGGCGGCGAAAACGTATTCATGAACACATTCGCCCGGACGGGCGTGGTGTTTGAAAAGGGAAAAGGCGCGACCCTCTGGGACATGGCCGGCAAGAAGTATATCGACTTCTTCGGCGGCATTGCCGTCTCTTCGCTGGGCCACGGCCACCCGGCCTTAGTAAAGGCCATCTCTGAGCAGGCGGCAAAGCTCATCCACGTCTGCAACTATTTCCAGACTCAAGCCGCCAATGAGTTTGCCCAGGGGCTCTGCTCGGCCACTGGCATGGACAGGGTCTTTTTAGCAAGCTCCGGCTGCGAGGCCAACGAGGGCGCCATCAAGCTAGCGCGCAAGTATGCCAACGAAAAATACAAGGGCAAGCGGAAATACATACTCTGTCTGGAGCAATCCTTCCACGGCCGAACCATCACTACCCTAGCCGCAACCGGTCAGGCGAATTTTCATCGTTACTACGATCCCTTCACCCCCGGCTTCGTCCATGTGCCCTCTGGGGACATAGGCGCCCTGGAAAAGGCGGCCGCGAGCGGTGAGTTCATAGCCTTTATGCTTGAGCCCATACAGGGCGAGGGCGGCGTGAACGTTTTAGACCCAGCCTATCTCAAGGCGGCGGCAAAGATAGCCGCGGAGCATGATATCCTCCTAATCCTGGACGAGATCCAAACCGGGGTGGGGCGCACGGGCAGCTTTTTAGCCTGCCAGGGCCTAGGCATTAAGCCGGATATCGTGAGCATAGCCAAGGGCATATCCGGTGGCGTTCCCTCGGCGGCCTTTTTGTGCGATAAGAAATTGGCTTCCGTCTTTTCTCCCGGCGACCACGGCACTACCTTCGGCGGCAACCCCCTGGCAGCGGCCGCCGGCAACGCGGTTTTGAAGATAGTCAATAATCCCGCCTTTATGGCCGATGTCCTGCGCAAGGGCAAGAAGATCATGGACGCCGTCCGCGCCTGGAAGCATCCCCTTATCCTTGACGTACGGGGCAGCGGCCTGATGATAGGCATCCAATTGAGCCTTGACCCCCACCTGGTGATGGACAAGGCCCTAGCCGCTGGCTGCGTCGTACTCACCGCCGGAAAAGACGTTGTGCGAATCCTGCCGCCGCTGGTGATAGAAGACGCGGAAATAGAAGAGGGTTTGAGCCTCTTGCGCGGCGCCCTTGACGCCTGCGCGGCGGAGAAAGGGGCCTAGCCGATGGCACAACCCCTCTGGTCCGGTAGGCTCTCGGACCGCCCTAGCTTGGCGGCCCAAGCGTTCCAATCCTCTTTTTCCTTTGATTTCCGCATGATTTTAGAGGATCTGGCCGGGAGCCGCGCCCACGCGCGCATGCTGGGCAAGACCGGCATCATAGACAAAGCGGAGGCCGATGCCCTGCTTGCCGGTTTGGATACCCTGAGCGCCGAAGCCGCCCAAGGGCTTCTACCCCTGCCTGGGCCTGAGGAGGAGCCGCCTGAAGACGTGCACTCCTACGTGGAGCAACTTCTTACCGCCCGCTTGGGCGAGGCCGGCAAACGTCTGCACACCGCCCGCTCGCGCAACGATCAAGTGGCAACGGACAATCGCCTGGTATTCCGGGGCCTGACGGAAAAAACCATGGAAGGCGTCAAGACCCTCGTGAGCGCCTTGGCCGATATCGCCGAGGCCCATCTGCAAACCTTCATGCCCGGCTACACCCACCTCCAGCGCGCCCAGCCGATAAGCCTGGGCTTCCACCTGAGCGCCTGGTGCTTCATGCTCATGCGCGACTACGGCCGTCTCTCCGACGCCCTCGATCGCTTCAACTACTGCCCGCTGGGCTCTGGGGCTATGGCAGGCACTACCTTTCCCATAGACCGCGCTATGACGGCCGCCGAGCTGGGCTTTATCGGCCCCAGCGACAACGCCTACGAATCGGTTGCGGACCGCGACTACTGCGCCGAGCTGGCCGCCGCCCTGGCAATCCTCATGACCCATCTTTCGCGCTTTAGCGAGGAAGTGGTGCTCTGGGCCTCCGGGGAGTTCGGCTTTATTGAGCTTGCCGACGCCTGGTCTACCGGCTCTTCCATCATGCCGCAGAAGAAGAACCCAGATTACGCCGAGCTCATACGCGGCAAGACCGGCAGGGTTTACGGCTCCCTTATGGCCCTGCTTTCCATGCAGAAGGGCCTGCCCCTCTCCTACAACAAGGATATGCAGGAAGACAAGGAAGCCCTCTTCGACGCCTTCGATACAGCTCTGGCCTGTCTGGATGTATTTGCTCCGATGATGTCCAGCGCCACCTTCCGCAAAGACCGGCTTCGCAAGGCCGCCGCCGGGGGCTTTACCAACGCCACCGATCTTGCAGACTATCTAGTGCGTAAGGGCTTGGCCTTCCGTGACGCCCATCACGTGGCTGCCACTGCGGTGCGCGAATGCATTCAAAAAGGGATTGGGCTTGAGGAAATGCTCATTGACGATTATCGCGTTCTCTCAAATAAAATAGATACGGACGTCTACGAGGCCTTGAGTTTGAAGGCCTGCGTTGAACGAAGGAAAAGCCCCGGCGGTCCGGCTGAATCCGCCGTCCGGGAGCAACTGGCGCGCATTCGAAACTTTGTTTCTGCGTCGCGAACATAAATTCAGCCGCTCGGCGGCAATCGGGAAAGGCTTTTCCCTACAGGAGGCATACATGGACAAATTCGCGGAGATTTCCTACGAGGGAAAGAGCTGGAAATTCCCGGTGGTAACCGGGACGGAGAACGAATCAGCTATAGACATAGCCAAGCTACGCCAGGATACCGGGCTTATCACCCTGGACCCCAGCTACGGCAACACTGGCTCAACCCTAAGCTCAATCACCTACATAGACGGTGACAATGGCATACTGCGCCACCGCGGTTACCCTATTGAGGAGCTGGCGGAGGCTGGTGACTTTATCGAGGTTGCCTATCTTCTCATCTACGGAGAACTACCCTCGGATGAAAAGCGCATGGCCTTTCGCAGGAAGCTTACCGAGAATTCTTTAGTGCATGAGGATATGCTCAACTTCTTCATTGGCATGCCGGCCCAAGCCCATCCCATGGGTATTCTCTCATCCATGATCAACGCCATGGCCCTCTACTACCCCAGCTTCTACACCGAGGAAAAAGACGACGCCGCCTTCGATCTTATGGCCGCCCGCCTTATCTCCAAAGTGCGCACCATCGCCGCCTTCTCCTACAAGAAGAGCATCGGCGAGCCCTTTATCTACCCGGAATCCAAGATGACCTATTGCCAGAACATCCTGCACATGATGTTCGACTCCAAGGCGCGGCCCTACGAGCCGGACGCCCTCATGGAGCGGGTGCTCAACATACTCCTGATCGTACACGCGGACCATGAGCAGAACTGCTCCACCTCCACAGTGCGCATGGTGGGCTCGGCAAAGGCAAACCTCTATTCTTCCATTTGCGCAGGCATCTGCGCCCTCTGGGGGCCCCTGCACGGCGGCGCAAACCAAATGACCATTGAAACCCTTCAAAAGATAAAGGATCACGGCCTTTCAGCCCAGCAGGCAATCAATCGCGCCAAGGACAAGAACGACTCCTTCGTGCTCTCCGGTTTCGGCCATCGCATCTACAAGTCCTACGACCCCCGCGCCAAGGTTCTCAAGGCCCTGGTCAAGGAAGTCTTCGAGACGCGCAAGCTCTCCGACCCCCTCTTGGATATCGCCTATGAGCTGGAGCAGAAGGCCCTCACCGACGACTACTTCGTGGAGCGCAAGCTCTACCCCAACGTGGATTTCTATTCCGGCATCCTCTATCGCGCCATGGGCATTCCCACAGACATGTTCACCGTCATGTTCGCCATCGGGCGCCTGCCGGGCTGGATAGCCCATTGGAAGGAGATGTGGGACTCTGAGAACTTCAAGATCGGCCGCCCACGGCAGATCTACACCGGCGAGACGATGCGGCACTACATCCCAAAGAAGGACCGGACCTAGGCGCGGGGATAAGGGGAAGGGAGCGCCGTATGCCACTTGAGAAAATATCCATCAGAACCTACCAGGCTAACGATGAGGATATGGTGATTAAACTGTGGAACGACGTTTTCCCCAATGACCCTCCGCACAACCGCCCCGACCTTCTCATCCAGTCCAAGCTCCGAGAACAGGCAGAGCTCTTTTTCGTGGCGCTAGATGGGGAGCGGGTGATAGGGGCGGTGATGGCTGGATTTGACGGCACTCGCGGTTGGGTCCACCATTTGGCCGTCAATCCGGATATGCGCAGGCGTGGCGTAGGCAAGGCCTTAGTCGATGTCGCGGTAGCGGGCCTGAAGGCGAGGGGTTGCCCCAAGGTAAACCTCCAGGTGCGCGCTACAAATACTCCCGTGATAGCTTTCTATGAATCGCTGGGTTTCAAAACCGAGGATGTGTTAAGTATGGGAATGAGGCTGTAGAGCCGGGTTTTTTAACGCTTGACAATAAAGCGCTTCTGGAACGATGCTACAGGGATATCGGAGGCATATCATGTTGCACGAACCAGCGGTCGTAACGGGGAAAGACCTTGCTTTTCCCTATAAGCGGCGTATCGGCGTTTTTCTTTTTATCATCTATGGCCTCATCTATGCCTGCTTTATCGCCCTCAACGTGATCAGCCCCGCATCCATGGAAATTATCGTTTTTTCCGGTTTGAACCTTGCGGTAGTCTATGGGTTTGGCCTTATTATCCTGGCCCTGCTTATGGCTT
>JBGSOB010000060.1:0-16992 GCA_041739325.1 Treponematales bacterium
GAATTTAAGCGGGCCGCGTCTTAGCAAGCGCAGCGCAGCGTTAGCGGCCCGCTTAAATTCCCGCGACAGGCCCTGCGCTTATCTGTCTCTAGCGCGAAACACGATAGCTCAAGCCGGCGCTCCCCCTACACTATCGACCAAAACGCCTTTACCGCCTCCGACTCCAGCCGCCGCTTATGGGCGCACAGGCCCAGGATGTAGGGCTCAAGCGGGGGACGGATATCCAGCACTCTAACCTCGCCCTCCAGGGCAAAGCGGTCTAGGACGATGCGCGGAATGATGCCCACGCCGAAACCCAGGGTTACCATGGAGAGGATTGCCTCGTGGCCGGAGACTTCGGCGTAGATGTTGGGCTTGACCCCGGCGGCTCGGAACCAGGCGTCTGCCCGCTTGCGCGAGAGCCCCGACTCCGAGAGGACAAGGGGAACCTTTGACCAGGGAATGGGAGGCTTGGCCATGATAGTCGCCGCTTCCGAGGCTACCGTCGGGCAAATAAAAAGTAGAGGGGTTGTAGCCACCGCTTTAAAGACGAGGTTGCGCGGCAGGGATGCGGGCAGGGCGGCAACGGTGATATCGGCATCATCGTTTTGTATGCGTTCGATAGCGTCTGCCGGGTCTCCGGTTTGGAGGCGAATATGGATGCCGGGATGACGTTGGCGGAAACGCAACAAGAGCTCTGCCAGCACGGTGTAGGAGGCGGCTACCGATGAATAGATGCGTATCTCGCCGGAAAGACCCTCGCGGCCGCTGGAGAGGGAGCTGCGCAGCCTGTCCCAGCCTTCCAGGGTTTCTATGGCGTAACGCCTAAACTCGCTTCCGGCGGGCGTCAATTCCACCCGGCGATTGTCGCGCAAAAAAAGGGCCGTGCCCAGTTCTTCCTCAAGCCTTTGGATGCTGCGGCTCACCGCCGAGGGGCTCAAGTTACATTCCTGGCCGGAGCGGCCAAAATGGAGGGTGTTGGCCATAGTCAAAAAGACTCTCAGGGAATATTGGTCCATGACGGCCCCTTTGTTGCGTTATACGCAATACTTTATAGCTAAAGATTCGCTTTCGTCAATATGAATTAGGGTGCATACTGGTGGCACAAAGGAGATACGACATGCCAAAAATCAATTTCGGTGGCACCTGGGAAGAGGTGATCACCCGTGACGAGTTCAGCCTTGAGAAGGCCCGCGAGGTCCTCAAGGACGAGACGATCGCCATTATCGGTTATGGCGTTCAGGGACCGGCCCAGGCGCTTAACATGCGCGACCAGGGCTTCAAGGTCATCATCGGCTCCGACCCCAAGTTTACCCGCGAGTGGGACAAGGCCCTCAAGGACGGCTGGGTAGCCGGTCAGACCCTCTTTCCCATCGATGAAGCGGTAAAGAACGCCACCGTCATTCAGTACCTGCTTTCTGACGCCGCCCAAAAGATCGTCTGGCCCACTATCAAAGCCAACCTCAAGAAGGGCGACGCCATTTATTTCTCCCACGGCTTCTCAATCGTCTACAAGGACCAGACCGGCGTTATTCCCCCGGCCGACGTTGACGTCATCCTTGTTGCCCCCAAGGGATCGGGCGCCAGCGTGCGCACCAACTTCCTTGCCAAGAGCGGTATCAATTCCTCCTACGCGGTCTTCCAAGACGCCACCGGTCGCGCCAAGGAGCGCTGCCTGGCTATCGGTATCGGCATTGGCTCCGGCTATCTCTTCCCGACAACCTTCCAGGAAGAGGTTTACTCCGACCTCACCGGCGAGCGCGGCGTCCTCATGGGCGGCTTGGCCGGCATGATGGAAGCCCAGTACGACGTTCTGCGCGAAAACGGCCACAGCCCATCAGAGGCCTTCAACGAAACCGTAGAGGAGCTCACCCAGAGCCTCATCCGCCTTGTGGGCGACAACGGCATGGACTGGATGTACTCCAACTGCTCCTTTACCGCCCAGCGCGGCGCCCTGGACTGGAAGCCCAAGTTCAAAGCCGCCGTTCTGCCGGTATTCAAGGATCTCTACGCCTCGGTAAAAGCCGGCAAGGAAACCGCGGTGGTTATAGCCGCCGGCTCCCAGCCGGATTACCAGGAGAAGCTCACCGCCGAGCTCAACATCATGAAGAATTCGGAGATGTGGCAGGCCGGCGCGGCCGTGCGCTCCCTGCGCCCCGAGAATTGGAAGAAATAGTCTAGCTACGCCTTGGGCCGGCGAGGGGCGTAACAGCGCCCTTCCCGGCCTTTTTTTTCGATCACAATCAGGAGAACAGCATGTCCATTCCATTAAGAAGCGCCGTAACCTTCGAGGGGCGGCGGATGGCCGGCGCCCGCAGCCTTTGGCGGGCAAACGGCATGAAGCAAGAGCATTTTGGCAAGCCCATCATAGCGGTGGTAAACTCCTTTACCCAGATGGTTCCCGGCCACGTTCATCTGCACGATATCGGCCAACGCGTTAAGGCGGCGATAGAGGCGCTCGGTTGCTTTGCCGCCGAGTTCGACACCATTGCCATAGACGACGGCATTGCCATGGGCCACGGCGGCATGCTCTACTCCCTGCCCAGCCGCGAGCTGATCGCCGACTCGGTTGAGTATATGTGCAATGCCCACGCGGTAGACGCCATGGTTTGCATTTCCAACTGCGACAAGATAACCCCCGGCATGCTCATGGCCGCCATGCGCCTGAATATACCGGCCATCTTCGTTTCCGGCGGCCCGATGGAAGCCGGCGTACGCGGAGACAAAAAACTTGACCTGATAGACGCCATGGTTCAAGCCGGAGACCCGGCGGTTTCCGACGAGGAAGTGCGCGCGGTAGAAGCCGCCGCCTGCCCCACCTGCGGTTCTTGCTCCGGCATGTTCACAGCAAACTCCATGAACTGCCTCAACGAAGCCCTAGGCATGGCACTTCCAGGCAACGGCACCGTCCTTGCCACCCACGCCTCCCGCGTGTCCCTCTTTGACAGAGCGGCCGCGCGCATTGTCGAATTAGCGGAAGCCTACTACGGCCGCGGCGACCTTTCCGTTCTACCGCGTTCGATAGCCTCAAAAGCCGCCTTCATGAACGCCATGTCCTTGGACATAGCCATGGGCGGTTCTACAAACACGGTGCTCCACCTCTTGGCTATCGCCCAGGAAGCCAAGGTCGACTTTAGCATGGCCGATATAGACAGGCTCTCGCGCAAAATTCCCTGCCTCTCCAAGGTGGCGCCCAACTCCTCCTATCACATTGAGGACGTAAACCGCGCCGGCGGCATCCACGGCATTTTAGCCGAGCTTGCCCGCGGCGGGCTGTTAGACCTCTCCGTCAAGCGGGTGGACGGCTTGACCCTCAAAGAAGCCCTAGAGAGCTGGGACATTATGTCGCCTAAGCTTTCAGCGGAGGCTAAGGCCCTCTATTTAAGCGCCCCCGGCGGTAAGTTCAACCTGGTGCTTGGTTCGCAAAACGCCAGTTACGCGGCATTGGATAACGACCGCGCCAAGGGTTGCATCCGCGACATCGAGCATTGCTACTACGCCGACGGCGGCTTGGCGGTTCTCTACGGCAATATCGCCCAACGCGGCTGCATCGTTAAGACTGCCGGCGTCGACCCCTCCATCTTCAGTTTCAAAGGCAAGGCCCGCGTCTTCTTCTCCCAAGAAGCCGCCTGCGACGCCATCCTCGGCGGGTCCATCAAGGCCGGAGACGTTGTTATCATACGCTATGAGGGACCGCGCGGCGGACCGGGCATGCAGGAAATGCTCTACCCCACGTCCTACATCAAGAGTCGCCACTTAGGCAAGGAATGCGCCTTGATCACGGACGGCCGTTTCTCCGGCGGCACCTCGGGCCTCTCTATCGGCCACGTTTCTCCGGAAGCTGCAGAGGGCGGGGCAATAGCCTTAGTGCGCGACGGCGACGGGATTGAGATCGATATCGGCACGCGCCTCATCAAGGTCGCCGTTTCCGATGAAGAACTGGCAAAACGCCGCAAGGAAGAAGAAGCCTTCGGCGCCCAGGCCTTTAAAGCCCGGGGCCGAGACAGGCAGATATCAAATGCCCTCAAGGTCTACGCTTCTCTGGCATCCAGCGCCGACACAGGCGCCGTTCGCAAGCTTTTGGATTAAAGATCGGCCAAAATGAAAGGGCTGCCGCAGAGCGGCAGCCCTTTTTTCTATTCTGCGCTACGGGCTTCCTATCAAGCGATTCTGAAGCGCCAGCCATTCAGCGGTGTCCATCTTTCCGCTTTCCATCAGCCGCATGGAAAACGAACGCATTGTCCAAGAAAAGGCCATCCGCATGCTATGTTTGACAAGATAGGGCCCGCCTTCACCCTGCGCGACCCAGGCATAACCGCCCTGCGGCAGGATTTTAGACCAGAGGCCCTCACCGCCTATTTTGTATTTTACGCAGGGAATGCCATCAAGCGCCTCTTCTCCCAGCTTTTCAATTTTCATAAAAACGGGGTGGCCATAGGACTCATAACAGAGGCGCAGTGGTAAATCCGCGGCATCCATCGCAGGCAGGAAAAGGGCAAAGCCAAGACCGAGGTCTTTCTGCCAAATTGTTTGGGGGTAGGGAATCTCCTCAAAGAGAGCTTGCGTGATTAGCTGATCCTTCTGACCGTAGCTGTAGTGTTGCCTTATTTTTTTTGCCCCATAGTCGTATTCGCGCGCGTAGCTTGTCCATGATTTCCGTGCGAGCGGGCGAATATTTTTCGAATAGGCGGCGGCAAAGCGCGAATGCTCCCAATCAACCTTCCAGCCCGTATGGATGACTCCAGAACCATCTATTTTCCCGGCGTCATGCAGGGTTTGTACCCCACCCTCAGCGCTTTGGTAGATCCAAAAATCAGTTTCAGGTTTATTATTCACCTTCAAGACATAATGCCGGTACTGCCCCGTCGAATCTTCACGAGGGAAAGAATCATCTGCCGGAAAAAGGCTTGATTCCTGAGCCCCTGTCAGGGATGCCCCCATGAATAGAATCAAGCCGAAGAGCCTACAAACTCCACGCTTTCCCACGGGCAAAGCCCTCTTATTCTTTATTGCCGCCATCATTACTGCCCCCTTGCATCCGCCAGCTAAAAAACCATCTTTTGTTCTTCTACCAAGGCGGCTTGGAAGGACTTCCATTCTTCAGGGCTCATCTTCTTTCTTTCAATCAAGGTCAGCATGGCATTGGGCATTTCCCAGTTAACCCTCATGTTCATGGTGTGCTTAACCAGGTAGCGGGCGGGAGAATCCTTTGCCAACCACACCGCTCCATTGACGGCCATGGTCTTCGCTAAAAGGCCCTGCCCCTCAATGAAGTACTTGCGGCAGAGTATATCACCCACCTTTTCTTCCTTATCAAAGCGACAATCCATATCATAGGAGCGCCCGAGGGTATCCGAGTAGCGCAGCGTAAAGGGCTTGACGTCGTCTTTGAGGTGGGGAAAGAAAGCGAAGAATTCCTGCCCACCGCTTGCGGACAAATAAAGGTTCTGCTCAAGGTTTTTTTCTAGGGTTATAGGCCTGTCCCTTCCCTTTTGGATCTCTACGCCAACGTAGCGCATCTTTCCAGCGGCGTAATCAAACTCCTGCTCGTAGTTGCGATAGCTTTTTTCCGATGCCGGCAGAAGATTTACGATACTGATTGATTTGTAGTAAAGGCGTTCCCTGTCTAACCGATTGACCGTATGGTGGATAGCCTTTTGATAACTATCCAAGTAGGCATTTTGCAGCCACTCAAATTCCTCCTTTCCCGAAACGTAATAATAGACGGGAATAGAACTCTTTCCCTTCATGTCCGAAAAAACATAATGGTAGAAATAGCCAGGCTCCACCCGTTCGCTCTTCCACTGGTAGACAAGACTGATATCCGTCCCCTTTTGAGCGAAGGCCGGAATTGCAAAAAAAAGAATGAATCTAAAAACTGTCATTGCGCTGCGCATATATGCCTTCATCTTCTGCTCCTAAAGTTGGTTTTCGTTGGGGAAAAAAAGCTCGAAATTAAAACTCGGTTTATTTTTCCCCAGGTCGTAGCTAAGGCCGAACTGTAAATCAAGTTGGGCGGAAATGGGAAGGATCGCCATTGAATCCATGTGCATGACAAAATTCATGCCAAGAGCCTGGGCAAAGCGGTTAAAATTAAAAACGTAATCGTAATCGTCATAAAGCCCGCAATCGTAGTAAATGTTAAAACCAGGCATGACCCCAGAATCAAAGGCGTTAGGGAAGGACATTCGCAGCTCAAGTTGATGGGAGAGGTGGCTGAGGCCGTCAAACAGAGGAGCGCCGCGGACTGGCCGCGGGCTCCTTGCCGCTGAAAAAGAATCCTGCATGGGCAGGTAGTTACCACTTGCAATGTCGTAGGCTAGGTTCTCATAAAGATACATGGAAAATAGCGGTTTCTTAACAATGGGGATGTAGTTGCGCACATCTAATTTAAGCTTATAGTAGTCGCTCAAACCAAAAGCATCGTTAAAGAATTCACGGGGAGCTGCGACTAGGGAGAGCGAGCCGATAAAGCCTTCGCGGGTGTTGAAAAGCTTAGAGGCCTTATAGTCGTTGATATCCAAACTGAGGACTATCTGGTTTTCCAGCACGTCCAAACCCGCGTCCGGCCTAGACATGGCGTAGACAAAGGAATCCGGAGAGGCATTCGGATTTTTACGGGAATATATACCCGTATAGGCAAGGCTCAGGCTTAGAAGGTCTTGGCCTATCTTTACCGGCTCTGGATGCGGAATAAGGCCTTGACTATAACTTAGGGTCCAGCTTGCGTAGAGTTGTCTCCACAGGGCGCGCATGGCGTCGGGACCTTGGGGATCTATCCTTGAGCCATCCTCATAGCGATACCAAAAGCCATAGCCATAATTCCCTTTAAGGGTTAGGGAGAGAAGTGAAAAACGCGTACCCCAGGGGGTTGCGTACAGATTCAAAGAGGGCTCGAGGCTTCCGCCCATGAGGGCAAGAACATTGAATCCCGGGGCGAGGGTTGGCCTGAAGATGGGCCGATAATCAATGGGCTGTTCACCAGCACGCTGAGCTTCTTGGGCGTTCGCGCCGGCAAGGGCGATACAGCCCAGAAGAAGAAGCCATCCGTATTTTATAGTCCGTCTATGCTTCATGCGGCGTCCCCCCTGCCCACGGCTTCTATCCGCTTTGACTCGACGATCTTTCCATCCACCATCTTATATATAGCTTTCATAAACCCGCTGATTCCCTCATCGTGGGTGGCAAAAACGAAGGTCACGCCGTATTTTCGGTTAAGTTCACGCATCAACTCCATAATACCCTGCCCGGTTTTGGAGTCAAGGTTGGCAGTAGGTTCATCGGCGATAACCAGGGGCGGCTTGCGCACGAGAGCGCGCGCCACCGCGACACGCTGCTGTTGGCCGCCTGAAAGCTCACCCGGCCGGTGCTGTAGGTGATCCTGCAAGCCGACATCCTCTATCAATTGCATGAGCTTATCATGGTAGCCAGCCTTTTTTTCCCGGGCTATCAAAAGAGGAACCTCGATGTTTTCGTAGACATTAAGTTCGGGTATGAGGTTATAGTTTTGAAAGATAAAGCCAAGGTATTTTGAACGGCAGGCCGAGCGTTGCGCGGCATTCAAAGAGGCTATCGAACGCCCATCTAGCACGTGCTCACCTTGGCTCAAGCTGTCCAGCAAGCCCAGGATATTGAGCAGGGTAGATTTTCCGCTCCCAGACGGACCCTTTAGGGCCATAAAGTCTCCATGCTCTATTTCCAGGGAAACATCGTCTAAAGCCCACAATTCGCGCTGGCCCATAAGGTATTTTTTACGGGCATTTCTTATTTCAATCAGCATTAAGGCATCCTCCTATTTTCCGGAAAAGGCATAGGTACAGGCTATTCCACCGCTTAAATTGCTTGGGTAGAGCAGGTTTGTTTCCGATTTTTCCGCGCCCCATGAAAAGCCTAGGAATAGGTCAAAGGTCAAATTGGGGGTAGGGCTGATTCTCATTTGATAGTCGAACTGGCAACCAAGGCTCTTATCCCAGTCTGAAGGTTCACGCCCGCCTACAAGGAGGAGACTGGTTCTGGATTTTAATAAATCTTCAACGAGAGCCGAATCATGCACGAAAGCAAGGTAATGCGCGTCAAAGCCTTGATTGCGATAGAAAATCCCTAGGCTATCCACCCCGCTAGCGGCCGCGCCAATCCTGCCTAAGTAGTCCAAAAGCCTATCCCTCTCCGCCGCATCTGGGCCATCGCTCCGATACAGGTATTCGAAAGCCAAGCCCTGGCCTCCTGCCTCAATTTTAACCCCGCAAACCTGTTGCAGGGAAAGCCCTTCTGGATAGGAAAAATCATCCTGCGCGATACCCGCGGGGTCTTCTCGCAGTGCCGCTTGCTGGGCGCGGGAGGCAAGCGTTCCCTCAGCGTAGATTTTCACGCGCTCCCATTGTAGGGCTGCGTTATAGCCTAGGTAGGGATATTCAAGTTTTTCCAGGTATGTATAAATATCAAGGTTGAGCGGTTCCGCTTGAAGCTTCACGCCCGCGGCAAGCGATGCCTTTTCCCAGGCCTCAGCCTCTGAAAAATAGCCTATCATTTCAAGGGCCACATGAGCCCCTAAAAAAAGGTCCAACTCCGCCATACCGATGGCAGGATCAGCCTTGCCCACTGCCTCGAGGCCCTTCGGCGTAAGTTTATTCGAAACGTTAAAACGCTCCGCATAACCGATAGATTTGTTTTTTTTACCCGCGCTGATAAGTGCCATGGCCCCAAGGGGCACTTGAAAATAACATTGACTGACAGAAAGGCTTATCGGGGCATCTTGATTCCCCGGCTCATCAGGCGGGCTATTGAGCTGGCCGATAGCTCTGAGGTTGATATAGAAGGATCCAAGCGCCTCGTCTTTTGCGCTATAGACAATATCGCTTAACAAGGAGGCGCCCATGCCTGGGAGCTCTCGCAACTGCGCGGCACCGAGATAGGATTGATTCCAACGGCTCTGGCTGAAGACCGTCGTAAGGGCCCCGGATAAGCTCTGGCTTTGCGCCCCCAAAGGAATAAGAGAAAAAAGGCCCAACATAAAAAACAAGGTGCGACTAGCCTTCATTCGGTGAGCACCTTCAGGTAGGAACGGGAAAAGTAAAGGTCGTTCACCTTCTTGTACTCGGTAAAGGAGAGGAAGGCACGGGTTCCCCGCCCCTTGCGGAGGGCATCGTGCATTGTCAGCTCCAGTCTACGCGGCCTGCCCACGTCGTCTAGCTCGAGTTTGTCAATCTTGAGCTGTTTAATGAGTTGACCTGAATGCGAATAGTAATCCCTCAGTAGGGGATGGCCGCTTTCTTTATTCAAATAGAGCTTGATCTCCTTATAGGCTACGTCCTTCGTTTTCCCTACAAGACTCAGCAAATATACGGAAGATCCATCCAAGCGCGCCTCCTCCAGCGATTGAACGTTATAGAGGGCAGCTAATTGCCTGCTCATCACATCCTCTTGAGTAAAGAGGGAGGCGGCAAATTGGGCCTTAGCGGAGGTCTGCAGGGTTTTATCCACCTTTCGCACATAGTGGTAAATGCTGTCATCTACCTTAAGCTGGGCCTGCCCAAGCAGGGCGGGCGGGGCCTTGAAAATCATAAGGAAGCGGTCACTGCCACGGTTATAGCAGTCGTATTCGCTCACTACGTTTTTTCCGTCGCCGAAGTTTTCCAAGCGCAAACTAAAACGCGAGTCTTCCGGCGCCAAAGACCTATCAGCCTTCTCAAGCAAGGCTGCCGCATTGGCAAATAGCTCAGCTTGCGCCCCCAGCTTCGCGGCGCCTAGCGCCAGGCAAATTAAAATCATGCACGGCCTTAAGACTAGGTCCTTCTTCCTCTTTTCCATAACCCTCAGATTATTCATGTTCTCCCCTTAATCGGCCGAGCCGGATATAGCTCTTATTTCGCGACCTAAATAACGGTTAGCTCCACTCATCGCGGAGCTAAGCATGATAAAAAACATAAGGCCAAAGGTAATGAGCATAAAGCGAGCATCGAGGGCGAAGGCCAGTCTCGGGCCGCCTATGGCGGTGATAAGATCCGCGTAACGTAGGTCTTTCACCTTAAGGGCTCCCGCCCCTAGACATATCAATGCGCTTAAGATCGATGCGCCAAGCAGACTAAAGAAAAACAGGAAGGCGGCTTCCCACATGACGATCTTACGAAGCTCTGTTACCTTCATTCCATAACTTAAAAAGGTCACCAGTTCCGCTTTTCTTCCCCGGTATTCGGTAAAAAACATATTTTGGTTGGAAAAATGAAGGATCACAAAAAAGACAATTACCAGCATCCACAAAAGGAAGGCGACAAGGAGATTGTAATACTTGTAGATGCCAAAGGCCCCGCCGCTTGGGTCCAAGCTGACGGAATTGATCTCCAACCGATCCCTTTGGGCCCTGTTTATCTCCGTCAGCAAAGCGCGCATTGAATCTTCATCATGCGATTTGAAGTAGAGGCTGAGCTGATTCACCGCCTCATCCTCCATAATCCAAGCGCGCATATCCCTTAGATTGACGTACGACGCGCCGGAAAAGATCAAACCGGAACCGATAAACACGCCCCCCAACCTTGCCTGCAAGGTATTCATTCTTCCGCTTTCCGCGTCCGACCACTGGAGGGTAAGCGTATCGCCATAGACGCAAGAAAGGTTGGCGGCCACCGATGCCTCAAGATACACCCATCCTTCCTCAAAGCCTTCGGGAGCCTTTCCCTGCCAAGCGACAGAGTCATTGATATAAGCGCTAAAATCCGTCTGCACCCCGCTGCAGAGGCTCGCGGCCAACCCGCCTTCGCTAAAAATCCGCACTGGGGCGCTGTAGCTTTCTTGAATATCATCAAAACGATCAGCGTATCGCTCACGCAAATCTTTAGCGACCGTAGAGATATCCCTAACCCCCTGCCGCGCGCTCAGCCGGGCGTCACCGAGCATGGTTCTCATAGAGCCCTTCATCTGCGCCGAAGTCCCGCTTAAGAAAAGAAGAAGAGAGAAGATGAGTGCAAAAAGGATTGAAAAGAAAAGGACCTTAAAAAGGCTCCGCTTTGAGTTTAAGTAAAGTTTCTTTGCCGCCAGATTCACATAAAACATTCTGTCACTCCCTAAACCTTGCGAAACATGCTGACGATATTTTGGTTTAAAACAGCCTTCCAGATGGGCAAGCTAGAAGAAGCGAAAACAACGCTCATAAATAAGGCAAAGCTGGATATAAGCGCCTCGGGGCCGGGCCAGAGACTCAAACGCTTGCCGCCAAGCATGACTTCGGTAACCGTATCTATGGGGTAGAGACCGGCCAAAGAAAGCCCCCCAAGGGCCGCTACCGCCAAGCTCCCGCCCAAGAGCGCGCAGTAGAGGATGTAGAGTGACAACTCACCGTACATGAGGGTTGCTACCCATGAAGGAGATGCACCGTAGCTTAAGTAAAGCCCAATCTCAGCCCGCCTTTCCTCGTTCATAAGGCTTAGGTTTTGATAGACAATACCAAGGGCAAAGGCTCCTAAGAGGAGGAGGATCATCAATCGCAGAAAGCCATAAGCCAGGCTTACCGCACGGGCTATTCCAAAGGATTCTATAGCCGGGCTTAGGCGGAAGGGGCCCCGGAGGCCGCTAAAATTTCCCAAAGCCCCAGGTTGAATGAGAATCTCGCTTGCAAGCTCCGTGCCTACCAAACTACGCACCAGCTCAAGGGGCGCAAAGCCTTGATAATTTCCAAAGATGAAGGAAGTGCTTGAATCCTTGCGCACTCCGACAACGCGCGCCCGCTCCATATTTAAAAACCCCATAGATGTCTGGGCGGCAAGAACAACATCCCCCCCAAGGGAAACACCCAGGGCTCCCATAATGGAAGGCGGTAAAATTATTTCCGCCTTGGTACCGGAAAAATAACTGCCAGCCTCCAGCTGTATACTGTCAAAAAGCTCCTTTTCACGGACAGGGTCAAGGCCCACAAGAATGAACATATTCTCAAAATCACCATCACCCGCTTCCGCCATAACCCCCACCCGCAAACGCGGCGATGACACGGCTTTCGCGCGGGGATTGCGAACATAAAAGGCAACGGGGTCAAAGTAATTGTCTGGATTCACGGGCTTCATGATGTCCACATAGGACTCCGCGCGGGAAACCGCGTAATCGCCTCCCAAGACGCTATCGACCCAATACGCTTCCAGGTTACGCCCGAGCGCACTAAAAAGGCTTACGAAAAAGAGGATAAGAAAAAAGATAAATGACAGAGCGGCGCTGAGGTTCTTCCTTGTCTTGCGGTAGCGCCCAAAACCGGCAAAGACCATGCGTAGCATGCTTGGCGCTTGGATCATCCTTGCCTGCGTTTTTTGTCGCTCTATCCCAGCCATCTCAGCCATCCCCACCATCCTTCGGCAGCTTGATTTTTGAAGTCAGCCTTGCTAGGCAAGCCCCTTCGCAGTGGAGAGAATAGCCCTCACTCCACCGCCCAAACAGCGGTTAATTAGCACTATGGCAGTGGGTTTTTATGGTAAACTAGGACTAGTGGAGGAATGGATGATGGGTTTGCTTCAATTTCTAGGCATGCTTTTCAATCTAGTGGTTGTGTTTTCCCTTCTCGCCCAAGCCCTGGCCATCCGTAGCAGGTTTGGCCCTTTACGTCATCCCCTTTTACGCGACTATACCCGGGTCTTAGTGGTCATGGCCCTGACACTCTTAATCTCCTTTGTCATTAATTACTTTTATAGCTCCTTCATCCAACCTTGGGCCGAGCTTAACCGGGTAAGCCTGGAAAATATGACCTTGGCGGACATTCCCTTCGGGCATAGCCTCGTTTTAATCCCTCTTGCTCTGGCTCAAATAATCTTTAGCCCTATGCTTATCGCCGCGATAGTTCCAAGCCTTTTCATTTCCCTCATCGAATTCGAGCTTATCCCCATTAGCTCACGGCAAAGGCATATGGCTCGCCTGAGCTCTACCCTCAACCTCGCTTGTATAGCGTTGATATTGGCGCTTAACATCGTCTTGACCACGGCGCTTTTATTGTGGGGTAGCGCGGCCCATCCCTTTATTCGGGCCCTAAGCCGCGCCTCCGTCTTTTTTAGCGCTCCCGTCAACGTCATCATCTATGGCTCCATGATCCTCTGGGCAATCCACGGCTTCCAAACCCAGGTCTTTAAGGCAAATCCACTCATACATAAAACAACCCGCATCGTTCTCATCTTTACCAGTCTCTTTTTAGTCCTCATCGCTTATCAAGAAGCGGTACACATCTTTACCCCCAAACTACCCCGCATTCTGGAAATACTTGCCTGTAGAGATGATTTACGCGCTTTTTCCGCCCACTGGCTTCTTTGCGGGGTTTGGGGTTTGGCGGGTATCATCGTTCTTCTGAGATCCAGCCCCAGTCAAAACGCTTCAGCCGTCCCAGGCTTTGGTGCAGCAGACCCCGCTACCCCACCCCTGCCGAACGCGGAATCCATCCGGGCTATATTCTCAAGCCGCGGCTTGAGCGATAGGGAAAGCCAGGTAGCCCTCCACGTCATCAACGGCTGTGCCAATAAGGAGATTGCCCAACTGATGGATATCAGTTACAACACCGTAAAGAACCATGTTGCCAACATCTTTAAGAAACTCGGCGCGGGAAATAGGTTTGAACTGATACGCAGCTTGCGCGCGCGCATTTGAATTCAAATAAAAAGGCCGTTTAGGCTTTCGCGCTCGGCGATTGCCAAAACGGCCACTGTTCATTTCTTTAGGTATTAATCAGCCACGCTCTGAACCACGAAGACGGCTGCCGAATTCCTTGAAGCCGTGTCCGCTCTCAGCTTTCCGTTGACCACGCTCACGTACTTGTTATGCCCGCCTACCTCTGAACGCAGCACATAACCCTCCGCCACCTGCTCGATTCGGAAAACCTCCCAGTCCCTGCTTTTATCCCAACCGCGTCCGCGCGGGGCGGTAGCGACACCCGAAGCCCCCAGATTCGCCGTGGCGCCGATACCGGAGCGGATGAAACAATCCTTCAAGCTAGAATACAAGACGACATAGCGCGGGTTGTTATCCGCCGCGGTGGCCATGGCGGGATCGATGTACTCTAAATCAAAAGAGTGCTGTGGCTCGTTTACCATAGCAAGGTAATTGTTGCCATCAGCGTCGCGGCTTATGGCAACGTGGCGCGGATTGCTTCGAGCGGCCAAAACAAGCCGCACTCGCCCTGCTAGCGAGGGTGAAGCCGTGTTTTCTTTTGTGTAGGATTTTATCCCTACAGACTCTATCTGCCGATTGGGCGTGCCCCGATGGGTGTCAAAGGTATAGGATCCTAAATTGACTCGGAAAGAATCCAGGGTCCTCCAGGAAGTGGAGAAGTTGGCGCTGTATACCGCCAAATCAACCGTCGCGATTATGCGTGCGCAGGGAGCTACTGATCCAGTCAAGGTATACTTGGGATTCTTCAGCTCCAAACTGTAGGGCCGGCTAATGGTCCTACCTATAGCGGTAGAGTTGTCTCCCAGAGCGGGGAGGTTGTAAGAGAAGGGCTGCTCGTTGGCGTTCGCGAAGGTCAAAGTCCTGAAATCCGAGTCAAAGCCGTTCATTTTCCAACGCGCGTCCAGTTTGCTCACGCCCGTCATCTCAAAGTTGAGACCCAGCTGGAGACCTCCGGAAAAACCGGTGAAGTTAAGGCCGGTCTTTGTGTATTTCATGTCGATGGGGATGATGGTATTCATAGGTCTATTGAGGGGCGGCACGAAGTCTTCCCCAAAATTGAAGGACACGATGGGAGAAATTTTACGATGGATAATATCCTGACTAAAGATGCTGAACTTGTAACCAAGGTCTATAGACCCGCCAAGCGCGAATTCCTTACCGCGGCTATCCACGTGGGAATCCACCAAGCCCAGGGCGCGGTAATCCTCAGCGCTGCCGTCAAAGGGCACGAAGGCGAGGTTGGCGCTTACGGGCATGGGAAGATCCGTCCCGCGGACAATCTCGATCCGGGTGGGTTTGACGTTGCGCGCTTTTAGTTCCAAGGGTATGCGTAGGCCAGCGGTAAAGGACGCGCCCACGGTCATGCGGAAAAGGCCACCGGTAAAGCGCCAACGCTTTTCCCACTCCGCGCCTATGTCCACCGTATAACCCACCATAAAGCGCTTATTGAAGCTGGTTTCACCTGTGCTGCGGATAACGGTTGCCGGAAGGGGGCTAGGCTCCGGCGTGGGCTCGCTTGTAGGGTCCGCGCTGGGAGGCAAGTGGAGGATCACCGGACGCCACTTGGCTATCTTAGGGATCATCATAGTCTCAGTTACCTCAAAGTCTCCCTTGCCCGCGGATATATCGTTGAAAGCCTGTTCAAGCTGGGCGTTGGAAAAAAGAATCCGATTGCCACCGGATTTTTTCTTGAGGTAGTCTTCCACCTGCTGTTTTTCCTTAAGGCTCAACCTGGCAAAGCTTGGTGTGCGCGGCCTACCCTGAATGTAACTGCGAAACTCCGGGGAATGCTGGGCAAAGGCAACCGGGTCCTTTACGTTGAGACTGATACCCTCGGTGAGGATAAAGGCGTCCGGAGTCTCCACCGCCAGGCTGATGAGCTTGCGGGAATCGATGGCGTTGCGCGCCCTCTGCATGGTCAGGCTTACCTCCGCGTCGAAGGCCGTGGTGGATTCCTTGAGCTTGAGGGCAACCTGTTGCAGGCTGATGCGGGCGTTGTCCGAGAGGGTGATGCTCTTTCCCGCAAGAGCCCCCGGCTCGATGATGGTCTGGATCGCCCTTCCCTGGGAGGCGATATCCAAGAAGGAATCCCCGTCATCCAAAATGAGGGACCCAAGGCGAGGGTCAGCGGAAGTTTGGGCGACAAGAAGGGCCGCAAGCGTCATGAAGACGGCAAAAATACAAAGTTTACGCATCTCAGATTCCTTTCACTATGCTTTTCGATTGCCCACTGCCCATCCAGAAAGATCGCTTTCAGCTGGCGCAAAGGTTTCGGCAAGGCCGATTTCTTAACTTTAAGCGAGGGTCAGCCGGGAGTCAAACCAGATTTTCCCATTTGCCGAAGCGCTAGAAGGGCTTATACTCTTACTATGATAACCCACATGAAAGAGTGCCTACGAAGAATTAAAGCCGGCCTTTTTCGCTTTGCAAATAGGATTTTCGGCTCCGCCTTAATCGTTGGGCTCGCCAGCCTTCTCTGGTTGATAATCCGTTCGGGGAGAAAACCCTCACGCATGGCCTACCCCTGCCAAAAAACCGCTGCCGCCAATGTCGGCATCCTCCTGGCCCTCAGCCCCGGCTTCTCCCTACCGCTATTCATTCAAAAACTTCGCTGCCCCCGCCAGAGAAAAAAAATTCTCAGGGCTATCCTACCCGGCCTGGCCCTTTCCGGCCTTTTACTGGGGGCATTCCTTGGCTTTCAAGGCCTTAGCGAGAAGTTACGCTGGCGGGAGAGCCATAAAACGGCAAGCCATGGACCCCTGGGCATTATGCTTGGAACGGGAATTGCCGCTGCCATCTTAGCCTGCAATCCTCCACCCCTCCCCCTAGCAAGCCCCCTGCCAAGCGCCCCACCGCAGGGCGGCTTACCCGAGATTGCCTATCGAAGGGTTGTGAGCGTCTACAACCCCCTGGCTTCCAGTTGGACGGGAAGCGGCAATCCCGCGGAAACGATGAACCAAGCTGAAATTCGCCGCATGGTGATTCAGGGACTGAGGGAATTGACCGGCAAAGAAAGCAATGAGGAGGCCTGGCAGGCGATAATCCCCTACCAAGCCGGGCAGGCTGTGGCCATTAAGCTCAATTTCAACAATACCTACGGGGACAATTGGGATGGCGACCCAAGCATGAACCCCTACGCGGAGCTTGTGAACGCCATCATCGAAGGCCTTGTCTCTATTGGAATTCCGGCGGAAAAGATTTGGCTGAGCGACCCCTCCCGCGTCATCAACGATACCTTTAGAAATAGAATCTCTAACGCAGGAGTTCGCTACTTTGTCCGGCCTGGGGTGGATATTGGACCAAGCCGCCCAGGGGTCTATAACACGAGCTTCGTTACCGCGGATTCGCCCCACAGCAGCCGTTCGCAGGTGAGCGCGGATATGCAGG
>JBGSOB010000061.1:0-10548 GCA_041739325.1 Treponematales bacterium
GTCGGAGGAGGCGCTTATAAGGTCCTGTTTACCGTCATTGTCGATATCTGCGAAGGCAATATCTAAGTTACCCGGTTGGGGGAAGCCGGCCAAGCTCATGCCATCTTGGTCGAAGGCGTAGATGGCTCCGCCTGAGCCGTAGATGAAGATTTCATCCATTCCATCATCGTTTATGTCATTGGCCAGGATGCGCGTGGTTTTTCCCGCTGTAGCGGAGGCTAGGATGCTACCCAAGTCAGAGCCCTCAGGCCCAATCAAGCTCAGTCTGCCTTCGACGTCGAGGCAGGCGAGTATCTCTTTTTCTCCGCGCCGGAGATAGATAGGGCTAGCGTAGAAGATCCTCCCTAAATCCAGGGGAAAGCTTGGGGCGATTTTTCCATCGGCCTCAAATACCGTGAGGAGGCCCGCTTGGCTGAGGTAGGCCGTCCGTACCCGGCTTGAAGAGCGGGAAAGGGCGGGTGATCCATAGGATATTCCCCCAGCATTCTGCGGCCAGCCGGCTGGGCTCGAGCCTTGGAGGTCACAGAGGTAGAGAAGGGCTTCGAAACCCTTTGTCGCGAAGGCTAATCTTTGACCTTGCAAGACAGGCGCCGACAGGACCGGGTCTTCCAATTCCGGGCCCCAGGCTTGAACTTGGCCATTTTTTCTCAGCAAATGAAAGCGGTTTTCTTTGGCGTTATAGATAAGGAGATCTTCTCCCAGAATGAGAGCGGTTGTCGCTTCCAGCCCTTCTCCACTAAGCGGGAAGGGCTGGCCGATTGGGCCGTCCTTTGTCCAAAGCCCGACTCCCTTTTCATGAACGCTCCAGAAGGAATCTGAGCCGGAGCTAAAGCGCAGGAGACCGGATGCTGTGAATATCAAGGGTTTTGAGCTTAAGTTGGGGTCTATGTAGCGTATCGTCGTTGGCCCGGAGACGATGATGCGCGGACTGCTTTGGCCAAGGAATGTTCCGGCCGCAAGGCTTTCAATATTCGATTCCAGTTTAAGGGGAAAACCCGCAAGGCTCTGGGGGCGAGCGGCTGTCGAGGGGCTGGCGCGCAAGGCCAGGGCCAGTGAATCTTTTTGGGGCCAAAGTTGCAAAAAGCCGCGCCCATACTGGGCAAAGGCGGCGCTCAGGGGGTCGGCGCCCGAGAGGAAGAAGGGACGTTCGCGTGAATCGAAGTAGGATGAGATGATAGCGTCTTGCCGCCAATTCTTAAAGGCCGCGGCATCGTTTGAGAGGAGGTTTCCGCCTTCGATGGAAGCCAGGCAGGCGGCGAGGGCTTGGGGGTCTTGTGAGAAAAAGATGAAATCCTGCGCCACCCCCAGATAGGGAACCTCAAAGTCGACCTTACCGATTTGGAAGAGGGCCTTTATATACCAAGGAAAGGAAAGACGTATGAGGCTCACGCCGTCAATCTCCTTTTTTTGCGGGGCAAGCAGGGCAGAGCCGAGGATCTTTTCAAATACCGCCTCGCGTCGTTTTTCATTTCTGACGGATACATAGACGATGGGTTGGCGCGAGCTGGCCACCTGCATCATCCCAAGCTCCCCGCCCGCCCAGGAAAAGAGGAGATCCTCAAAGCTCATGCCCAGGGCCACCCGTGAGGCGTCTGATGCCGCGGACAGGGTTTGCGCGAGTTTTGGCTCCAGCGCGTTGGCGAGGTCAAAAAGGCTACGCAGGCTGGGCATGGTAAAGCCCACCATGAAGGATGCGTCTTGTGGCAAAATTTCCAGTACCCTGGACTCCGGGCGCTTGCCGAAGAGGACGGATTCCAGTTCAGGGATGCGGGCTTTGATGCCTATGTCCACGTCCAGCGCTGCCCCCTGATTGGAAAGGTCGATGTCGGCTAGGGCCTCACGGGGAAATTCCATCGAGGCTTCAAGCGCCTTGCCCTGCTTGAAGGCTTGGAGCGGGGCTTGGATGAGGCTGTTTGGCTCGGCAAGGAAGCGCAGGCCCCGCCCCTCGCGCGAGAGTGAAGAGAGGAGTTTTGAATCCGCCCTGGCTGAGAAGGAGCCGGAGCCGCCCTTGAGGGCGAGGGCCCCCCCGAGAACGCGGGCGCTGGAGGAAACGATAAGCAAGTTTCCTGCAGGGCTGGCAAAAAATGTCCTTTGGCCTACCTGATATTCGAAATAAGAGAAGCTGTCCTTTTTTGTGTAGGAAAGCCCGGGCAGGGAGAGGAAGGGCCCGATTGCCGGCGCCATGCGGGTTAAGAGCGATCGGGGGCCGAGATCGAATGCCGCCAGGAGCTCCCCGTTATTGAGGATCATGATATCGGCGCGCATGTCTATGAGGGAGCGGAACAGGTTGGACTTGGAGATGCTTGAGCCGCGAAAATCTATGAGGGCTTTACGAATCTCGGCCATGCCTGCGCTTTCCAGGACGGCTTCGGCCACCTTGAGGTCTATCCACTCGTCGTAGACGCGGCGAATGGAAGGTACCTGCACGTAGGCGGTAAAACTTTCCGGCAGATAATCGAAGCCGGAGCGCCTATCTAGGAGATACCAGAGGCTCAAGGCGAGTGCTGTAAGCATAAGAATGATAAGGGCGATTTTTAAGAAGCCGCCGAATTTTGATTTTTTAGGGGCGCGTGGCGCCTGGGTTTCTTTCATGCTCTAACTATATTGTCCCCGGGCCATCCTGTAAAGGAAGGCTTGGCGCTTGGGCCATGTGGGGCTATACTTGAGGCAATCTATGTAGTTAAGGAGCCTTCTATGAAATCACGGTTTTTTCCCAGTCTCATCTTGGTCTTGGCGGCTTTTTCCATCCTTTTCACCGCAGTCGCTTGCCAGAAAAAGACCCTAAGCCCCGCGGATACCGTAGACCTCAACGCCCCCGCTCAGAGCGTGAATGTTTCTTCTTCCACCACAGAGGCTAACGCCTTTGTACTTAAGGCCGGAGCGGGCTTGTGGACCCTTGCCGGGGCGGAGATGACATGGAAAGACAGCTTGAGTCTTGCCCAATCCCTTGAGAGCTCGGAAAAGACGGTGAAGGGAAGCTATAAGGGCGTGGAATATGAGCTCAACAAGGTTAAGCTTGAATCCGGGCTAGAGGGCTATGTTATCAACGAGCAATTGGCATTGGGCGCCCAGCTCGCCGTGGTTACCTCAAATCTGGCCACCCTATACAAGGAACCTAAGGATACGGCCGTTTTAGGCACGGTTCTGCCTGTTATGAACATCGTGGCCGTCTGGCCTGCCGGAAGCTCCGGGGAGTACTATAAGATTCTCGCCTATGACCAGCAGAGCGGGGCGCGTTACGCCGACCGCTACCTCTCAAGCGCGGACATCTCCCTCTCCGACGATGACGTAAACGCCGCCCTCCTCCTTATTGCCGTGAAGGAGCTCAAAAATAGCGCCCAGAAGAAAAAACTCCTTTCCACCATTACCAGCAAGTACCCCAGCTCCGCCTTCGGCTCTACCGTCCAAGAGATATTGATAGCCCTGGATCCTTCCCAAATGGGGACCTACCCCATCGGTGAGGAATATCGCGCCAAGGGAGCCGGGACTATCCGTGAGGTTCCCTCCGTGTATGGCAGCGAGGTGAAGAAGCTGGCCAAGGGCGATGCCTGCTACGCGGAAGAGGCCACCAGCGAGCAGTTCACCATCAATGGGTCAACCGCTTCCTGGATCAGGGTATCCAAGCCAGCGGCCGGTTGGGTATTCGGCGATAATCTGGAGCCTTCTCGTTAAGCATTTCATAGCTAGGGCGTAACCTAAGGGGGCTTCTGGCCTTATCAAGGCTGGAAGCCCGAATTTTTCACCAGTGAGGTAGTGTGCATGAGATCCCCCCGCATCCTTCGAGCCATCGGTTTTTTAAGTATTTTAACCGCCATTCTCAGTCTTAGCGCTTGCGATATCTTTGGGGATCCGAACGCCATCATCCGCCATATCAATCATTCTACAGCCAAGGTTGAAGACCTTTCCGCCGAGGAGATTGCCCTTGCCAAAGAAAAATTGGTCATAGCCTATTGGTATCCCAACGCCGGCATTTCCACCCAAGCCTTTGGGCATCAAATCTGGGCTGGCATGCAAGGCATGGACGCTTTTTACGGAGATAGCGGGGCCTACGATGTAGGGGATATGGATGACGCGAGCGGCCGCCTGCGCATGGGGCGCATTGACGGCAGCTTGGATATAGAGGCCGGCCAAGAGGGGGCTTGGGTTTCAAGCACCCGCGTCTTTCTAGCCGCCAATCCCCAGGTAAACGTTGTCATCTGGGCCTGGGAGGATCAATTAGGCCAGGATATGAGCGATAGCACTCTCAATGCCTACCTCTTTTCTATGAGCGCCCTGGAAACAGAGTATCCTCAGGTTCGCTTTGTCTACATGACAGGCCATGCCGATGGGAGCGGAACCGCAGGCAACCAGTGTCGCTGGAGCAGGTTTATCCGCAACTATTGCATGACGAACTCTAAATATTTATATGATTTTTATGATCTAGACTGCTATGACCCCAGCAATACTTATTTTGGCGATAAATCAGTGGACTCCGACTGCAATTACCAAAAAGAGGGGGTTGGCATCCGCAACTGGGGCGTCGAGTGGGACCCAGAGGGGAGCAAGTCCTGGCCGGTTCAGTGCAATACCCACAACGTAAACGCCAACCAGAAGGCCCGCGCCGCCTGGAATCTCTGGGTCAACCTGGTTAAGAGCCTATAGACGGGCTTGGAGCTTTTCCAGTCTTTTCATATCCTGGGCTATGATGAGGTCGGTGCACTCCTTGCGGGAGAGTATCCACTCTTCCTCAAAGCGCAGGGCCTCACGCAGGGCCTCGGGCTTTTTTAAGAGAAGGGCCCGCGGAATGATAACCTTCCTCGTTTCGATATCGTCCAGTTTTTCCGCCAATCCGGGGCGCGCCTTGAGGAGCTCGATGGATGCCGCGCAAATAGAGCCGCCTAAGGTGGCCGATACCCCGAAGTCCCGGGCCCGGCTGGCCACCTGCTGGGCTACGCCCATGATAAAGTCCGTGTCCGGGCTTATGGCCGGGTCCATGTAGGATGCCGAGAGATCTGTGCGACCGATGGTTACGTCGTCAATCCTTCCTTTGGCGAGGGCGAGTATCCCGTCCAACTGCTCTACCGCGCCCTTTGTCTCAATGTTAATGGAGAGGGCGATTCTCTCCTCCCCATAGACGGATGCGTAGGCTTCAAGGAATTTCTTGAGCCCAAAGGGGCTTTCCACCATGGGCGCCACCAAGCCGTCCACCCCTATTTCCAGGGAGTCCCTGATGTCGCGCACCGCCTCAACTCCGCCGATCTTGAGGTAGAGCTTTATCCCCGCCGCCAGGGTGAGGCGGCGTAGGCGGACTAAGTCTGCATAACTTGCGCCCTCAGCCTCAAATTCCGCCTTGATCCCCGTGACCCCGTATTCATCCCGCAGGTTGACGAGGCTCGCATATACTTCACGCTCACGTCCGAACATAGGGTCCTCCTACCCCTATTTTCGACCTCAGCGGAAGAAACTATACTTTTCTTGACGCGAATGATGCGGATCACCTATGATCCAGGGGGAGACTGAGCTGAAAAACCGCGAACTTGTCATTGAGACCCCGGAAAAAATCCTCTTTCATTACCGCTTGGCCGGCCTCGGTTCCCGGGCTGCTGCCTGGTTGATTGATCTTTTACTCCAATCCGCCATTCTGATTGCGGGGACTGTCCTCCTCTGGTCTTTTTTATTCGATAATGAGGGTCTGGAGAGCCTGACGGGAATGACGCACGGGGCTGCCCTCGCCGGAGCCTTCTACCTTATCCTGCTCTTTTTTCTCAAGTGGGGCTACTACGTTTTTTTTGAAACCTTGATGGCGGGGCAAAGCCCAGGAAAGCGGGCTTTAGGTATCAAGGTAGTCAGCCTCAAGGGAGAGGCATTGGATTTTCAATCCATCGTGGTTCGTAATCTGGTTCGCGTGGTGGATGACTTTCCCGGCATACCCTTCCTCTCTTGGCTGGTAGCCCTTTCAAGCCCGCATAGTGAACGATTGGGAGATATGGCGGCCGCCACCGTAGTCGTGCGGGCAAGCCGGGAAGCCCTGCGGGCGCCGGATGAGGCAAGGCTTTCAACCTTAGTTGATGAAGATGGCTTAGTAGTGACGCCGGAGCCTGTCCTGCCTCAAGCGCGGCGTTTGGATGAGTCGGCCCTTTCCGTACTGCGGCGCTACTTGAATGAGCGCGAGCGGCTACCTGAGGCACTCTCTACGAAGATAGGCCGGGACCTCGCCGCTCAAGCCCAAGAGCGCTGCGGCTTGGAGCGTGGAGCCTTAGCTGAGCTTGAGTATATCGAGCGCGTCTACCGCGCCCATGGCACACAGTCTTTGCCGGAGGCGGATGAGGGCGCCCCGCGCCGCTTTACCCTGAGCGAGAATTTCATAGTACGGAACAAAGAAGCTTGGGCGAACTTGGCAGAGCTTGTGGAAAGGGCGCGCCGCTCGCCGCGCCGCTTTACGCAGGAAGAATATTCAGCCTTCCCACGGCTTTACCGACAGTGCTGCGCCGACCTCGCCCGGGCGCGCAGCCTCAAATTAGCCCCAGACTTGATAGCCTATCTCAATGAGAGCGTGGCGCGGGCCCATGCTATTCTCTATTCTCCCCCGCCCCTGGACATGGCGGGCATCAAGGCTTTTTTTAAGGGAAGTTTGCCGGATTGCATCCTTGGCAATTTTCCCGCCGTCCTCCTCTCCGCCCTTCTCTTCTTAGCGCCCTACTTCATTTCCATGTATATTGTGTCCGCGGATGGAAGCCTGGGAAGCCGGCTTGTGCCCCAGGCAAGCCTTGATCTCTTTGCCGATTCCTATCGCGAAGGTTTAAGCGGGCGCGATACAGGGCTCATGGGACTGATGACGGCCTTTTATATCCGCAACAACGTGTCCATTGCCTTTTTGAGCTTTGCCACCGGCATACTAGCCGGTTTAGGTTCCGTTTACTTTTTAGTCTATAACGGCCTCTTTTTGGGAACGGTGGAGGGCTATATCAAGGCCGAGGGCTTTGGGGCAAACCTCCATGCCTTCACCCTGGCCCACGGCCCCTTGGAATTGAGCGGTCTCATCCTTGCCGGCGCGGCTGGACTCTGCCTAGGCTATGCCCTCATCCATGGCGGGCGTTACCGCCGCGCCGACGCCCTCCGTATCGCCCGAAGCCGCGTTTTTCCCCTCGTAGTCGCCTTTGTCATCTGCGTTGCCTCAGCCGCCTTTATTGAGGGCTTCATATCGGCTCAGCCCCTCCCACTCTGGCTGAAATCCGGCATCGCGTGGGTAAGCGGGAGCCTCCTCGTTCTCTACTTCATCGTCTATCCCTTACTGCGCCGCTTCTTTGAAAGCCCGCAGGGCTTGGGTGTGAATTCTCAAGCAGGGGGGGACGATGCCGTGCGGCACAAAGGCTAATATGAAAATCCAAGGCCCTGTCGTTCTCACCAACTGGCTTGTAATTCTGTGTATCCTCTCAAGCATCATTCTTGCCTCTTGTATAAATGGGTCTGCCTCCACAACCGGGAGCCCTGGGCCACAAGACGCTCGCTCCGCCTTCCGCTCCCTCGTTAAGCCAACTCCAACGCCCAGCCCAGATCCTGAGCCCGTCAACCTTGATTTTTTAGATGGGTTTTTTAACTTTCTCAAAAAGGCTCGCTGGCCTCTAGGCATTGCCGGCGGCATTTTCATTCTGGCTTTATTGATATGGGGATGCGTCGCTTCCATTCGCCGGGGCATCAAGCTACGCCGCTTAGGCCCGCCCATCGCGAAGCCCAAGGAGAAAGCCCAAACCCGAACTAAGGATAGATCTGCCCTAGGCCAGCTCTATCAGCAAGCCCGCAAGCTTGCTGACGAGGGAGATTTCTCCCAAGCCCTGGTAGTCTTGCGACGCGCCCGTGTTCTTGCCCTGCGCCAGGCGGGTATATTGCCACGGGGTAGGGAATATGGTACCTGGGAAATACTTCAGGCCCTCTCTCGGGCAGGGGCGGATCCATTCGCCTATAAAAAACTGGCTATAAACGCGGACTCCGTTCTCTTTGGGGAGCGTATAATAGGGCCTGAACTTTGGGAAGAACTCTTAGCCCTCTACGACGCGTCCGGGGCGCCCGGCCCATGAAAAAAGCCCGCTTCGGTAAAATTCTCATAGGCCTAGGATTCTTCCTTCTCTTTGCCTTTGGCGCGGCCGGCATCCTAGGCCTCAAGCCCCAAACGGCAGGCGACAAGGGTGCCGATACCTCCCCCTCCGGCTACTCCCTTGTCTTCCGCTTTTTATCAAAACTCGGTTATGGCCTGGCGCAACGCTCAGGCCCGGCCTATCTTAAAAACAAAGAGGGAGCCGTGCTCTTCCTTGAATACCCCGAATGGGGGGCACAGGAGTACGATGCCCTCCTTGATTGGGTGGAGGGAGGCGGGCTTGCCTTTTGTTTTGGCGGTAAAGATTGGGAGTGGCTGGAAGCCCTTGAGTATCAGGAAGAATCCGGCATGCTCAGAACCGGCATCCTTGACGCCAGGGGCTCTCAAGCCTACTTCCCCTTCGAGGGCCGTGTCTTTTTCTCCTCTCCCCCAAAATCGCAGAGCTTGGCGGAAATGGATGGACGACCCCTCATGCTCAGTCTGCCCTATGGCAAGGGTGAATTCCGTTTCGCTTCGGATTCACGCCTTCTGAGTAATGAGGTATTCCGGCAAGGCGGCGAGCACTATGCAATCCTTCTCAACGCTTTTTTTCTTCCTGCCTTTGGCAGGCGCCTCATTAGCTACGAGGCGAAGCAGGAGGGTTCGGGCGCTGGGGACCCCATTCAAGCCCTCTTTCGCGGGGCCTTCCTCCCCATCAGCATTCAATTTCTTCTTATCTATCTCTTCATTTCCCTTGCTCTCGCCTCGCGCTTCGGCTCAGGCCAGGTTTGGAACCCCCGCGAGCGGCGTTCCTCGCGCGAGCACGTGGACGCCATCGGCCGCTTCTATCTGCGCGCCCTCAAGCCCCGGGCCGCGGGGCCTAGCCAATTGGCTGAGGATTCCGGCCGGGCCTACTTCCGCCTTGAACTGGAAGCCCTGTTAAGGCGCGGCCCCGGCACAATAGACGCCGAGTTGGCAAACGCCGCCGCCCTCCTTTCAAGCCAGGTGGGGCGGGCGGGTGACATACTGGAATTATTGAATGGACTGGACCAGGTAACCGATGCGCAGATGCGTAAGCGCGCCGCCGCGCGCGATGAAATTATCCAAGCGATAAAAAGGAGCCTATCATGAGCGATACCGTTTTTTCAGCCCTGCCGCAGGCGCGGGAGGCTATTCGCGCCCAAATTAAAAAGGCTATCCGCGGGCAGGACGAGGCTATCGATCATCTTTTGATAGCCCTTTTTTCCGGCGGCCACATTCTCTTAGAGGGGGTTCCCGGCTTGGGCAAGAGCCTCCTGGCCCAAGCCCTGGGCTTTGCCGTGAAAGCTGACTGGAAGCGCATCCAATTCACTCCCGACCTTATGCCCTCAGACATCGTGGGAACATCGGTCTACGACGCGGACGCTAAGGCTTTTCGCGTTAAGAAGGGCCCCATCTTCACCAATATTCTCTTGGCGGACGAGATCAATCGCGCGCCCGCCAAGACTCAGTCCGCTCTCTTGGAGGCGATGCAGGAAGCCAAGGTGAATATAGACGGTAAGGACTACCCACTGCCTGAACCCTTTATCGTCATAGCCACCCAGAACCCGGTGGAGATGGAGGGTACCTATCCACTGCCAGAGGCGCAGATTGACCGCTTTATGATGAAGATACTCCTTCCCTATCCGGGGCATGAGGCGGAAAAAGCCGTCTTGCGCGCTTATCGCGACGGCTTTGACGCGAGGCGCTTGGAGAAGGCGGGGCTGGAGATAGCCGCCAGCCCGAAGGAGATAGCCGCCGTCGCGCAGGAGTTGTCCCGCGTGGGCTGCGACGAGGAAATCTTGGATTATATCGTGAGGTTGGCGGAGGCGAGCCGAAAGCACCGCGACATTCAATTGGGCGCAAGCCCACGGGCGGCGGTGGATCTCTTCAAGGCATCCAGGGCCCTGGCCGCCCTGGATGGACGGGACTATGTGGTGCCTGACGATGTGCGCTCCATGATACGGCCGGTCTTCCGGCATCGTATGGCGCTAAACCCGGAAGCCGAGATCGAGGGGCGGGAGGGCGAGGCCGTCATTGCCGATATCCTGGCGGCGGTGGAGATTCCTCGGTGATACAGCCTTTGGCGGCAAAGGCCGTGGCTGGGCGCAGACTCATTCCCTCCTGGTTTTTGATTGGCGCGCTCGGCCTTCCCTTTGCCCTTTTTTGCCTCTCTCTTCCCATGCCCAGCCTCCGCCCCATCGGCATACTGGCGGATGTCCTAATACTATTAGTATGCGGCTTTGATGCCTTACTCGCCCTAGGCCAAAGATCTCCGCGCGTTGAAGGCCAGGGGGAATATGTTTTTTCCTTGGGCCGGCCGGCTTCAATCCAGCTTGAAATGACAAGCAATTTACCCTCGGCCTCGCGTTTTATCCTGCGCCTAGACTTCCCTGACGACATCTCCCAGCGTGATGAGCCTCAAGCCCGCCGCCTTCCCTCGGGCGGCCGCGACTATTTTATCTTTAACTTCAGGCCCC
>JBGSOB010000078.1:0-6278 GCA_041739325.1 Treponematales bacterium
GGCTCATTTCCTTGATGATGGGGCTTTTAGGCTCAAAGCGCAGGCGGCCCACGTCGTCCTTCATGTCTACCGTCAGCATGTTTATGCCGCGTTCCTTCATCAGGTTGCGGTAAAAATCAAGCTTGGTGTTGATGAAGCCGGTTTGCAGGTAGATGCCGTCTAAGCCGCTGACCTTGTCGGCGTGAGGCGTGGAATACTTTCTTTCCAAGAGCCACAGCTCGTTGAGAGAGACGGCCTCGTCAGCGGCAGACTGGTAAAATATGCAATCGAGGCCCGCTCCGAGGGCGGCGCGGGCGCGGCTGGCATTTTGGTTCGCCTCGTCCCAGGTAGCGGCCAGGCTGGCCGGCGCGCCCTGGATGCCGGTGGATACCCTGAGGGCTGAATCCGCGCTTATGAAACCCACGGAGTCCTTGAGGAATACAAGCGATTCAAGCATTCCAAAATCGGATGCTTTTGCGTAGAGCGTTCTAAAAGAACTTGCGCCCGGGTCGCGCAGGTAGAGCTTGGGCTGGAAGGATCCTGATGCGTAAATGGAAACCCCATCGGGGCCGCTTAAGGCTCGAATGTCGGCAATCTCATCCACCATGGTGGTGGAGGGTATCAGGCTGAGCCCGGCGTTGTAGGAAACCCAAACCGGTTTTTTATCCTCCGGATTGATGGACCAGAGCCCCTTGATAGGGTGAGAGGCAATGACCGTCAGCCGTGGCTTGGAGTGGACGGCCGCCGCCTTGAGCCCGGAAATGAGGGGGACGGGGGTGTCAATGCGAGACCAGCTGAGCCCGGAGTCGCGGCTTAAAAAAACCTCATCCTTGGAGCACGACACCAGTGTCTTGGGATTATCCGGGTCCGATTCCAGATCCTTCAGGTCTACTACCTCGCGCTTAAAGCCCTTGGCCCCATCCTTAAAGAACTTCAGGGTCTTGAAGGGCAGTCCGGCGTTCCGCTCCTCAAAGCTGGCAAGATCGGCGGAAAAGAATATCCCCGCGGATGTCAGGAAGAGCCAGCCGCCATCGCCTTTGAGAATCTTCTTGACCTCGCCGCCGGACCAGAGCTTGGCCGGCCCCCCCTTTTTGTCAAGGCGATACAGGCCTTCGCGCGCGCCGGCAAGGATGGCTCCTGAGGGAAGGCTTTGGGCGCCAAGGCTAAAGGACCAGGCGGCTAGAAAGATACAGCTGAGGGCAGAGGCCCGAAGGTTCTTTGTCATGTTTGGCTCCACTAGGCTAAATGAAGGGCCGGGCTCAGGCGCCCGGCTCCGAAGTGTCAGTGCTCTGGATGATTTCAGGCTGGTCCTGGATCAGGGCCGCGGCGCGGGCGGCGTCGTCCATGGCTACCGCTTGGCGGAACATCCCACGCACGGCAATTAAGGCAACGATGACGATGGGCAGGATGAGGAGCGAGAGTATGGATTGGCTAAAGGCGCAGAAGTCGTAGAATCCGTGGATGAGAATTGCCCAAAAGAGGCCCGTGTAGCGGTTGACGGGTTTGCCCATCTTAGCCATGCCTATGTAGTAGCCCATAATCCCGGACGCTGCGGCGTGCATCGGTACGGCAGTCACCGAGCGTAAAAGAAGAACCGAGCCCCAGTCAGGGTCAAAGACATACATAAGGTTTTCTAAGAGGGCAAAGCCCAGGCTTAGGCAGGCGGTATAGGTTATCCCGTCCGCCACCTCGTCGAACTCCGGGCGCCGCAAGAAGAAGCGATCGATAAAGACGAACTTAACCGATTCCTCTATCAAACCGGCCACTAAAAAGCCGTTTACCGCCGCGTAGGCCCACTTCCCCATGGGGGGCAGGATAGCGCCCATGGCGAATTCCAAGACTATTGCCGGCAATACCGACAAAAATCCAAAGAGAATGGACTTGAATATTAAGCCCTTTGGCTCGGGGCGTTTCTTGTCCAAATAGTTGAAATAGAATATCAACCCGATGGCCGGCAGAGCGGCGAGTATGATGGCAAGGGGGAAGTATCCGAGCATGGGCGGATTCTAGCATAAAGCTTGCCGATGGTTAATCTCCGTTCCCCTGAATTTGCTTTTTCTTTGAGGGAATGAGTATCTTCCTTAACATGCTTCATATCGATGCCGGCGCAGTCGGCCAAGAGCTGTTACGCGGCAAAAGGTGCCTTTCCCAGGGGCGCTTGCAAAAAGCCGCAGACTGCTTCCGCAGGGCTGTTGAACGTTGCCCCGTGGGTCAACGCTCAACCCTCAGTCATGCCCTCTATTGGCTTGGCCTGTCCATGCTCAGGCTATCTCGGCGCGACATAGCAGCCAGAAGTCTTGCCTCAGCCCAAAAGCTGAACCGTCGTGGCCATGCCAGAAGTCTCTACCTGCGTATTACCAATGAATACGGTATGCCCAAACAAGCCCTAGCCCAGGACAACGACCGCTTGGCCTTTTTTAGCATACAGATTGCCAGCTATCTCAGGCGTTCTTCACGCAGTTCATTTAACGATAGGACGGAACGGGACGCGGTTCTCTCAAGCCTTCTTGGAGCTTGGAAGAGATTGAGTTCCGGCTCCGCCTGGGCAACGCGTAGCTGCGCGGAAAAGCTAAAGAGCTTTCGGGAGGCCCGTATCGAGTATCCGCTCAACCTTGGTCATACCCAAAGCTATGCAGAGCCGCTAGTTGCGGACTTTCGAGCCAAACGACTCGTTCAAGCCCAAGATGCCTGCCGTTGTGGGAGCGGCCTTGCCTTCTGCCGCTGTTGCGGGCGGATCCTGGGCATTCATGAGTCTTCTCAGCCCTAGCCGTGGCAGGATTTTGCCCGGATTGGAAAAATCTGTTTCATTCTGACCCAGCCTGGCCTTCTTCCACGCCTTCTGTATTCTTTTGACTCATTGAGCCTTTTCCCTAGCCTTCTTTCCACCCTCCATGGTCCCAAAAGATCAAGAAAAAGAGACGAAGAGAATAAAAATAAAAAACTAGCCTCCTTGCAACTTCCTTAGTATATTTATATATCCACTACACTTGCTCAGACCGTTCTCCCCTTGCGGGATTTTAATGCTACACTACAGCGTCACTCCCCGGGGTATTGGCACGATTCCTGCATGGTATTGGTGGGGGTACATGATGAAAGCACTAAAAACACAGAAGAACGCGGTATCACAGCGAGCCGAGGAGAATGTTCTCTCGCTCTACCTGAAGGAGATCAACCGCATTCCCCTGCTTACCCGCCAAGAAGAAGACAGCTGGGCTCGCAAGGCCGCGGCAGGGGAAAAGTACGCTAAAGACATGTTGGTACGTTCAAACCTACGTTTTGTGGTCAACGTTGCCAAGAAATATCAGAACCAAGGCATTCCGCTCTCGGACCTGATATCCGAGGGGAACATAGGCCTCATCAACGCCATCGAGCGTTACGACGTGGACAAGGGATATCACTTTATCTCCTACGCCGTGTGGTGGATACGCCAAGCCATCCTCAAGGCCATCTGCGAAAAATCCAGGATGATCCGCCTTCCCTTAAACCGCGCCAACGAGCTTGTGCAGATAGAAAAAGCGCGCAAGATGGTTCAAACCGGTCAGGGCGAGCAGGCAGAGATCAACGAGATAGCCAGGCTTTTGAATATGGACAAGGACCTTGTGGCGGACTTAGTCAACATTTCTCGAGACTTAGTTTCCCTTGAGTCCCCCGTCTACGTGGAAAAGGATTCCTCGGTTATCGGGGACTTCATAGAAGATCAGGGCCACCAGGGTCCGGAAGCCTTCGCCGTGGAGCAGAACCTCAAGTCGGACATCGATTCCGTCTTGCGCACCCTCACGGACAAGGAAGCCGAGATTATCCGCTCGCGCTTTGGCCTCGGCGGGCGCAGGCCCCAGTCCCTCAAGGAAATAGGTGACCGCTTCAACCTGACCAAGGAGAGGATTCGCCAGATAGAGAAGAAGGCCCTCAAGCATCTGCAGAGCCCCAATCGCCTTGAGCTTTTGGAAAGCTACGTTGCCTAAGGCCGGTAGTTAAAGGCGACATTGAGGGCTTTTGAGAAAGCGTTCACAAAGGGCTGTCCTTAAAAAAGGGCGGCCCTTTGCTATTTTTTGTGGAGGCAAGTGCTATACTTCTGCCTATGAAACAGTCAGCGGAAAGAAATTATCTGTTGTTTGGGGAAATAAAATCTCTAATGATTTTGTTTTTTAGTGTCCTTGCCCTTGGTCTTTTTGCTCAAGCAGGAACGTCTGAATCCGATTCTAAACCTTTGAACGCGGCCAAGCCCTCCGCTGTCCTTCTTGATGTCCTGAGCGATCAGGCAGCGGCTTTGAGCCCGGAAGCTTTGAGCCGTGCTCTGTCTTTTTCCGCTTCACAAGAAGGCGATGCTGCCTTTCTTGGTTTGAGTTTTAAGGAAAAGCGTAGCATTCGCGCTTTTGAGGGCCTCTTGAGCGCAGGCGATCCAGGCGCTATCGGGCTCTATATTCGCGAGTATCAGCTTTTTGCGGACCCTGAATATGCGCGTATATTCCAGTCTGCCCTTGTCAGGCTTTTCAGCCGTAGCAAAAATGACTCGCGCTATAATGAGCTTAAAAAAAGTCTGGTTGAATTGGAGCAATGGGTCGATTCCAACAAAGCCTTTGTACCGAAAAACGACAATCCTGGAATCTGGATCATTAAAGACATCAGCTATCCTGAGCCTGTGCTCGCTGCCCTGGACAAGGCTATCTCCGCTCTGCCGGAATCAATCCGCCAAAAGTGCTTGTTCAGGATCGAGCAGCCGATTGATTACTCAGTCATGGTTGTTTTACGCGCAAACGGAGGAATACTCAGCCAAGGAATCAAACCCCAGGAATCGACGTCCATGGGCTTCGAATACCGCTTTGACGCCGATGCCCTTTTAAGGCGCTTGGCCGAGCTTGAGGGTCATCAAAGCCCCATTGGGAGAGCTGGGGAGAATCGCCCGGATAGGGATCGCGCCCAATTGACCGCGGCCTATTATGCCTGCGAGGCCGCCAGAAACCACGATCTGATCAGCCTTAAGGGTAGGCGGTATCGGATGAAGAGCGTGCAAATCGATAACCGGGAAAGGCGACTCTACAGTCCGGACGGAATTCACCCGCCGATCTATCTTAGTGAAGACGAGATGGTAGCTTTGATTTTGGAGGCCTATTCCTTTGGCTCCGTGCGGGAGCTAGTAGCCGCCTATCGCGCCCTACCAGCCTTGAGACAGAGATCAGTAAACGCGGAAGAGCTTGAATGATAATGTCCGGTCATTCGTCGACGCGTTTAGCTTTGGACTAGTCCAGTTCCTTGTGGATGGCGCGCAGGCGGCGGGAAAGGTCGCGGGCAAGGTTCAGCACTAAGAGGGAAAAGGCGTCTGGTTCCTCCTTGTAGATGGCGTGCAGGGCCATTCCCGTAAAAGACGCGAGCCGCACAGCCACGAGGGCGCGAATGCTCGCTTCCGCCGGCATGATATCCAAGAATTCCATCTCTCCAAAGCTGTCTCCCGGATTAAAGAGGGCAAGGCGCCTCTGGTTTTTCAAAACCTCCACCTGGCCGGAGAGGAGGAAATAAACCCTGGGATTAGGCTCTCCCTCCCGAATGATAAAAGATCCCTCAGGGAATTCCTGGCACTCAAAATATTCCTTTATCTTTTCCACTGTCTGGCTGGGTATACCACCAAAGAGGGACTGGCGTTTTAGGAATTCGATATCGATTTCGTGGCTGTCCATACCAGAAAGTATAGGCGGAAACCCTTCAAAAAACTGGAATCTTTGAGCATTTTGGACTATTCTTAAGTAAACCCGTTAATCGGGGTGGAGGATGCTAGCTATGAATATCCGTCCCTTGCGCTTTATTCCTCTTTTGGGAATCGCCTTGATAGCCTTGTCGTGTAATTTCTTTAGCAAGGTTCAGGTTAAGGGGAGTCCCTCTCTCTACGCTCCCTTGGGAAAAACGAATTTTGTCATCTCGGATTACTTTTCCGCCCTCGATATGGCGAGCGGCATAGCCGGGTCAAGCGGAGCCGCCGTTTATGACTATGTGGACCCCGCTCAGAGCGATGTCCTCAAGCTCCTCCTCCATTCCCAGCTCACGCAGGTAGACCTTGATTTTAGCGCTTATATGGAATCGCTGGATTTTTCAGACTCCTTAAGCCAGGGCATAGAACGCCAGACATTCAACGTTCCCGAGATAAATCAAACGGAGACGAACAGCGTCACTGTCAGCCTTGATGATACGCTCAGACAAGAAATAAGCGACGCCTTCGTGGATTATAGCCTGAACCTAGTTGAAACCGGGTCGGGCGGCTTACAGGCCTTCCCCATTGCCGATATCGATATGACGAACAGCTTTTTCCA
>JBGSOB010000079.1:0-6969 GCA_041739325.1 Treponematales bacterium
GCTTCAAAAAAAGAAGAAGATAAGCTAACGGAGCTCTTGCATAAGGCCTCTGAGGAAGACCTTACCTTTAGCGTCTATTATAACGCGGAAACGAAGGAGACGGTCATCTCCGGTATGGGAGAACTCCAAACCAACATGATTTTAGATCGTATCCGCACAGCGCAAAAAATAGAAATCCAGACGCGCGTGCCGCGCATTGCCTACCGCGAGACTATTCTTAAAAAATCCGGCGCTGAATATACACATAAAAAACAGACCGGCGGTCATGGTCAGTACGCCAAGGTCGTGCTTGAGATAGAGCCCCTTGAGCGCGGCAAGAGTTATGAATTCGAAAACGCGGTCTTTGGCGGCGCCGTTTCTAAGGGTTTCATTCCCGGAATTGAAAAAGGCATCCATCAAGCTATGGAGTACGGGGTACTTGCAGGCTACCCGGTAGTCGATGTCAAAGTTCGCCTAACAGACGGAAAAGAACATGCGGTAGATTCCTCTGAGCTTTCGTTCAAGCTTGCGGCGCGTGGAGCCTTTAAGGAATCCATGAAAATCGCCTCCCCCGTACTGCTTGAGCCGATTATGAACCTTACGGTTTTCGTGGAGGACAAGTACCTAGGCGACGTCATGTCCGATCTTTCCAGCAAGCGTGGCCGAATTTCCGGCCAGCAGCCTATTGGCGGCGGAATCGATGAGATTAAGGCTCAGGTTCCACAAGCTGAGTTATTGCGTTACGCAATAGACCTGCGCTCCTTGACCTCCGGTACCGGTTCTTTTGAGGTTGAGTTCGACCACTACGCCCCCATCACTGGGAAGATTGCGGATGATATCATCAAGGCAGCCGCAGAATTCAGGACGCATGAAGCGGAAGACGAGTAAAGATAGAAGGAGTGGGAAAAAAGCCTGGCCCGAGCCAGGCTTTTTTTATCTCAAACGGGTTTTACCATGGAGAGATAGCATCTCTTTGAGAATGGCTTCTGGCTCCTGATCCAGTTTTAAGTCGCCTGGATAGCTCGGATCCAGGCCTTCTCCGGGTCTATAACGCTGAAGGATATAATCATCCTCGTCCTTGAGCAGTTTTGCTATATTCATGGCACAGCTAAGGCCAAGGAAGCCGGGGGCAAGGGTTGTTCTAAATTCATAGGGGCAACCATAGCTGCGTATCTTTTCCATTGCCGCTACTATTTTTTTTCCGGCATCCATGTCTGAGCCGGGGAACCCGGAATAGCCGTAAAGATCCGTTTTTATATCCATGGCGATATAGTCTAAATCAAGGGGGATACGCTCAGGAAAAAACCCATTGGTATCTAATTTAACCGCGTAGCCTAACTTTTTAGCCTCACGGACTATAGCTTGTAGCTCGGAATGGAGGGTCGGCTCTCCTCCTGAAATGACAAGGCCCTCAATCATACCTGATCTTTTTTTAAGGTATGAGAGCGCTTCATCAAGGCTTACGCGCCCGTCTTCCGGATCAAGACTAGCCGGATTCAATACCAAATCCGCGTTATGGCAGTAGGGACAGCGAAGATTGCACCCGGGAAGAAAGAAGACCATCGCCAATCTTCCCGGGAAATCAATTAAAGAAGTTTTTTGAAGACCGATCCTCATACCTGGGCGCTGAGTACGGGCAACCTCATCTTCAAATCTTTTACGGAATGGGCGCGAAACAGCTCCTTCGAGTCATGATCGAAGAAAATGACAGTTGGGGAAGCCATAACCCCATACTTGCGTGCGGCAGACAAGCCTTCTTCCGTATCTACGTCATGGTGAACGCCGTTAAGCTGCAATCCACCGACCATTTCTAATACTGGTGGGCAATTGGGGCAGGTTTCCCTTGAAAAAATAATATAGTCCCGCGGCGAGGCTGGGTATGACGACTCCGGATGGCCAGCGGTATTTTCCACGGGGGCGGAAGCGCTGATTTTTTCTTTTTCCGGAACCAGAAAAAGCTTGCGAAAGCCATATTCCTCGCGCTTTCCGGCATTCCAATTTTTTACTGAGCGGTAATAGCCAACGATGCGGGTGTAGACCTCGGTAGGAGTGCCCCGTACACAGTCGAGCTCGGCCCTCAGTTCAACGATTTTCGCCTCAATCTCTGACTTATTCACCATATCCTCCCTCATTATAAAACCGTATCTGCGCGTACTTTTTCAAGCGCGTCTATTTTTTCCAGTATCTGCCTTTGCTTTTCCTGTTTGCACTGGGGGCACTCAAAATGCTCGCCTGCCAAATATCCATGAATTGGGCAAACAGAAAAGGTCGGCGATATAGTGAAGTATGGGATGCGATAGTTGTTGGCTATTGATTTCACCAGACTTCTGCAAGATCTCCAATCCTCAACCGCCTCGCTCAAGAAAACGTGGAACACGGTACCGCCGGTGTAGAGGGTCTGCAATTCCTCCTGATGGTCAAGGGCCTCAAAGATATCTTCCGTATAGCCTACCGGCAATTGGCTGGAATTCGTGTAGTAGGGTTCGGCCTCTCCGGCGGTGATGATGTCCGCGTATCTTTGCTTATCGTGCTTGGCCAAACGATAGGAAGTCGATTCTGCGGGGGTCGCCTCCAGATTGTATAAATCTCCCGTCTCAACCTGGTAGTCCTGAAGCCTATCACGCATGTGCTTGAGGACTTCCATGGCAAAAGCCCGCCCTTCACGGCTCACGATATCGCTCTCGGAACCGAGAAAATTCCTGCAACACTCGTTCATGCCAACCAAGCCGATAGTGGAGAAATGGTTGTTCATGTTTTTTAAGTAGCGGCGCGTATAAGGAAAGAGACCATTTTCCAACAAGCGGCTGATAACCTTCCTTTTTATGGAAAGGCTATTTGCCGCCAAATCCATCACGTGGTCAAGGCGCTTATAGAATTCTTGGCGTGAATGGGAAAGATAGCCGATGCGCGGCATATTGATGGTAACCACGCCCACAGAGCCGGTTAGCTCGTCAGAGCCGAAAAGTCCACCGCCGCGCTTACGCAGTTCACGTTTATCAAGCTGTAAACGGCAACACATTGAACGCACATCGCCAGGGTTCAGGTCTGAATTCACGAAGTTTTGGAAATAGGGCGTCCCGTATTTGGCCGTCATCTCGAATAGCAGACGAGCATTATCGGATTCCCAATCAAAATCGCGGGTTATATTGTAGGTAGGAATGGGATATTGAAAACCGCGTCCGTCGGCGTCACCCTTGAGCATGAGCTCAATAAAGACTCGGTTGATGGCGTTCATTTCTTTTTGGCAATCGCCATAGCTAAAGTCGCATTCCTTGCCACCGACCTCGGCTTTTTTGTCCCGCAGATCCTCAGGGACAACCCAATCCATGGTGATATTCGTGAAGGGAGCTTGGCTGCCCCAACGGCTCGGCGTATTGACTCCGAAAAGAAAACTTTGGATGCACTGGGTTATCTCATCCGGGCTCAATGCGTCTTTTTTCACGAAGGGGGCAAGATAGGTGTCGAATGAAGATAAGGCTTGTGCGCCAGCCCATTCGTTTTGCATGACACCTAGGAAATTAACCATTTGCTGGATGAGGGTTGAAAGGTGCTTAGCCGGTTTTGAGGTGATCTTGTCGGCTACCCCACCGAGCCCCTCATGGATCAGCTCACGCAAGGACCATCCGGCGCAATAGCCTGAAAACATTGAAAGATCGTGCAAGTGAAAATCAGCGTTGCGATGAGCGTCAGCGACTTCTTCCGGATAGATATTTTTAAGCCAATAATTGGCGGTTATGGTCCCGGAATTATGGAGGATAAGACCGCCCAAGGAAAAATTGACGTTGGCGTTTTCTTTGACCCGCCAATCGGATTGGTTCAGATAGCCGTTCATGGTGGTATCAATATCCAACATGAGCTTCTTTGCGTCGCGCATGGCGTCATGCTTGGCGCGATAAAGAATATAGGCCCGGGCTACGTCTACCTCTTTGCCCTCTATGAGGGCGGTTTCAACTAAATCCTGTATTTCTTCTATTGCCGGAATCGAATTCGGATGGCGGCCGGCCATGATTATGCGGATTTTTTCCTCTACGGCGGCGGTCAACTCCTCGGCCCGATCGGGAAAAGGTAAACCCCGGGTGGCCTTAAAGGCCTTATCGATGGCCTCAACAATCCGCTTGCGATTGTATTTTTCGATCTGCCCTGATCTTTTAGCGACATACTTGATGAAGGGATTCGCCCCATCATCAAGACCCGCATTCAGAAACTCCTTCCATTCAGGAAAAACGTTTTGACTTGCCATCCTTCATCCCCCCAGTAATCTTCACGCAACCCACAAACAGCGGGTACCCGCCCGCCTTATTGTTTTTTAGCCTCTAAGCTTTCTATCTCAGTGAGGAATTCATCAATGCTCTCAAACTTGCGATACACCGAGGCAAAACGTATATATGCTACCTTATCCGAATCATAGAGTCTCTTGAGCACCATATCGCCTATGAGTTGGGTTCCAACCTCGTGGCTTCCCTTTCCCTGCATTGCCGCTTCGTCTTCTATTTCATTAACGAAATTTTCAACGGACATCCGCGATACTGGCCTTTTTTCCATGGCGCGAACGATACCGCGCTCTAGTTTTTCCCTGTCAAAGGGTTCACGCCTACCGTCACGTTTAACGACCATGAGTGGCTTTTCCTCAATTCTCTCATAACTTGTAAAACGATACTCGCAGGAAAGGCACTCCCGCCTGCGTCGAATGCTCTCCCCATTGGCAAGGGTTCGTGAATCTATAACGCGGTCATCCATGCTACCGCAATGTGGACATCGCACTTGTTTTCTGCCCCCTTTTTTAATCTTCGGAACACCACTACATATTCCACACCAATAAGTGTGGTTATTTTGCGACCGAAAGAGATTCTACCACATCCTATAGTAGGTAGCAAGAGGAAAATTGATTTAGGCGGGAAAAAAGCCCCTTGAGGGGCTAGAGCTCTAGCTTAATAGACTCGATATCCGCAATCTCTAAAATAATTGTCAGGATACGCTCTAAGCGATCCTTGGCCTTTTCAAGAGATTGGACAAATTGGGCATTTAACCGTCCTTCAATACTACTAAGGTTGGTAATAGAATCGTAACGGCTCCCTTGCTGAGGGTGCAAAATTCCGCGCAATACGTTCATGCATACCTTAATGGCATGCACAAGATCCTGGAGGAGTTTATCGGCCTCGTAGAGAGCCGTTTGTTGAGCGGCGAGAAGCTTGTGCTGTTTTATGCCAACAGTGGAAAATTCCCGCTGAGCCTCCGCGTGAACCCGCCCGATATCCCCGTCAGGAGCAAGCCTTTTGTCGTAGGAATGTATCAGATCAGAGGTCTTGGCAAGGAGGCTGTAAGCATCCGTGAATTCTATGCGATTATCATTGCGGTAAAACTGCCCATCTAGCAAAAGAATTTTTAAAGGACGATTTATTTCATCTATAAAGATTCCCTCAAAAGCGCTTAGAATGAAAGATAATAATAGCTCATGGCGAACGCAGATGCCGTTATTCTTACCCTCATTCGATACATAGGCTAAGCTGGTCAACTGCCCCTTTCCTATGAATTCCGAAACATCCTTTACGATCCTAAGGCGTTTTCTGTCTTTTACAAAAGAAAAAAAACTGCCGTCGATTTTATTTTTCCAAAAACCCTTATAAATGGGAAACCAGTCCTCCCCTCCGGATATTTGCCGTACATGGTAGTGATAATCCCGCAAACTGGCGCGGAGCAAATCTAAGAGGGAGACCTCTGCCATGAATTTTCTGATCACGTCGAGGGCTGTCTCCGTTTTAGAAAGCGATTCGCCAAGGGTTTTTTCCAGCTCTGCGTTGCCGTCCTTAATCATATCCCTGTTTGGAAAAAGGAATACTGTTTCCAACAGCTCCAGCGGCGGTGGTTCAGAAAATGAATAAAGTATTTCTGCCAGTTCTCGCAGGTTTTCCGTAACTGCGGAAAGCGGACACTCGCACTTTCCGTCAGCTTGCATTTTAAAACTCGCTAATAAACGATCAAAGGAAAAAGCGCTCAAACGCTTAAGGCAATGCAAAATGCGGATTTGCCTATACATTCGAATACGCTCTTCCTCCAGCATTGAGGAAAAAACGCTCTCCATGGCGCTTTGACAGTGTTTGAGTATTTGAGAATCTTCCCAGAAAGGATTTTCTTCACCGAGTTTATATACATCGCATTCGGAAATAAGTTTTGCATGAAGAAGCTCCATTTCAAGCGAGCCGAGAAATGCTAAAAATGCGGGTTTATCCCTATCAATGCTAGCCTCAAGCGCTGAGTAGAAAAACCTGGACGCGGCCTTCATGTTTTCAAGCGAACTATGAAAGCGCGATAAGAGCATACCTCTCTTAAAATTGACCATTTCCGGATGAAAGGACTCAAAGCGCAATTGAAGTGAATGCACCAGCCTTTCTTCGAATACTTGCAGGGGCTTTCGCTTAGTGAAAAATGCGGAGAGGGCGCAGACGAAGTGTTCCCAAAACCCCTTTTTCTTATAGAGCTCATCAAGGCTAGCGGATTCTGCCTCATCTAGGGCTTCGCTATAAATCGGCCGCGAGCTTAAGGAGTTGGCTTGACGCATACGCTCAAGCATTGCTCGGCGTTCTTCCACGCTTAATTGAGAGACAAGCGATTCAAACACCTCATCTGCCATAGTTATCCCTCACATCCAAATCACGATGCCATCGTAGCCCTGCGTAAACCGCGTGTAAAGCCAATTGAGCATTAATCTACGCCCTATTTTTCTTCCATGCCTCCATTTTCGCCCAGGCATAGCCACCTTGTCCAGCTAGAAAATTCCATCTTTACACACAGAGAGCATCATAGGCAGAAGGGCCTAGAGCGAGGCCCCAGCTCTAGGAGGAGGGGTCGACAAAAAAAGGGGCTGTCCAAAAAGGATAGCCCCTTTTTTATACCCAAAATTGAAAAAACCTGATAAAATTTCTTATGAAAGAGCGAACACGCCCGGCGCCGGTCTTCAAACCCTACGACCAGAAGCAGCAATTCCTCATACCT
>JBGSOB010000091.1:0-4410 GCA_041739325.1 Treponematales bacterium
GGTGTGCCCTCCTTTACGGCGGACATTCTCCTCCAACCGGCCTTCTCCTTCTTCTGGACCCTCTTAGCCGTTATCCTTACCATCAGTTTTCTCAAGAATTTTCTCTCTTCTTCTTTTGGCCGCATTTTAATGTCGATACGGGAAGACGAGATCGCATCAAAGTCCATGGGGATAAACATCTTTGGCTACAAGATGTTCGCCTTTTCCCTCTCGGCCTTTATCGCCGGGGTGGGCGGTGCCCTCTACGCCCCCTTCTTCGGCTATCTCAACCCGGTGAATTTTGACTTCCTCAAGTCGGTGGACTTTCTCATCATCGTCGTACTCGGCGGCATGGGCTCCCTTACCGGCACGATCATAGCCGGCTATGTCTTAACCTACCTCAAAGAAGTCTTAGGCTTCCTACAGGACTACCGCCTTGTCATCTATCCCCTTATCCTCATCCTTATCATGCTCTTCCGCCCCTCCGGCTTGATGGGCAAGTTTGAGCTTTCCCCCACCATGTTCTTTTTTAAAAAAATCTTGAAAAAAGACGCAGATGATTCGGCTAAACCAGGATCATCTGGACAGGGGGCTAGCTAGCATGCGCAACGTACTGAGCGCCCAAGATATCAGCATCGTCTTTGGCGGCCTCTGCGCCGTTTCCCGCTTTTCCTGCGACCTCTTGGAAGGCGAGCTTGTAGGCCTTATCGGACCCAATGGGGCTGGTAAGACAACCGTCTTCAATATGCTTTCCGGCATCTATCGCCCTACCGAGGGGAAGATTATCTTTCAAGACAGGGCGGACAGCTCCCACAACCTTCATCGTTTGGAAAGCCACGCCATCACAAATGCCGGGGTGGCGCGCACCTTTCAAAACATCCGTCTTTTTAAGGACCTTTCCGTTTTAGACAATGTGCGCGTGGCCTTCCATAAAAGCCTCGGCTACGGCCCCTTAGGGGCTGTATTCCGTAGCCGAGCCTACGAAGCCCAGGAAAAAAACGTTTTGGAAAAGGCCCTAGAACTCTTGGCTATATTCGGCATCGATGCCAAGGCCCAAGAAAAGGCTTCGAACCTTCCCTATGGTGAGCAACGAAAGCTTGAAATTGTGCGCGCCCTGGCAACCAATCCCAGCCTCCTTCTTTTGGATGAACCGGCGGCAGGCATGAATCCCCAAGAAACTAAGGCCCTCATGGAATTGATCGCTTTTATCCGTAGTCGCTTCTCCTTGACGATCATGCTCATAGAGCACGACATGAACCTTGTCATGGGCATCTGCGAACGCCTGGTAGTGCTAGACTACGGGAAAATCATAGCCCAGGGCCTGCCCCAGGATATCCGCAAAGATCCGGTAGTTATCCAGGCCTATCTGGGAACGGAGGCCTAAGGTGCTGAAGGTCGAGTCTCTCAACGTGTTTTACGGAAATATCCACGCCCTCAAAGATGTCTCCTTTTCCGTTTCCAAGGGTGAGATCATCAGTTTGATCGGTTCCAACGGTTCAGGCAAAACGAGCACCCTCCACGCCATCTCTGGGCTCGTGCCTAAAAAAGGCCTTTTGGAATATGGTGATTTTGAAATTGGCGGCATGGCTCCGGAAAAGATCGTTTCCCTCGGCCTTATCCAGGTGCCGGAGGGCAGGCGCATCTTCGCCAATTTGAGCGTCTTGGAAAATTTAGAGATGGGCGCCTACACGGAAAAGAATCGGGCGCGGATGAAGCGTAATTTTGAGCGCGTGTTCCAGTCCTTTCCACGGCTTAAAGAGCGCAGACGCCAGCTGGCCGGAACCCTCTCAGGAGGAGAACAGCAGATGTTGGCAATCGGGCGGGCTCTCATGGCAAACCCGGCTCTCCTTCTGCTTGATGAGCCCTCCATGGGCTTAGCCCCGGTTTTAGTTGATGAAATATTTTCCATCATCAAGGAGATCAATGGCCAGGGCGTGACCATTCTCCTTGTTGAGCAAAACGCCTACAAGGCCCTCTCCATTGCCAACCGCGCCTATGTGCTTGAAACGGGAAGGGTGAGCCTCTCAGGCCCCGCGGCAGAGCTCATGGAAGATGAAAGGGTTAAAAAGGCCTACCTAGGCGGCTAGGGGAAGATAAAGAGAGAATCTTGCCCCATGGCCGGGTTCCGAAGCCACGGTGATATAACCGCCGTGGTCGCGAAGGGTTCGGAAGGCGGAGGAGAGGCCTAAGCCGTTTCCGCTTTGCTTTGTCGTAAAAAAGGGCTCAAAAAGATGTTCCAAGGTTTCTCTTGCAATGCCCGGTCCCTCGTCCTTCACGCAGAGCTTTATACAAGCTCTTTCCCCAAGCTGGGTACGGAGGAGGTCTTCGTCCGGCGCTGCCAATCGCTCAAGACTCACCTCAATCTTACCGCTCCCATTCATGGCTTGCGAGGCATTGATTAAGAGATTGAGTAGGGCCTGCTCAATCCTCTGCCGGTCAGCGTTGATGACTAAGGCTTCATCGGGCGCATCGAGGACTAGACTCACCCCTGTCTGCCCCCTGGCAAAGATAGCGCAATTCTCCCGTACAAGGCTTACCGCATCGAGGGGCTCAACCGTCTTTTCCCCTTTTTTCCCCAGCTGAAAGAGACGCTTGGCAAGGCTCGATCCCTTCTGAACCTGGGCTTGAATGTCATTGACAAGGTTTGTCTCCGAAGTGGCATTTTCCATAGGTATTCTATCTGATAAGAGTTCCGCCGATGTGCCGATGCATTGGAGAATGTTGTTAAAGTCGTGAGCTATACCGGCGGCCAGCATTCCCTGGGATTCCACCCGCCGCAGTTTCTCAAGGCTATCCTCTAAACGGCGTCTTTCACCCTCAACCCTGCGGCGTTCGCTGATGTCACGAGCTATGACCAGCCGCATTTCTTCCCCAGCAAGATCGAAAACCCTGGCGTTGAGTTCCATATCCAAGGCCTTGCCATTGCTGGCTTGGAGCTGGCACTCGCTCACACCCTCCTTTAGAAAGGCGGAGCCGGCGCTGCCAAAGATGCGGTAGTCGGCCTTAAGCAGGCTTTCCTTTGAATAGCCGAAGAGATCGCAAGCCACCTGGTTAAGCTCGACTATGCGCCCTTCAAGGCTCAAGATGAGGATTGCGTCGGCAGAGCTTGCGAAGATGCTACGAAGCTTTGATTCAGATAAGAGGGCTTGATGGCGGGATTCATGGACTTCACCGTACATTTGAGCGAATTCCAATGATAAGGCCTCTATTTCATCTAAAGCCTGGCCCTTACTCTTAGTGGGAATGCTTCCCTTTTTTAGCCCCGTTACAAGGCTGGAAAGTTGTGAAATGGAGCGGCTCAAGATAATACGCAGGCTGATGAGGCAGAGAAAAATAGTTGCCAAAAGAATGCCGGCTGAGCCAAGGGCAAGGGCCCGGGCGCGACTGATGATAAGCTCATAGTTTTGCTGGATAAGAATGACCCAAGAACAGGAAGGTATGGGTATAAAGCATGCCAAGTACCTAATTTTCCCGTCCGTATAGACAAGGGTCCCAGAACCACCGTTCAGTGCGCGTTTGATAGGCTCTAATTCACTTAGGTTTAAGAGGTCCGCGGGTAGGGGGCCATATTCGATCCCATTTTTCACTATGACGACGCCATCCGGACCGACTAAGGCGCTGGCTGTTTTGCTTTCTCGGGTAAAATTAGAGAGCATGCGCAGGAGGCTGTTTTGCGCTGACAACACGATCACACCGCGCAAAATGGCAATGGGCTTGCCTTCGCCGTTAAAAATGGGAGAGGCGCAACCGGACACCAGTGTGCCGAGCCTTGAGCGCGTGGCGTTCAATACCACCGTCTTGCCTCCGGCAATGACTGATTTTAGCCAGCCCATGTTTTCCTGAGGCATCTGGCTGCCTACCAAGTCCGGCTGGTTGGGGTAGGAAATCCACCTCCCTTCAAGATCCATGACAAAAAAATAGTCAAAAAAGGAATTGGCGGCCTGCGCCGTCAGCAAGGTCTTGTTGAGGCTTTCCGGCTCAAGGCTTATAAGCTCCGGCAAGCGGGCCAAGGCTTCCGTTTCTTGTAAGCCCTGGGAAAAACGTTCCTCAATGTGGGCGGCTATTGTCTCCGTGAGGATGTATTGTCCCTGTCCCGCCATTTCGCCGACCCCGCGGAGAATGGCGGGAATCACAAGGATGATATCGGCCAGAAGGGCTGCGCCGAGAATGCAGAGGATGATGAAATTGAGCCGAGCCTTTAATCCGCGAATGGGAACGACCACGCATACCTCTTAGAATAACTATAGGCGATAGCGGGGTCGAGTTCAAAGGCGACTGTGCTTGACAGGCACAGCCACCCTTTGCCTTTTCTTGTTTAATCCTTGGAAAAGAGGGCTTGGATCTCTTTTTCGTAGCGCTGGGAGACTACGTAGCGCTTGATTTTGAGGGTCTGGGTCATCTCGCTCCCGGACTCAAAGGGCTTCTCAATCA
>JBGSOB010000095.1:0-5988 GCA_041739325.1 Treponematales bacterium
TCCTGGCGCCGCTTGATGGATGTGGCCGAGAAGGACATCACTAAGGTCATGCCCTCCCTTCGCGAGATAGCCAGGGAAGTCTCCGCCATTCCATTGGTCAAGCAGCTCCACGACATTCCGCGCGTCCTCATCGTCGGGGAGATCTACGTGCGCCGCGACGATTTTGCCGTTGACGAGCTGGTAGAGCTCTTCTCTTCCAAGCACATCATGGCAAAGATCGCCGGCATCGGGGAGTGGATCCACTACCTGGACTTCGTGCGCGAGTACGACCTCAAGAAGCGCATTAAGCTGCAGAAATGGTATAAACGCCCCTTCTCCGCAGAGTCCAAGCGCTTGCGCCGCCTCCACCTGGAGGAATGGTGGAAGTACATGATCGAGGCCAAGGTCAAAAAGGCCCTGGGCACGACAAAACTCATACCACATACCCCGCACGACATGCGGCAGATCATGGGCAACACCGCGCGCTACTTCGTCAACCACGAGCTTAACTCCGAGATAGCCGTATCATCGGGCGTCGCCGCCACGGCTATGGAAGAGGGCTACTCCGGCGTAGTGAACATCAGCCCCTTCGCCTGCCTTATCGGCCGCGTCATTGAGGGACTCCTCACACCCTGGGCCCGCGAGCGCAATTACCCTGTCATGTCGGTTGAGGTGGACGGCAACCTCTTGCCGCCTTCCATCATCAACAAACTCAACATCTTCATGGTCAACGTCCTTCGTTTTAAAGCGGGTGGAAACACGGATATCCTCATAAACAGCGTTGCCGCCAACCCCGTCGTCGAGGTTGAATCCGCTTGCGATTGCTCCAGCTGCGGCTCCGAATGCGGCTCAGCCTGCTCCACCGGCGAAGACAAGTAAGACGTAATCCTCTCCACATTGAGTGCGGCCGCCTGATTTTTAATCAGGCGGCCTTTTTTTTTATCCATGTTTCATACGATACTTGAGCCTGAGGCATATCCAGGGTCTTTTCTCAACTGGGGGAAGCATGAAAATACGCGCGAGCTTGGTCGTCAAGCTCATTTTTTCATTTGGACTCTTAAGCCTTGTCGTCATGGGGGCCATCGTAAGCTCCATCAACATCAAGATGCGCTCAGACATCCTCCGCACCATGCGCGATGACTACCTCCAGCTCGTGCAGGCGCGGGCTGCCCAAATATCCATCTTGATTGAAAAACTGGAATGGCAACTCAAGTCCACCATTCTCGACCCGGATTTCCATTCTTCCGACAGAGCCATCGTAGAGTCGGCGGTGCTCCGCGTCAAATCTGGCCTTTCAAAGGAAGTCTACGGTTCCATCTTTGCCTGGCTTGACGGAACGAGTTTTTCAGACCTCCGCGCTCGAACTAATCTGTCTAAGGAAGATTACTTTTTGCAAATCGAGCGCGGAGCCGACTTCGCCGTAGGCAAACTGGCAATCTCCTACAACCTGGGCATACCCATCGTCATATTGGCCCAATCGGTCCGCGACGGCGAGGGCAAACTCCAGGGCATACTCTGTTACCAGGTAAAGCTCTCAACCCTTTCCGCCGTCGCCGAGGAAATAAGAGCTAAAAAAAGCGGCTATGGAACCCTCATCGACGCAAGGGGCTTGGTCATTGCCAACCGCGATGAAATAACCGTGCTGGAACTTGTCCTACCCAAGGCCGATGAATCAGGCTATAAAGGCCTTTCCGCCCTGGGCTCGCGCATGATACGAGAAGACTCAGGCTCCGGCGAATGGCTTGATAACTGGGGCACGCGCTATTCCACCTACTTCGCAAAGATAGCGGGGGGTTTCAGGCTGGCGCATAGCCATATCCGTGCCGAAGGCGGAAATGGAAGAGTCGATAAGCGCCATCCGGAATTTCTCCCTCATCCTCACCGGCTTGGCCCTTGTTCTGACTATTCTCATTTCCTTCGTCATCGCCCGTTCGGTTACTAAGCACTTAAAACGCTCTGCCGACCAACTCAAAACCTTAGCCCAAGGTGAGGCTGACTTAAGTAAAAAAATAGAGGTGAGCGGCACCGACGAGATAGCCGTTTTATCTGAAAATTTCAACCTTTTTCTGGAAAAGTTGCGGAGTATCGTCATCGAGCTCAAGCAATCACAGAAGGAGATGCGGGTTATCGGCGAGGAACTCTCCGGCTCAGTCGGGGACACGGGAAAGGCGGTGCGCGGCATCGGCAAGGCAGTGGGAGACATACAGGAAAAAAGCGACCTTCAAGCCCGCAGCGTCGAGCAGGTAGGAAGCGCCGTGTCGCAAATATCCAGAACCATAGACTCGCTTGAGAACATGATCAGCGATCAAGCCGCTTCCGTAACCCAAGCCTCCAGCTCGGTTGAAGAGATGGTGGGCAACATCGGATCGGTATCCACCTCCATTGAGCGTATGGCTAGTCAATTTCTTGCCCTGCTCTCAGCCAGCGAGGAAGGACAGGGTTCTCAGGCCATGGTGGGAGAGAAGGTAGCCTTGGTAGCGGAAAAATCTCAGGCCCTGGCCGAGGCAAACGAGGCTATTGCCGGCATAGCCAGCCAAACCAATTTATTGGCTATGAACGCCGCCATTGAGGCCGCCCACGCGGGTGAGGCCGGCAAGGGCTTCTCCGTAGTCGTGGATGAAATACGCCGCTTGGCGGAAACCGCCGGCGAACAGTCGCGTAGCATCGGCTCTGAGCTTGAGGGCATCGCTCAGGTCATCACCGAGGTAGTCGATTCTTCCAGGCTCTCCGAATCATCCTTTGCCAATCTGGCAAAAAGGATTGTAGAAACCGAGTCTCTAGTGCGGGAAATAAAACATGCCATGCTGGAGCAGAAGGAGGGTTCAGCCCAAATTCTGGAAGCCCTGCGGGCAATGAACGAGCTCAGCGCCCAGGTAGCCCAGGGGGCCTCGGAAATGACAAGCGGCAATCAAACCATCCTGGCGGAAATCCAGTCCCTAGGTAAGAGCTCGGAGGATATACAAACATCCGTTAAAGCTGTTTCCGCCGAGATGGAGGATATCGAAGAAGCGACGAGCCGGGTAGGAAAAGCCTCCGAGCGCACAGAGTCGACCATAGGCAGAATGGAAGAATCCATCGGCCGCTTCGCGGTCTAGCGCGGGTCTATACTTCCAGCTGGGCCTTCCAGAGCCCGCTGGCATAGGGCCCCAAACGGAAACGCAGAAGATCCCCTTCCAGGCTCAAGGAATCAGCCTTCCCCCCGGGGAGAATTTCTTCCAGGGCATGGATTCCTAGGGCCCGAGCGTCCACCTCAAAACTGAGCCCGATGGCAGATCTTGAAAAGACGCTTAAGACGGCCTCCCGAGCCAAGACGCGCGCAAAAACCATGCAATCATCGTTCGCATGAACGAGGCGCAGGGCTCCTAGCTTGAGAGCCGCCTCCCGGCAGCGTATGGCGCAGAGGGCTTTGTACAGACTAAGGAATTCTTTTTTCTGTTTTTTCTTATTCCACTCCATCGGGTAGCGATAGCCCTCCGTCGTTTGCGCTCGCCCCTCAAGCCCTACCTCGTCGCCGTAGTAGATGCTTGGCGCGCCAGGAAGGATGAACTGGGTGCATACCAAGCCGCGATATGTCCTGGGGTTGTACAGGCTGGTAAAGGACTGCACTCGGTACATGTCATGGGTGGCAATGGCGTTCATGGAAAAATGCTGGGAAAGATAGCTCATACGCGCATAGTGGGACAGTATCATCGCGGCCGCGTCTGCGCCGGAGATTGGATTGTCGGACATTACCGCCTCCACCCCCCGGCCGTGGATGAAGCGATCCAGCTCCCCCAAAAAAGATCGCAGGGGCCGAGCGCAGGCGGCGTAGTTCATGAGGCCGTCCCACTGGTCGCCGCGCAGGTATTCGGCGCCGTCCTGCCACTGCTCACCGATAATGACGCATTCCGGGTTCTCCTCCTTAGCCGCCTTACGCAGGGCGCGAAAGACATCATGTCCCAATTGGTCCGGGCCGCGCCGCGCCGTCATATTGCCCACGTCGAGGCGCCAGCCGTCTATCGCGTAGGGAGGCCGGAGCCACGTCCGTACCAGGCTCGACTTTCCCTCCAACATGATGTTCCACAGCTTGCGGCTCTTGTAGTTGAGCTGCGGCAGGGTTTTCACGCCCAACCAAGATTCCAATTCACCGTCTGGCCGGCGGTAATAGAATTCCGCTTCCTTGGAATTAGGATCTGCCTTGGCAGCCTGAGCCCAGGGATGCTCAGAACCTGTATGGTTGATGGAGACGTCAAGCACGATGCGTAGCCCCGCCTGGTGAAGGGCCGCGCACAAACGCCTAAAGGCGGGATTCCCGCCTAAGTGGGGCTCTACCTTGAAGTAATCGACGCAATCGTAGCGATGCACGGTACGGGCCGCAAAGATGGGGTTTAAGTAGATTGTCTTGATCCCCAGATCCTTGAGATAGGCTATCTTTTTCCGTATCCCGTCCAAATCCCCGTTATAAAAATCAAGGCAATGGGCTTCCTTCCATTCCAGTGGGGCCTGGCCCCAATCCATCGCCTTCGTTCGGCCCCCGTCGAATTCGTATTCGTTGTCAAGGACGCCCCCGGTCTTTCTCCCGCGAAAAAAGCGGTCGGGAAATATCTGGTAGACAGGACCTTCGCTATACCAGAAGGGTGGCCGTTGATCCGTCAGTATGACAAAGTCGGAATCCCGCCCCTGATGGTAGCGCTCAATCCCCGCCTTGTTTACGAAAAAGTAGCCGTCCGCAGAGTCGAGGATGAGGCAGAAGCGTAACTCAGGCTCGTTGACCGCCCGGCTCAGGCTCCATGTGCGAAAAGCCCCCGCCTCGCCTCCGGCGAGCATGGGCAGGGAGAAGTACTCGCCGTTGTCCATAACGTGGAGGAAGGCCCCGCGCAGGGGCGCGCTGGATCCTATGCGGAAGGATATCCGCGTATCCTGGCCAAGACGGGGGCAGAGGGGAGAGATAAAGTCCGGATTGATGTCGATAGCCAAGCTTTCAAGCCAGGCAGGATATTTTGCCTTCATGGAAATAAAGTGTACACCGCCGGCCCGCCGCTCACAAGGGAAAAAGATAGGCGGATGAGAATTGTCAAGGGCAAATCCCATGCTATACTAATCTCATGCTAGACCATCCCCTCATACCCTCTTACGCCCGCCTCTTAATTAAAGCAGTGAATCCATCACCGGGCAGAAAACTCCTTATCAGCTGCGAGCCGGAGCCCTATCCCTTTGCCCGCATCCTTGCGGAAGAAGCCTACAAGTCCGGCTTCCTCTGGGTGAGCATTCGGCTTGTCGACTATGCCCTCAGCCGCTTCCGCGCCCTTCATAGCCCCCAGGAAAGCTGGGACTATTTTCCGCTGGGCCTGGCGCGGGATTTGGAACACATGGGTGATGAGGGCTGGTCGCGGATAAGCATTATCGAGCATGAGACCCCAGGCTACCTGGAGGGAGTAGGGCCCCAAGCCCTAGGGCGCTTTCAAAAAGCTGCCAGCGCAGCGAACACCCGCTATCGCGCCGATATGCTCGCGGATAAATTCCCCTGGCTTGTGGTGGATTTCCCCGGTCCGCGCTGGGCTCAAGACCTAGGCTTACAATCCGAACTTGAGCTCTGGGAGCGCCTCATTCCCATCCTGCGCCTAGATCAATCCGATCCCTTTGCTTTTTGGAAGTCCCACATGGCCAGGCTAGAAAAACGCTCTGAAGAACTCACAAAGCGCGGCTATGCCGCCCTCCGCTTGCAGGCTCCCGGCACGGACCTTGTAATAGGCCTTTTCCGGCAGGGAATCTGGTCTGGAGGCGGCAGTCTCTGCCCGGATGGCTTAAGCTTTTTTGCCAACATCCCCACGGAAGAAGTCTATACCAGCCCTCATTCTCGCAAGGCCGACGGCAGAATAGCGGTAACAAAGCCGGTCGAGGTATTGGGAGTCTTGGTAAAAAACGCCTGGTTCCGTTTTAAAGAGGGAGAGGTCGTGGAATGCGGCGCCGATGTCGGGCTTGAGAGCCTTCAGTCCTTTATCGGCATCGATAAGGGCGCGTCGCGCTTGG
>JBGSOB010000160.1:0-143589 GCA_041739325.1 Treponematales bacterium
CTAAGCTGGACGGATATCACCGGAGACCTCCCCATGCTGGGGATGATTTCTTCCAACCTCAGCATCAACCCCCATACGGGAGCCCTCATGCGCGGCGGCCCCTACGGAACCTGGGTCTATCAATAGCAAAGTCGCTGTCTGCCGGCGGACGCTTGGCAGGCAGCATCGCCTAATAATTAAGCTATAAAAGCCCTCAATGCCTTATTTTTAATAGGCTTTTGTTAGAATATGCGCTTGTATCCTGCCTAAGTTAGGCTAAAATTAGCTACGGCTCCGAGCTCTTATCGGGGTGAAGGGTGGTAGCTATGCCGATCCATGAAAAGAAAAAGGGGAGCACGAGCCTTGCCCTCAAGCTTTCACTTTCCTTAAGCCTCTTTCTCCTTCCCCTCGGGGTTCTCTTCTTTCTCTACATCGGCACCCTGCAAGACTCAATCCGTTTTTCAGAAAAGGAAAGGATCGGCACTGCCTTCCTAGACCAGCTACGCAGTCTTTCCGTCTTCCTCTCGGACGCTTCGGTAGGGCCAGAGGAAGTCCAGGGCTTTCGCTCCACGGAAACCGCCTTATCACGCCTCTACCTCCGCCACCCCCAGGATATGGGTCTCACGGAGTCCGCGCTTGAAGCCCGCAATCGCATTGATATAGAACCTGCGGCTATGCAAGCCATTCTGTCCAAAACGGGAACGGCCAGCTCGAAAGAAAATATCATCCACCTGAGGGAGCTCATTCGAAAAACCGTCAGCCATGTCGGAGACCTTTCCAACCTCATCCTTGACCCCGACCTAGACAGCTACTACCTGATGGACCTTGTCTTACTAGCCCTGCCCCAGAGCCTTGAACGCGTCAGTCTCGTTTACAGCATTGGGCAAGAGGGGGGCAATGCTATTTCCACCAAGAATGTTTCATTGTTACTCCAAGAAATCGACATGCCCCGTATCATGGATGACGTGCAAAAAGCCTTGGCGGAGGACCAGTTTTTTTATGGGATATCCCCAAGCCTCCAACCGAGCCTCGACAAACCCGCGTCCATCCTCTCTTCACGGACAATCCTTCTTTCTCAGGCCCTTGAGGGCCCAGATCAGGGCGAGATCATAAAATCAGCTAACTCTATGATTCAGGCCCTCGATCAACTCTGGGCCGCGGGCCTGGCCGAACTTGACATCCTCCTTGCCAAGCGTATCGCGGCCTACGCGGCGCGCAGGAGCGCCGGCATCGTCCTTACCCTTGCCGTCCTCCTCATTGCCCTTGCCTCCGTAGCCTTTATCCTCTTCCGCCTCCTTGCTCAGATGCGCCTCAATGCCCGCTTCATCCTTGACCTTAAAGCCGGCAAGCTCGGCGGGCAGCTGCGGCAAACAGGGAGCGACGAAATCGCCCGCATGGCTGCCGACCTCCTCAAGCTCTCTCAAACCTGGAGCAAAAACATCGCCTCCATCGGCGGGCACACCGGGAATTTGCGGGGAGAAGCACTGGCCTTGGAAGAAACCGGCTCGGCTATCGGAAACCTAAGCCAGACCCTGGTGCGTTACGTCCAATCCATATCGGCCGGTATTGAGGAGCTGCAGTCCAACATGCGCAGCATCGGCACGAATTGCCGCTCCCAGTTCGAACAGGTTGAGTCATCGCGCCGGCAGTTGTCCAACGCCGAAGACGCGCGCCGCCAAAGCCTTGAGCTCCTCAAGGATATTTCCCAGCGTTTGGAGAGAGAAGGAGAGACCAGCCGCCACGGCCAGGCCGCCATACAGGACACCTTCAGCACCATACTCGCCTTCGGCTCGGGCCTCGCAAAACTGGCAGGGGCCATCCGTGAACTTGCCGCCGGCATCTTGGGGGTCCAGGATATCGTCAACACGATTGGGGATTTCTCACAAAAAACCCGGTTGCTTTCCATGAACGCCAACATAGAGGCTGCCCATGCCGGGGCTGCGGGAAAGGGCTTCTCCGTCATCGCGTCCGAGATCCAAAAACTGGCAAGCAATATTGACGCCAGCACCGCCGACATCACCGGGCGCTTAGGCGGCCTGCTTACTGAGGCAGATCACGCCATCCGCTCGGCCGAAGAGGTGGAAGCCGAGATCGGCTCCCTGCGCAGGGGCATGGACGCCTCCAACGCTGAGCTAGAAAAAATAGTCGGCGGCATAACCCAGCTGCGGGAAGGCGTAGACCAAGCCGAGGACAGGGCGGAACTCCAGGCCCGCGCCATGCAGAGCCTTGCCCAGCTTGTGGAAACCCTAGAACAGCTCTCCGCCCAGATAGCCCAGGCGATAGCCGAGCAGGAAGTAGCCGCCGACCAGATGGCCAAGGGGGTGTCGGAGGTCCAAGAGGCAGCCTTGGATGGTGAGCGCAGCTCGGCATCCCTCCTAGAGAAGTCCACTAAGCTGAGGGTTGAAAGCCAGGAATTGGGAGAGATCGTGAGCGCCTACGAGCTAGGCTCGGAAAAAAGCCGGCAGAAAGCATAAGCCGGGCCTTGCTCCAGCCCCTGCCTTAGGCTAGTATCGCCCCAGGAGGGCCGCCCATGATTAGCCTTAAGATAGCAGGGAGTGAGGCCGCCTACGTCCTCCATCCCACAAAAATCATCGCCCTTGGCCTCAATTACCGCGAGCACGTTAAGGAAAGCCTCTCGGTCTTGGCAAGCCAAGCCGCGCCAGAAATACCCAAGGAACCGGTACTCTTTTGCAAGACCCCGAACGTCCTCATAGCCGACGGCCAGAATATCGTCCTGCCGCGCATCCTTGCTAGCTACGCTTTCATGCCCGCGCGCACGGACTACGAGGCGGAGCTTGCCTTCATCATCTCCAAACCCTGCAAGAATATCAGCCCGGATGAGGCCTTTGACCACATTCTGGGCTTTACCTGCTTTAATGATGTCAGCCAACGCAACATCCAAAACTCGGACCGCTCCGGTTGGTTCCGCGGCAAAAGCTTTGACAGCTTTGGTCCCATCGGGCCGCGCATCGTCCCCCTTTCCCTCTTGGGCAACCCCCAGAGCCTGGGGATATCCTGCCGCCTCAACGGCAAAACGGTGCAGGAATCCAACAGTTCGCAGATGATCTTCGGGATAGCAGAAACCCTCTCCTACATTTCCCGCAACTTAAGCCTTGAGGAGGGAGATATCATCTCCACCGGCACCCCCTCCGGGGTCGGCCCGCTTAAGCCGGGAGATGTCGTGGAGGTAGAGATCGAAGGCATCGGCATCTTAAGGAACTCGGTAGTCGCGGAGGCATAAACTACCTTCGAATAGCGAAGCCGCCGCAAAAAGAATTCTCTGGAAATTCCCTCAAAAGCGGGCTATACTCTGCCTCGACGCAGATTCAACCCAAGTGAGACACTAGATGGAAAAAGCATTCTCGGATTTTAGCGGCTTTAAGCTCCCCCCCGCCATCAAAGAAGCCATCCGCTCCCGCATTTCCGCCGAAGGACCTGAGTGGCAGCCCTTTTATATCTATGACAGCCAGAAGATTCGCGACACCTGCCGCGCCTTTAAAGCCATCCCCTACCCGGATACCAAACTGCACTTTGCCACGATGGCAAATTGTCAGCCGGAATTCCTTTCCATCGTTGAATCTGAGGGCCTGGGTGTCTTCGTCAATTCCGTCGGACACCTGGAGGCGGTGCAAAGCGCCGGTTTTTCCGGTGAAAAAATCATATACACAGCTAGCGCCCTCGATGATTCCATCATGCGGACGGCGGTAGCCGCCGGCGCCATCCTCAACCTGGATTCCGCAGATCAAGTGCGGCGCTGGAAGGCCCTCTTTCCCGGAATGCCCTATGGGCTCCGCTGCAACCTAGGCTCCCTGGTCGTGGCGCGACGCACGCGGGCCGGCTACTTTACCGGCAAGGAAAGCCGCCTGGGGATGGATCCTGAGGAGCTCATCCCTTTTCAGAACGACCCCTCTTGCGCCGGCCTCCACCTCTACGTGGGCACCGACATCATGGATATCGACTACTTCATAGAATGCTACCGCGCCCTCTTTTCCCTTGCCCGCGGCTTTCGCGCAATCTCTTACCTCGACTTAGGCGGGGGCTTCGGCATTGACGACGAAAACCCTAAGAACCACTTTAAGCTAGAAGAATTCGGTAGCCGCGTTAGCCAGCTCTTCACGGAATTCTCCAAGGAGATGGGGAGGCCCATCCGCCTCGTTCTCGAACCGGGACGCATCTTGGGCGGAGAAGCCGGCTACTTCCTCTGCCGGGTTACAGACGTAAAAAGCAGGGCCGATAAACGCCTCATCGGGGTCAATGCCTCATCTGCCCAGTTTCCCCGCCCCCTCTTCTACCCGGACTCCGCACTCCACCCGGTTAGCGCTATCGGCTCTATCTCCGGACCCCAGAGCCCGGCATCCATCTATGGCTGTTCCACCTACTCGCGGGACTTCCTAGCCCGTGACATCCTCCTGCCACCCCTCCAGAGTGGGGACGCCTTGGTCTTCCACCACGCCGGGTCCTACTGCGCCTCATCCTTTACCCACTTCCTCGGCTTCCCCAAGCCGCCGGAGCACTACGCATGAAGCTGACCCCGGTAGATGGCCCCGTCCTCCGCCGGGCCTTCGATACCCTTCCCCGCGCCGTCTACGCCCAGCTTCACCAGTTCAGGAGCATCGGCCTTGACTATGCGGCCATCCTGCTTTCTACAACATCGGCCTTCTCCCGCCGCTGTGCATCTAAGCCCTACCTCATACTTGACGATGCTGGCCGCGCCCTCTGCCGCTTTATCCTCTGCCTGGATAGTGAGCGGCCGGAGGCGGTTATGCTTGCCGCCTTTGAAGCCCTGTCCGGCTTGGAAGGCGCAAAGCTTCGCGCCCTTATCCGAGAGGCCATCAGGTCCGAATTCCCCCAGGCCGGCCAGGCCCTTATCGGTTTAAATGGCCACCTCAACTACGGCGCCGGTTTTCTCTTAAATCGCTTTGAGGAAGTCCCCCTCTTTGACACAAACTACAACCCGCCCTACTACCACGATTACTTCCCCGGCTTTCGCCAAAGGCTCCTCTTAACCTACGCCATGCAGTTGGAAAAAACGGTGGCCGTGGCCGACCGTATTGAGAAGGTCTTTTCCCGTTCCGGTATCAGCATCCGCCCCTTCAAAACCAGCCGCGCAAGGGCAGAGATCGAGCTCTATACCCAGCTCAATAACGCCTGTTTCGCGGGCCATGAATTCTGGACGGAGCGCAAGGTCGATGAGGACTGGGAGATGTTTGAACATAGCCTGCCCTACATCGAGCCCGGCCACTATTTGCTTGCGGAAAAGGAAGGCAAGCCTATCGGCTTTCTCCTCTGGCTGCCGGACTATAACCGCGCCTGTTCGACGTGGGCAGGTCTTCCCCTTTCCTTGCGCTGGAAAAACAAAGCAAAGCCTGCCCAGGCTCGTTGCCGTCTCTATGAGATAGCGGTCCTCCCTGAAGAGAGGCGTGGCCCGGCACTTGCCCTCCTCATGGCATCCTTTGCCCGCCGTGCCCTTGCCCAAGGCTACAACTTTTGCGAAGGCGGCTTTATCCTGGACTCAAACCAAGAGAGCTTGGCAACCGCACGCCGCTACTCAGAGCGCTCGGCCGGCTACCTGCCTGAGCCGCATCGGCAACTTGCCTTCTACCAAGCGGGAATGGAAGAGTCATGCTGGAACTGAGGCCCTGCAAAACCAAGAAAGAACTTACGGCTTTTATGGAGCTTCCCCAGAGCGTCTACCGCGGCCAGGCTGCCCATAGAGCAACCGAAGACGATATCCTCGCCCTCCTCCTTCGCCGCGCTACGGCCTTTTCCCGCAAGGCGAAAATCCTCCCCTTCTTGGCCTTCAAGCAGGGCGATACGAGGATGGCCCAAGGGCGCTTTGCCCTTATTCAAGACGCCCTCAAACCTCAGCTTGCCCAGATTGGATTTTTTGAAGGGATGGAGGATTGCCCGGAACTGGCAGAGCTAGCCTACCAGGCCGCCCGTAGGGCCTTTCCGGAGGCAGAGATGGTAGTTGCCGGGCTAGGGGGCCATTTAAATTATTCAGCCGGTTTTTCCCTGGATTCCTTCGATTCTCCCCCAGCCTTCGGTATGCCCCACACAGCCCCCTATTACCCCCGCTGGTTTTCCTCCTGGCAGGAACTGCGCATGCGCTCCTACCGCTACCCAGCCCTTCCCTTTTCCCAGCGCATGGGCAGCCTGCGCGCGTCCGCGGAATCCGGCATCCGCGTTAGAACCCTCTCCTTTTCCCGCATGAAGGAAGACCTGGCGACCTACACCAACTTGAACAACCTCTGCTTCAAGGATCACCCCCTATGGATAGAGCGCAAGGCGGAAGAAGACATCGAGCTCTTCCTCCCCTTCAAGCCCTTCCTCTCAGAGGAGAACCTCCTCTTCGCGGAAAAGGATGGGCGGCCCATCGGCTTCTTTCTCTGGTACCCGGACTTCAACCAACTCTGCGCCCCAGGGCAAAGACTGGGACTAGCCCAGCTTCTGCGCTACCGCTTAGGCGCGAAGATCAACGGCTACCGTTTTACCCAGATTGCCGTTCTGCCGGAATTCCGGGCAAGCGACGCCAGCCTACGCCTCATCCAAAGCGCGGCCGCCCTCATTGCCAAGAGAAGCTATGACTGGGGCGAGGGGGGCTTTATCTTTGAGTCCAACAGCCCCAGCCTAGACCTTGCCCAGCGCTTCTTCACCCGCGTGCTTGGCTTTGGCCCCGGACAGGAGGCATCGGGGATACAGACCCACAGCTACGCCCTCTACCAACGCGATTGCCGCCCAGGAGACTCTTGCCCGAGGGATTGCGGCCCGGGGGCGAGCAGCGTGGGAAACTCCCATGCTTGAAATACGGCATGTGGAGGGGGTAGCAGAGCTCCCCGCGGCCTGGGATTCTCTTGCCCAGGAGTATTTCCAAACCAGGGAATTCCTAGCCCACTGCGAGGCGGAAAATCCCTGCAGGCAAAACTACATCCTTGCCCTAAAGATGGGGGATGAAGGAGACTTGGGCCTCGTGGGCGGGGCAGTCTGCTATAGACTGAAAATCGACATCCTGGCCTTTCTCAAAATACCCTCAGCCTTTAAGCTCAAGATCTGCGGTATCCCCTGTTCAGTCTCCGCAAGCGGCCTCCTAGGCACAGCCGAGGGCCAGGAGGCCTGTGGAGCCGCTTTTATGGGCAAAAAAAGCGGTTTGAAGCTTTTCTTAAACCTCTACCACAATCCTGAGGAAGTCCAAGGACCAGAGGAACTTTTCATGAAGGGACTCATCAGCGGGCCTACCTTCCCCTCCGTCTGCATCGATCAGCCGCCCCCCTCCTGGGAGGCCTATATCAAGGCCCTGCGTTCCCCCTATCGGCGCTGGCTTAAAACCATCCTGGAAAAGGCCTCTCCCCTGCGGCATGCTGAAGGCGACTGTTCGCGCTTTACAGGGCGCCACTACCAGCTCTACCGCCAGGTCCTTGCCCGCTCTGACGGCAAGCTGGAAACCCTGGGCATTAGCTTTTTTCAAAGGCTGCCCAGCCGCTTTCGCCTAGAGAGCCTCTACTCAGGAGATGAGCTTGTAGCCTGGTCCATCTTCCTTAACTGGAAGGATCGTTTTTACTTCTTCCTCACCGGCCTAGAATACAAGCGGCTGGGGGAATTCGACAGCTACTTTGCCCTCCTGGCATCCCTGGTAAAGCGGGGCATCGAATCCGGCGCGGCGCGCATCGAGCTGGGCCAAACCACGGAGTGGGCAAAGTGCCGCTTTGGCGCCCGGCTGGACGGGCGCTGGATGGCCGGAGCCCATCCCAATCCCTTGGTCAACGGCATCCTCAAGCTTGGCCGGCCTCTCTTGGCCTACCGAGGAAAGAGCCCGAATTTCCGCGTCTTTAAGGAGAAGCCATGAAGATACTCTTAGTCCGTCCCAAGCCCTCGCCGGACACCATCGGCCTCCAGCACGTCATGATCGTAGAGCCCCTGGAGCTCGAAATATTAGGCGGCCTTGCTGTGGAAGGCGGCCACGACTGCCGCATCGCGGACTTTATCCTTGAGCGCTCTTCCTTAGAGAAAATCCTTACCGCCTATAAGCCCGATGTCTTAGCGGTCACCGGCTATATCACCAATGTCCCAGAGATGATCGATGCCTGCCGCCGCGCCAAGGCCTTTAACGCAACCATCATCACCATCGTCGGCGGTGTCCACTGCGAGGTCTGCCCACAAGACCTCGATGACAGGGCGGTAGACTACCGCGTAGTGCGGAACGCCGTCCAAAGCTTTCCCGCCCTCCTTGCATCCCTCAGCGGGAATTTAGCTGGGCAAAAGGCTAAGCCTAGCGCCGGCATTCTCATACCGGGAGTTCTAGCTGCCGGGGAAGCCCTCGTTGAGTTCCAGCTGCCAGAGCTGGATTTCTCCTACCACGCCCCCCTGCGCAGCCTGACGGCAGCCTATCGCCACAAGTACTTCTACATCTTCCATGACAAGGTAGCCCTCTTAAAGACATCCTTCGGCTGTCCCTATCAATGCGAGTTTTGCTTTTGCCGCCGCATCACCCGCGGGGCCTACGCCGAGCGCCCCCTAGACCAGGTGATCCAAGAGCTTGCTTCCATTCAGGAAAAGGAAGTCTATATCGTCGATGACGACTTCCTCGTCAGCCCCCAGCGCGTGAGGGATTTTCTAAAGGCGATACGGGGCGCGGGTCTAGGTAAATCCTACCTCCTCTATGGGAGGGCAGACTTTATTGCCCAAAATCCCGGCCTGATACGCGAATTCAAGGAGCTAGGCCTGCGCACCGTCATTGTCGGTTTGGAGTCCTTCTTTGACGCAGAGCTGGAGCGCTACGCAAAGGGCACAGACGCTAAGACGAACGCCCGCGCCATGGAAGTGCTACGGGAAAACGGGGTGGACTGCTTTGCCACCGTTATCGCCGCCCCGGATTGGGGCCCGGCGGAATTCAAGGCCTGCGCAGACAAGCTTATCGAACTGGGGGTCAACTACGTCAACCTCCAGCCCTATACCCCCCTGCCCGGCAGCGGTCTGGACATGAAGGACGATGAGCTCCTTATTCCCCGATCGGACTTCCACAAGTGGGACCTCGCCCACCTGACCATCAAACCCACACAGCTCTCGGTGGCAGACTATTACCGCCAAATGCTCGCCCTCTACCAGCGAGTCCTCTTCCAGGGTTCGTATCTAAAAGAATACTTCCTCAAGTACAAACCGCGGATGTGGCTCAAGATGCTCACTGGCTCGGCGAGGGTAAGGGCCCAGTACCTGCGTAAGATCAAGGAGGCGGAAAATGCCTAAAATACTCTTCATCCAACCAACCCAGTACGACGCCTCCGGCCGCCTCTGCAAGCAAAAAAAGATATTCCTCCCTGGCCTCCAGTTCCCCCTCTTGGCGGCTATGACCCCCAGTTCCTGGGAAGTGGATCTCAATATCGAAGTGGTGGATGATATCGATTTCGATACGGATGCTGACTTAATCGGCATAGGGAGCATGGGCCACGCCGCCTACCGCGGGGTGGAGATTGCCCGGGAATTCAAGCGCCGCGGCAAGACCGTGGTCATGGGCGGCTACATGGCCTCCATGGCCGTGGAAGAAGCCCTCAAAAGTTGTGACTCCGTCGTCGTGGGGGACGCCGAAATCTCCTACCCCCTCATGCTTACCGATTTCGAGCGCGAGGGCCGCCTCAAGAGGGTCTACGACAATCCGGTAAGCAACATAGACGGCCTCCCCCTGCCGCGCTACGAGCTGTTAACTGCCAAGCCCATTGGCGATATGCTCCCCGTCCAAGCCGGCCGCGGCTGTCCCCACTCCTGCGGTTACTGTTCCATCGCCTGCCTCTACCAGGGCCGCTACATGTTCCGCCCTGTCGCCGAGGTACTGCGCGACATCAAACGGGTACGCGAGTTGGGTTTTCGCGGCTTTTACCTCATAGACGACAACATCATCGGGAATCCCGGCTACTTCAAGGAGCTCTGCGCCGCCATCGCCCCCCTTAAGATGACATGGGCATCCCAGTGCTCCCTCCTCCTCGGCGACAGGCCAGACCTCTTAAAAGCCGCCCGAGATTCCGGCTGTTCCATGCTCAGCTTTGGGGTTGAGTCCATCACCCAAGAGGGCTTGGATAAGCTGGGTAAGCCCTGGCTTAAGGTAAGCGAACACGAGCGCCTGATAAAAAACATATCCCGTTCCGGCATCATGGTGTCTTCGGAAATGATCGTCGGCACGGACTCGGACACAAAGGAAAGCCTAGCGGCAACCTTTAGCTTCGTCATGCGGGCCAGAATTCCCGTACCCCGCTTCTACATCCTCACCCCCATACCCGGCACCGAGCTCTGGAAGCAGTACCGCGATGAGGGCCGCCTCTTAACGGAAAAGATAGAGGAATACAGTACCATCCGCGCCGTTCACCGTCCGGCCCTCATCAGCCCCCAAGAGCTGGACGAGGCCTTTTGGGACATCTACCAAAAAACCTATAGCCTCAAGGCTATTTTAATCCGCACCCTCTTCCACCCGGATTTTTGGCGGAGGCCGGGAACCTACCTCTTCGCTCTCTTTGTTAATTTGCATTACTTGCGATATATTAAGCGCGGGGTTCCGCCAAATATCTTTTAGGGGTAAAAAATGTTAAAACCGGCTCTCTTGATCGTCGACATGCAGGAAGCGTATTACCGTACAGCCACAGGGCCAGCCCGACAGTGCTGGGAGGATGCCCTTGAGTACGTCAACGAAGCAATCAAGCTATTCAGGAAAAAAAATCTGCCCGTCATTGCCGTTGAAAACATAGAGAGAGAGGAAGGTTTTATCCCCGGCGCAGATGGCTTTAGCAGCCTGGCAACAATCAATCTTGTGCCGGGGGATATCCGCGTGAGAAAAGAAAGGGGATCCGCTTTTTACCAGACGGAACTCCTGGAAAAAATGGCGGAAAAGGGCATAGACGGCTTTATCCTCTGCGGCTACTGCGCCGAATGGTGCATCCTTGCCACCCTCAAAGCGGCGGCAGACCTGGACATCAGTGCCATAGTGCTTAAAGGATCTCTGATAAGCCGCAATCCAGAGCGTATCGGCTTTGTGGAAGATATCAGCGAATGCGTAACCTTTGGGGCCCTTGAGGCTTTCCTTAGCTAGATAAGAGCTGCGCAAACGCGGCTCAGTACATAAAGGAAAAAGTAATGGGATTGATAAAGTTGTTTCTAGCGGGCGGATTCTTCATGTGGCCCATCCTCTTCTGCTCTGTGGGGGCTATGGCCGTCGTCGTCTACCAGCTCATCCTCTTGAGCGGCTTTCATAAGCGTGGAAGCGCCTTCTTTGCCTGCCTTGCCTCGGGTGGAAAGGCAGGCGACCCTGCCTACGTGGACCTGAGCCGCCAGGAGATAGCAGCTCTAAAACCCCGAACCAGGAAGCTCATTGAAGACCGCGTCCAGCTTTCCTTTGACAAGGCGGGCAAGCCCATCGAGCTTATCTCCGGCTTAGGCAACCTTGCCCCCCTCTTGGGATTTATCGGCACGGTATCGGGGATGATAGCCTCCTTTGCCACCATAGCCGCAGCGGACAAGGTTTCGGTAAAGCTGGTGGCAGCAGGCATCTCGGAAGCCCTCATCACTACGGGCTTTGGCCTCTGCGTAGCCATCCTCTGCATGTTTTCAGAGATGTTTTTTCGCTACTACCTAGCCCACCGCGCCCACTACGCCAGCGAACAGCTTGACCTCCACTTAGGCGCCGCCGATGCGCCTTCAATCCCAGACCGCCCCTGAGGCGCCTTAGTGAAGATACGCTCTGATTCCCGCACCCGCCCATCCCAGCTCCAAGGGGCGATGACGGACATATCCTTTAACCTCATCATCTTCCTCCTCGTGGCGGCGTCCTTTGCCGCCAATCAGGGCATCTTTATGCGCCTACCAGAGGAAGAGGAAAGCCAACCGCGGGAAGTCCCCCCTTCCCAGGCGGTCTTAGTGGAAATATCCCAGAATTCCGGGGAGTATCGGGTGGATGGCCTGGCCCTCAATGAAGAGGATTTGGCCGCCGGCATTGGTCGGGCGGTGGATGCCAAAAACCCCCAGGTCCTTGTTTTAGAAGTTGATGATAGCGTGCCCTACGGGCGGGTAGTCTCCGTTTTAGAGAAGGCCCGCGCGGCGGGGGCCCTTGCCTTTTCCATTAACGGCCAGGGCCAGGCACGGGCAGTCAGCCTGCCGGGGGACGGCCCATGAGGATATCCGTACCGGATCGCCGACGCGGCTTTAGCCCGGCATCGATGTCGGACATCGCCTTCCTCCTCATCATCTTTCTCTTAGTCACCGTGTCCATTGACGACTCGGGAGAAATCAAGCTTCCCAAGTTCCGCTATGCCAAGGAGTCAGTAGTAGAGGAGCCCATCGCCCTCTCCCTCGACCCAGCGGGCATACTTTTGCTTGAAGGCCGCGAAGTCCCCCTTGAGGGGCTCGAGCCTGCCCTGCGAGCCAGATTGCGCACAGCGGGCATAGCCCCGGAACAGGCTATCCTCCATCTGCAAGCCGATGAGGCGCGGCCCTTCAAGCAGGTCAATGATGTGCTTGCGGCCATAGACGGAGCCGGCGTCAAGCGGATTGTCCTTATCGCGGAGCAGCGCGAACAATGAATTCACGCAAGTCTCTCTTGCTAGCCGCCGGCTCTTCCCTGGGCCTGCATCTTCTCCTTGTGGGCCTCTTCTTTATGCCCGGCGGCGGCGGTGGGGGAACAGCACGTCGTTCAAGCGGGGAGTTTGCCTTAAGCCGAGCCGTCATCATCAAAGCCCCCCCGCCTAAGGTGGTAGAGGAAATAAAACCGCGCAATGAAGCGGCTGTCATTGAGGAAAAAGCCACGCCCGTCCCCAGCCCATCGTCCAGCCCAGAACCCAGCCCGGAACCGGAGGCTCTTCAAGAACAAGCCGTTGATGAGGGAGATGGAGGAACTGAGGGGCTCGGCCCAGGCTCAGGCGGTGGTATCGGCTTTGCCCAGGCGCCCAAGGAATACCTTCCCTTCTACAAGGTAGACGTTAAACCTGAGTATATTAAGAAAGCGGATCTGCGCTACCCGGAACAGGGGCGGCGCAACGGCAAAGAAGCGACCGTCGTCGTGGAAGCCGATATCGAGGAGACAGGACGCATTGCCGCCACCCGCATTGTCAGCCCCCCAGCCGGCTTCGGCTTTGACGAAGCCGCCCAGGCCTATGTCCGCGCTTGCCGCTTTTCACCGGCCAAGGCCCAGGGCCGGCCCGTTCCCGTTCGCATGCGGATAACCATATCCTTCACATTACGATAAAAAGGAAAAAGAGAGGAAAAAAATGAGAAAGAAACAAAACAGGCCAGGACTCTGGCCCGCCATCATGACGCTAGGCATTCTTATTCTGGCTATGAGCGCCTGCCCCCCCATCGAGGATGACAAGTTTAATGCCCTGTGGTCAGTAGACCTGAGGGAAGCCGCGGTATGCGAGGCCATTGCCTTTGGGGAAGACATCCTCATTCTGGGGTTTGAGGGCGGGCTCTCCTGCATCGACTCAGAAAGCGGTGAGAGGCTTTGGCGCTTGAAGCTCGAGGGCCGCTTTGTGGAAGCCCCGGTAATTGATTCCGACGGGGCCATCTACGTCCAGTCAGGCTCAGGCAGCATCTATAAGGTGACGGTAAATGGTCAAACGCCGCAAATTGCCTGGGAGAACAAGGAAATGCTGCGCACAAGCGAGGGTCGGCCCTTTCTGGGTGCCCAGACCATCCTTTGCGTCAACGACCTCTACAAAGAGGCTGTTTTTTATAATAAATCAAATGGGGCAATTCGCGCCCGCGTTAGCTTGGAAAACGAGATACTTTCCAGCGAATACGGTTGGACGTCCATCTCGGTCTTTTCCCTTGGCCCTAACGGCTATGCTCTCTTCAGTTACGCCACCACAAGCATTGCGTTTATAAATGAATCAGGCGAGATTGTCGCCGCCCTCAATCTTTATAATAATCCGGCGGAATACGATGAGGAAGAGCTTTACCCGGTGGACCTGGATCCAAGCCTTGTCACAAACTACAGCTCAATCCTCCAGCGCGGCAATTCCCTCTTTGGGGTCTTTAGCCAAAACTACGATGCAGACACGGCTGACCCGCCGAACCAAACAGAAGAGGGAGATATCCGCGTGCGCTACTTCATCGCCGAACTGTTGCCCACGGGAATAGGCGCCCAAACCGAATTCTTGGATCGTAGCCAAACGGAGTCTTATCAATCCACCATCATGGATATGGGTTTGTACGCGCAAAACCTCCTCATCCTGAGGGTGACAGGTATTGATCCGGGCTCTAGCTTCATCTGCTTCAACCTTGATGACGCACAGCTCATTTATGAGAAAAACCCTCTGAATGACGCAGGCATACTTTACGGAGATATCGATACCGCCTATTTTGACGACGGAGGGAAAATCATCTTTCTCTATGAAAATTTTTCCCAGGGAAGCTTTGCCGTCTTTGACCGCTTTGTGTATATCCACGACCCGGCTGAAACGGATTTGGGTAAAGCACCCTTCTTAAGCATAAGAAAAATCAACAAGATAGCCACTCCCTCCATCATCGGAGGCAAGCTCATCTTCCCCTCCACCGAGGGAGTCGTTCGCGCCTTTGAGTTAGGCGTGGGCGACATCCTCCTTCGCATGGGGGGTTACTGATGCGTCTACGGATAAAAGCCCTCGCGGTTTTCTTCTTACTATTTTCTCTTGCCCTCTCCGCCCAGAGCCTGCGCGGGCGGGTAATTGAGAAGGGAAGCGAAAAACCCATTCCCTTTGCCTACGTCATTGTGCCGGACACGAGTCTTGTGGCGGAGACGGGCCTAGACGGAAGCTTTGAGCTGGAGTTGCCTGAAGGCCTAATTCCTTCCATCCGCGTCGTTTCGGAAACCCATCAAGCCCTGGATCTCAAGCTTGAATCCATACCTAGCGAACCCCTCCTCATCGAGTTGGCCGCCCTAAGCGTTGAGCTTGATAAGGTTGAGGTCGTCGGCGAGCGCGAAGTCCTTAAAACAAGCCGCAGCATAGACCGGGCAGACGTTCAGAATACCGCCACCGGCGGCGACCCCTTTGCCTTAGTGGAACGGGCCCCGGACGTTGTCAAACCGACGGACCCAGCCCTCGGCAACGACATGTACAGCGCGCGCAACGAGCTCTCAAACGCCATGAGCGTGCCGGTACTCCTCCTCACCAATCCCTTTAACTACCGTGGCCTTCCTGCCTATTCCAATGCCTACTTCATGAGCCGCGGCCTACCCCTCTTTTTCCAGTACTACACCTTTACCGGGGCCATGATCTCTTCCATAGTCCCTTCGGATGTGCTTGGCGGTATGGAGATGTACGGGAACGGGCGCGACCCCAGCCTAGGCCCGGGCAACGGCCTCCTTTCTAGCTTTAGCATAGCCGAGCCGGAGGAAAAGAAAGTTTCCATGACCCTCTACCTTTCCGCCTTGGCGGCCGGCCTGGTTATGGAAATCCCCATCTATCAAGACAAGGCCGGGATTACCTTTTCCCTTCGTAAATCCCTCTACGAACTCACCTGGATTCCCCTTGCCCTCGAGCTCAACCGAACTTTCGCCATCTTTCCCATCATGGGAGTTGGGGACGACCTTACGCTTAACTTCAGTATTTTTCCCGGCAATGTAGACGCCTATGCTAAACTTTTCTGGGAGCCTATGGAGGGTAGCCGCCTTAGCCTGGACATCATGGACGCCACCGGTTACACAACCCTCATCTATGAAACCTATTCCCGCTATAACGACTACACCAACTTCATCTACTCAGACGTAGTCCACCAATCCGGAGGCCTCCTCTCCTGGGACTCAAACCTTGGAGAAAAGCTTCAGTATAAGGCTCAGCTCCATGAAAACTTCAGCCTTTTATGGAAGCGCAACGCCACCGTTATGCTTGGCGGAGAGGAAACGGCGGCGACATATGCCTATCCACTCAACGACCTAGGCGGCAATCTGGAAGCCGAATACCTTGCCCATGAGGATCTCCTCCTCAGCGCTGGCCTTTCCGGCCGCTGGATTAAGGGCGGTTATGACCGCGAACTCAAAACAGACGCCGGTTTTAACACCCTCCTTCCTATCTTGACGCCGAATCTTGTCTTGCATAAAACCACTCTAGATACTTGGGAACTCTCAGGCTATACGAAGGCTTCTTGGACCATAGGAGATTTTGAGCTGGAACCGGCTCTGCGGTTGGATTACTTTCCCATTATCGAGAGCCCCCTCTGGTACACACAATTGCGCGGCAGCCCAACCCTGCAAGCGTTCTGGTATCCCGCCAGCGGGCACTCCCTCCACCTAGGCGGGGGCATGCGCTATGATCGTTTTGACTATTTTACCCGCCAGACATTTCTTTCTGAAAAGGGCATCGCCATAAATCCGGGCGGCCTCGAATTCATAGATGAAAACTACATCCAGCGTTACCCCTCCCGCCTCTTCACCGTGGAGGCAGATTACGCTTGGAAGGGCCGGAATCGAGACTTCAGGGCAGGTGGCTATTTTAATTACGTAGACCAGCTCTCCGGCTTTGACTACCAAACCTATGTGGCGGAATCCAACCTCGATATCTTCAGCCTCATTGCCGGGAGCTTGGGTGTCAACAGCAATGCAGGCCTCAAGACTACCCAGGCCCTCTGGTCCTTGGGCGCCAACCTTGACTACCGCATGGATTTCCGCTCCGGCTCACTAGACTTCCTCTACAACCTCGGCGTTGTGCGCTTTAAGGCCGATATAGAGGAAAACGGGAATTATGCCTGGGTAATACCGCGCTCCGACGTAAGCCATAACCTCAAGATCTTCGGGCATTGGGAGCCGAATAAATGCTGGGACCTGGACGGCACCCTCAAGATTCTTCTGGGCATACCGGCCAGCCGTCACAAGGTAGAATCAGTCTATTATGACGAATTGCAAAAGAAAAACTTCATCTCATACAGCACGATAGAGAATTCCATCTTCGAATTCAGGGACTACATGCCGCGTTTTACCTTTGACTTCAAGGTTGTATTCAAGACGGACACCTGGCCCAGCATGGAGCTCTTCGCCGATATCGCCAACCTTATTTCCTTTCCGCGCTACCTTCAACCCAACTCGACAACACTGGGCTTTGAGGAACAGACGACCCTTGACCGAGAATACTCATGGGAGCCGATCTATTGGGGGAATCTCTTGCAGATGAAGCTTGATATCGGTTGCCGCTTTAAACTTTAAGAGGCTATAGCTCCCGGTGCGCTCCGAGCCGGGAGCTATAGCATTCGGGCCTAGCTCCGCGCCTGTTCGCGTACCTGAGCTTCCGCGTCCCCTTGGATGGGGCTCGGAACACCGGCGGCTTGGCCGCTGATATCGGGGAGCCTCTTGGTGATATTATATGCTATCCCCGCGCCGATGCCGGCAAATACAAGGGCCGGTAGGTAGGCGATATAGATCATGTCTGAGTCTCCGCTGGCAATTACCAAGGGCAAGCAGATTAAGATACCCAAAAGCTCTCCCCCAAACCAGCTGAGTATGCCCATCAGCCGGTATTTTTTAGCGGGTTGTCCCTTTGCTTCTGCCATAGTTGTCAGTTTTTTTCCAAACCATTGAATGAACAATATCTCCAACATAAATCAACTCCCCAGCGCGGCTTCAACGGCCGTATACAAGCCGTTTTTCCGGTAGGGCTTCTGGATAAAGCCCCGTGCCCCGGAATCCAAGAGCCTCTGCGCCGTCTCATCTATATTATAACCGCTTGATATTAAAATCTTGGCCTTCGGATATTTTTCCCGGATTTTCTCGAATGCCTCGGCGCCGTTCATATCGGACATCACGAGGTCGAGGAGGATGAGGTCCGGACAGGGGCGACCCTCAATCCAGACAAGGGCATCCTTTCCGGAAGCGACGCTGGCTACCTTATAGCCGGCCAAAGAGAGCATGGTTTCAGCCATAAGGCGGATAAGGCGCTCATCGTCAACAATCAAAATGGAAGCTCCGGCGCCTTTTTGAGGGGCAATTTCCGGGACTACATTGATGGTTGGGCTGGATGCTTGCTTATCCTTGGCGCAGGGTATGTAGAGATAAAACGTAGTACCCTTTTGCCTTTCCGTGGAAACATCGATAAAGCCATGGTGATTCTGGACTATCCCGTACACGGCCGCCAAGCCGAGGCCTGTCCCATGGCCCTCGGCCTTTGTCGTAAAAAAGGGCTCAAAGAGATGGGCGCGGGTCTCCGCGTCCATTCCCATACCGGTGTCCGCTATGGACATACGGAGGTAGGGACCCGGTTTTAGCCCCTCTCCGCGTTGCTTGAGGAAATCCGCGTCCAAGCCAATAGTTTCCGTGCTGAAACACAATACGCCGCCGGAAGGCATGGCGTCGCGGGCATTGAGGCTTAGGTTCATTAAGGCGGTTTGGAGCTGAGAGGGATCTCCAAGAATGAGGGCTGGATCCGGGCTCAGCTTGGTTTCAAGCCGAACCCGCGGGTCTATCGTGCGGGAGAGGAGGGCCATGACTTCCCGAATGAGGTCATGGGCATCCAGTTGCAGGGATTGGAACTTTCCCTTACGCGCGAAGGCTAACAGTTGACCGGTGAGGTCTGCTGAAGTTTTCGTAGCATTGAGGATGAGGTTGACGTACTCTTGGAGGGGAGAATCCGCCCCCAGCTGGGCTTGGACTATCTCGGCACAGCCCATAATGCCTGCCAGCTGATTATTGAAGTCGTGGGCAATCCCTCCGGCCAGGCGTCCTATGGCCTCCATCTTCTCGCTCTGCCGCAGGCGGTCCAGTTGCTGCCGCTGTTCGGTGACATCACGCACGATGGCCACAATTGAGCGCTCACCCGGTAGGGGGAGTGAATTCCAGGAAAGCCAACGATATTGCCCGTCTTTACGCATATAACGGTTTTCGAAGTTGACTACCTTGTTTCCTTCCTGCAAACGGCTGCCGGCCTCGAGCGTCGCCGCCCTGTCCTCCGGATGGACAAAGTCCAGCCAGGGGGTGGCTAATAGCTCGTCCTTTGAATAGCCCAAGAGTTGAACGGCAGCTGGGTTTGCATCCTTGAGAAAGCCGTCAAAACCGGCAAGGAAGATCATGTCCAGAGAGAGGTTAAAGTAGCGGTCGCGTTCTCGTTCAGCGCGCTTGCGTTCGATAATGTCGGAAAAAACCACCGCCATCTGCCCTTCCCCACTACCAAAGGCGTTGATCTCAAAGGCGCCGACTATCTTCCCATCATCATAGCTTACGTCCTCACGGTGAAGGACAGGGCCGCCCGTAGCGAGTTTACGGTACTCTTTTGGAATGTCCGTGGCGGCGAGGGAGGGAAAGACTTCCAGCATTTCTTTGCCGATGAAGTCCTCATGCTTCAGGTGCAGGATGGCGTCCGCCGCCGGGTTCGCCCCGCAGAAGATCAGGCGATCAATGCCCTCCAAGCGGTAACGGTGAATGCCCAGTGGCATAGCTTGGATGAGTTTGCGGAAGCGTGTCTCGCTCTCGGCAAGGGCGGCGTGGGCGGCGTATTGAGAGGAGACATCGTGAAAAACGAGAACGACGCCCCGGACGCTTCCGTCTTCAGTGGAAACGGGAGCAGCGGTATCCGCTATCTGATAGCGCTCACCGCTCTTCGAGAGAAGCTCGGTATCGTTTGCCAGGGCCTGTATTCTGCCCTCACACAGGGCCCGTTCCACAGGGTTGATGGCAGGTTCGCCCGTATGGGCGTTGCGGATATTAAAAACTTCGCTCAAGGGCCTACCCTTCGCATCGGATAGGTTCCAACCCGTCATGCGCTCGGCAACAGGGTTTAGGTAGACTATGGAGGAATCAAGATCCACGATAAGAAGGCCATCACCGATCGATGCCAGGGTGGCCGCGTAATAGAGATCGTTGGTTTGAAGCCGGGCTTCTTCCCGGCGCTGGGCAGTTACGTCTTCTCCCGCCCCCAAGAGAGCGATGGCTTTGCCGCTGGAATCATAGATGAGGGAATTATGCCAGCGTATGCTGAGGGAGCTTCCGCCCCGGGTAATAACCTCAACCTCTAAGCCGCGGTACGCGAGCTCTGGGTTTGCAAAACAGGCTAACAAGTCAGCGCGGCGCCGCTCGCGCTCAAAGGCCGGGACATGGAGGGCATACCAGTCCCCCTGAATATTCTTATCCTCATAGCCCAAGAGATTTTGGGCTTTTTTATTGAGATAGAGGATCATGCCCTGCGTATCAAGGATGACGACAAAGAGGTTCAAATCCTCAAGGGCCTGAGTAGGATAATCCTTCAACACATCCAGCTTGGGCATGACTGCCTTTCCTTTCTTTCTAGCTTTGGAAAGCATAATTCATCGGCTTTCATTATGCAAAAATGAGTTCTGACAAAATGCCAAAAAATGTCGTTTCTATCATTAGAAATTCCTTGCCCTTTGGGTAAAAGCGCGTATAATAGTTCCTTCCAAGGAGGAAGTATGGATCCTATTCTCTGGCTCTACGTCGGGATGGGCCTGGGCGTCGTATCGCTCATCGCTGCCGTCCTCATGTTTATCTGGGTAAAAAACCAAGACGAGGGCTCTGACCGAGCAAAACAGATCGCCGCCTACATCAAGGAAGGCGCCTGGACCTACCTCAAGCGTTTGTACACAACCCTTACAGCCGTAGCCGTGGTCTTGGCTATCATCCTGACCATCGTCTTCGGCCTCACGGAAAAGGGCTGGTCCCACGCCCTCTTCGTCGCCCTTGCCTTCGTGATCGGGGCGGTCTGCTCCGCCATCGCCGGCTACATGGGCATGTCCGTGGCAGTTCGCGCCAATTTGCGCACCGCCACCGCCGCGGCCAAGGGCATACCCCAGGCCTTTAACGTAGCCTATCGCGCCGGGGCCGTCCTCGGCTTGGCAATGGTCGGCATCGCAACCATCGGCATGTGCCTCATCTATCTCCTGAGCAGGGATCCCGAAATCGTCTTAGGCTTCTCCTTTGGCGCTTCCGCCCTCGCCCTCCTGGCCAAGGCCGGCGGCGGCATCTACACCAAGACCGCCGACATTGCCGCAGACTTAGTCGGCAAGGTGGAGCAGGACCTGCCGGAAGACGACCCCCGCAACCCGGCCGTTATCGCTGATAACGTCGGTGACAACGTCGGTGACGTAGCCGGCATGGGCGCGGACATCTTCGACTCCTATGTCGCCTCCGCCGTAGCCGCCATGCTCTTGGGCGCAACCGCCTTTTTGGGCATCGGGCAACTGAACGCGGCAGACGCCGCGGCCATGGTCACCCAGTTCCAGATCCTCCCCCTCATTCTCTGCTCCATCGGCATTATTTCTAGCCTTTTAGGAGTCAACCTGGTGCGGGTTGGCAAGAAGGGCAAACCCGGAACCGCCCTCAATATGGGCACGGTGGTTTCTTGCCTTATCTTCGCCATCATCGCCACCATCGTCTTTATCGTCTTTAAGCTGAATATCGGCGCCCTGGTGGCAACGGTTTCCGGCTTGGTGATCGGCGTCATCATGGGCTTTACCACCGACTACTTTACCAACGACGAGTTCAAGCCGGTACGCTCCACCGCCGCCATCTCCAAGTCTGGCCCGGCCCTTACCATCCTGAACGGCCTTTCCTACGGCTTCATCTCCATGGTGCCCTCCATCGTCGGCATCGTGGCCGCCTCCATCACCGCCTACTTCGTAGCCCAGGCCTTCGGCCTCTCCGGCGTCTACGGCGTCGGCATAGCCGCCGTCGGCATGCTTTCCCTCACCGGCGTCGTCGTCTCGAATGACGCCTACGGCCCCATCGTAGACAACGCCAAGGGCGTTGCCGAGATGTCCGGCATGCCGGCGGAAGTGGTAGACCGCGCCGACGTGCTAGACTCTGCCGGCAACACCGCCAAGGCAATCACCAAGGGCTTCGCCATCGGCGCCGCCGCCCTCACCGTGCTGGCCCTCTTTACCGCCTACCGCGAGGTTATCGAGAATTACCTGCCAGACGGCCTAACCCTCAACCTCTCCCTCACCAACCCCATGGTCTTGGGCGGCATCCTCTTGGGCGCCTTTATTCCCCCCACCTTCTCGGCCCTCCTCATGCTGGCAGTCAATAAAAACGCCTTCCACATGATCGAGGAAATCCGCCGCCAGTTTAGGGAAAGGCCGGGCATCCTCAAGGGTACCGAGGTTCCCGACTACGCCCGCTGCGTGGGCCTGGCATCCGACGGCGCCCTCAAGGCCCTGGTTATGCCCGCCATCTTGGCCGTCATCATTCCCCTTGTGGTCGGCTTCTTCCTCGGGCCCGAAGCCTTAGGCGGACTCTTGGGCGGATCGATCTTCGTCGGCATCGTCTTTGCCCTCTTTATGTCCAACGCCGGCGGCCTCTGGGACAACGCCAAGAAGTATGTTGAATCCGGCAATGAGGGCGGCAAGGGCTCGGACGCCCATAAAGCGGCCGTTATCGGCGACACCGTCGGCGACCCCTTCAAGGACACGGCAGGCCCCTCGATCAACACCCTGATCACGGTAATGGCCCTGGTATCCAGCCTCTTTGGCCCCATCATCGCCCAGTACCACCTCATGCCCCTTTTTGCCAACCTGATTAAGTAGAAGTCTTTTCACTTCAAAAAGGGTCGTGCCGGTTTTCCGGTGCGGCCTTTTTTTATGCCTTTTTTTATGCCTCTTTCCCATAAACATCCATTGCCATTCGCTAGCTAAAAATCAATGCCTTGACTTTTTATAATATATCTAGTAGATATATTACATGATCAGCAAGACAGGCTTTTTAATTCTGGGGCTTCTCCAGGAAGGGCCCCTCTCGGGATACATGATTCGGAAGCTCACCCTCGCTCGTTTTAGATTTTTCTGGAGCGAGAGCTTTGGCCAAATCTATCCCCAGCTTAAAAGACTCGCTGCAGAAGGCCTCATTCAAGCTGAGGCGCTGCCCACAAAAAAGCAAGGAAGGAGACAAGCCGCCTTCATCCTTACTGAAAAGGGGAAGGAAACACTGCGCCAATGGCTCTCCGACACAGAGAGCCATGACAGCCTCCGGCTTGAAAGCATCCTCAAGATCTATACCGCCGCTATTTCCGGTGGGAACTCCTGCTCCGCTAATTTGGAAGCCTTCGCTTTACGCACATCAAGGGCCCTCGCGGAACTTGAGGCAATGAAGGCTGGCCTCGCTCAGGCAGCAGACCCAGAGAACAACCACCAGAGGATTATCGCCCTCATGGATGTGGGCATCACCACCTACCGCGCGTGGCTCGCTTGGGCCTCGCAAGCGGATATTCTCGCGCAGACGAAGGAGAGCTAAATGCGCCAAAAACTCAGGCAGATCGTGAATCTTGCTTTCTTTTTAGCCTTTCCCATCACCTTGAATTGGTACTCGCCCTACGTCATCGTCGACGGCGCCTTCCAGGGCATTGCTACGGCTTCCTTTATCATCTTCTGCCTCCTCTTTGTCTCTTCGCTTTTTTTAGGCAGACTCTGGTGTTCCTGGCTTTGCCCCGCAGGCTATATCCAGGACGCGGTTGCCCGCTCACGGACAAAGGCCTGGGCAGGCAAAGCGAAGGATGCGGTCAAGTGGATTAGCTGGAGCCTCTGGCTTTCCGTGATCTTCATAGCCTTCCTGCATTCTGGGGGGATTAAGCGCATAGACATCCTTCATCTCATGGAGGGCGGTGTATCAGTGGATCAACCGATTAAGTACATCGTCTATTACGGTGTCGTCCTCCTCTTTTTTGGCCTCTCCTTCTTGGGGAAGAGGGCGGCTTGCCATTCCATATGCTGGATGGCGCCCTTCATGATCTTGTCAACGCGTCTTTCAAAGGCCCTGAGGCTCCCGGCTGTACGCCTCAGGGCAGAGCCCTCAGCCTGCGTCTCCTGCGGGGCATGCTCAAAGGCCTGCCCCATGAGTCTGCCTGTTCAAGCAATGGTTAAGACCGCTAAGACAGACAAAGCGGAGTGCATCCACTGCGGTCTCTGCGTAGAATCATGCGCAAAAAAGGCGTTGCGTTTGTCCTTCGGGAGGGCGCGATGAAAACCCTTTTATGCATAGCAATATTTTCCCTGTTCGCCCTTGGTTCGGTAGAAGCGCAGTCAATGGGGACAGTCTTAACCACCGAGTTGGGAGCGCTCCGGCTGGCGCCCCTAAACGCCCTCTATTTCATTGCCCCTCCCATGATCTTCAACATTATCTTTGGGCCAAAGCTCAAGCTGGATCATTTTCCTGGCGCGGCGCCCAAACCCTGGGAAGCAGTCGAATGGGTTTTCCGCGTCGCTTCCTTCATGTATCCCCTCTTTCTCCCCATAAATCCGGAGAATCCCGGCTTTGGGCCCGGCCTTACGCTCTACTGCCTTAGCATGGCGCTTTACTTCGCAAGCTGGCTTCCCTATATGGCCTCTGAGGAACCAAGCTGGGCCCGTAACTGGGTTTTTCGATTTGCGCCGGCCTACCTACCCATCCTCTGGCTGGGAGGGATATCTCTGATGTCCAACTCAACGATCCATGCGGGCCTATCAATCGTCTTTGTCAGCTTCCATGTGGGTGAATACGTCATTCGCTATGGAAAGCGAGAAGGCTCCAAAACGAGCGAATAAAGAGGGTTCCCTATTGCCATAATTGTCTTCGCGCCGACGCGAGGGTATATTAATTTAACCGGCAAGTATCGGTGGGGAGGCGCTCCTATGGCAAGGCGGAAACTGGCGGAGCTTGTTCGAGGGAAGGCGGCAGTGGACGGCGCGGGCGTCAAACTGCGCCGCGTCTTAGGCCCGCAAACGGTTAAAAACTTCGACCCCTTCCTCATGCTTGATGGCTTTGACTCCACCGATCCGGCAGACTATGTTGCCGGTTTTCCCTGGCATCCGCATCGGGGCATAGAGACCGTCACCTACCTCATTTCAGGCGATATCGAGCATGGTGACAGCTTAGGCAACTCAGGCTCCATTTTAGACGGACAGTGCCAATGGATGACTGCCGGCTCGGGCATCATCCACCAAGAAATGCCTAAGGCAAGCGCGCGCATGCTCGGCTGTCAGCTCTGGGTCAACCTCCCGGCAAAAGAAAAGATGTGCCAGCCGAGCTACAGAGACATAAAAGCAGAGCAGATAGCCCTTACGCAGGAAGGGGGCGCGACTATCCGCGTGCTTTCCGGAAGCTACCGCAAGGCGGATGGCTCGGCGCTGGGCGGAGTCTTTAGGGGAGAACACGTGCGGGTCCAATACCTGGACATCAGCCTCAAGCCAGACCTTGAATGGAGCTATAGCCAATGCGCAAACGAGGAGACCCTCTTTCTCTATCTCGTTGAGGGCAGTCTTGCCTGCGATGAAGGTCTCTCAAGCTTTGAGTCAAAGGGCTGTGCCCTCCGCCTCGTCTCGAGCTCTCCCGCAAATGCCCGAGCAGACGAGCTTGTCATCAAAGCCGGGCGCGAGGGCGCCCGCCTCCTTCTGATATCCGGTAAACCCTTGCGGGAAGCCATTGCCTGGGGAGGCCCCATCGTCATGAACAGCCAGGCGGAGCTGGATACGGCCTTTGCCGAGCTAGACGCGGGAAGCTTCATCAAGCATAGCTAACTTCGTAATTCCAGGGATTGATGAGCTTCAGACTTTTTTCCAGGGTAGCTCGCGGTTGAGGCTCTCCACCCAAGCCCCTTCCTCAAAGGCGGCCTGGGCCACGCTGCGGCGGAAGATGTCGTCGAGAAGGGGGTTGAAGATGATATGAAAGGAGTCCGTCAGTGCGGAGGCAAAACCGCGCCGCGCCTTATGATCCCCGCCCATGCCTGGGTCGAAGGATGATATGCCCCTCTCGATAGCCCTGCGGATGGGCAGGTTATAGCAAAGCTCAAAGTGCATGCCTTTTTCTTCCTTTTCGCGCCCCCAGTACCTGCCGTAGAGCCTGTCCTGCCCTTCAAAAAGAAGGGCCAAGCCTAGGGGCCTTGCCAGGGGCTGGCCTTTCGGAAAGGCTGCGGAAAGAAACCAGCCTGAGGCTAGGTATTCGGGCAAACGGCGGAAAAAATCAGGCTCAAGGAAGCGGGCGCTCATGGGCCCAAAGCGCTCATTGGTATCGAGGTAAAAGTCCGCCATCACCTGTAAGAGCTCCGGCCGACCGGCGGCTTCATCGGCTTCCACAATTCTTGTTTCCACGCCTGCAGCCGCCAATCCCCGCCCCTCACGCAGGATATTCCGCCGAGCGTTCGCGTTGAGCGAAGCAAGGTAGGCGGGATAGTCAGTCCAGGCTCGGTTTTCCCAGAGGTAGCTCTGATGGGACCAGGAGCGCCACGGCATTCCTGCCTGCGCTCCCACCTTCCCGCTCTTAGGGGAGAAGGCCGGAGCAATAGACTGCGGTCGCCAGCTCTCTTGGGGCCAGAGGATATGCAGCCCGGTCAAACCCAGCTCTCGCGCCCGTTCTAGCGCCGCGTGAAGAACGATAGCCTCAAGCTCATTCTGATCCTCAGCATCAGCGCACAAAATCCGCCACGCGGGGCAGGGGCTTAGGGGGACCATACCCACAAGCTTTGGATACCAAGGCAGGCCCTGACCTTCCGCAAACTGCGCAAAGCCCTGGTCAAAGACGAACTCGCCCCAGGAATGGGCCTTGATATAAAAGGGCGCGGCAGCGATCAATCTGCCATCACGGCGGAGCTCAAGATGCTGGGGAAGCCAACCGCGCTGTGGGCAGACCGAACCTGAATCCTCCAAGAGGGCAAGGAAACCCCAAGACAGGAGGGGATTCCCCAGGGGCTTAGCAAGCACATCCCATTCATCCTTGGCAATTGAGTTTATGGAATCGTGAAAAGAAAGCCGCAAGCCATTCATGTGGCTAAGATACTAAAAAGCCTGAGGGGGAAGTAACCTCATGCTTTGATCGCGGTTCTTCATAAAAAGCATCTAAAGGAGTTTTTATGCATGTCAAACATCAAAAGATGATTACATCCATCATCCTTGCCTGCGCTTGCGCTCTCGCCTGCTTCTTATCATCCTGCTCAAGTACTCCGAAGTCTGGTTGGATTCACGCGCCATCTGAACAGAAAGCGCTGAACATTGAGTATCACCTTGCCCGCACGATAAACCATCCCTTTGACAGCATCCCCTGCGCCTATCGCTTCAGCTCATCGGCTCGCGAAAGCCGGATTGTTGCGCGGAGTGCGCGCTTTTATGACGCAAAGAGCGGCTCTGTATTAAGCGAGCCCATTGGGCCCTTCCCCATGGATATCGCGCTTTCCGCCGATTCGCGCACCCTCTGGCAAGACGGGCTTTTCGTTGACGAATCCGTCCTCTTACGCCAGGTACTTCTAGGTTCGGGCGGCGGCGACATCATCCTCAAGCAATCCTTCCTCCTGGAAGATGGGGAGGAGATCCGCGTCGACCTACCCCTAAAAGCCGGACCGGAACTTAAGCGGGCCCTCGACTCACAAATTCTCGAAGGCGATGGCATGCGCCTCCTTGCGCGCGCCTCCGACATGAAACAGCCAAAGCGCGCCGCTCGGCTGGAAGCCCTCATACGCGACCTAGGCAAAGCTAAGGCAGCCCTTGAAGCCGAGTGTGGCGGCCCAACGGAGCGCGACGACCCCTACCTTGTCGAAGTCCTCTACGATACGGCCTGGGTACCCAACGGCCGTTCCTGGGGCAGGGTAGGCTCAAAGAGCAATTACCCCGATATGCGCATCATCCGTGTCCCCCGCCCCATGCTTTTTCCTGACCCCCTCTATACCCTTAGCTTGGGCAAGGGCGCCCAGGACTTTCACTTCTACGTACTCTGTCATGAACTGACTCATCTCATGCTCGAGGAGCGCTTTCCCAAGCCGCCACGATGGTTTAAGGAGGGGCCGGCAGTTTTCTTTGGCTACAAAGCAAGCGCGGCGGCGGAAAGGACGGCTTTTTCCGAGGGAAAAGACAAACCCAAGGTCGAGGCGAGGGCAGCGTCAGCCCTCAAGAAAGATGTAAGCTTTTTTTTCCAGAATGACTACGATCCGCGCCCTAGCTTTTACTTCCGCGAGCAGGCCCTGGGTTATCGCTTTCTGAGCGAACTCGAACCCCTCCTCGGCGCAAAGGGCTACAGGGGGTTTTTTACTTTTCTGCGTAGGAGCGGCTTTACCTTTCAGGGCGTCGCGACCGACCTAGAAAAGACGAGGCGCTTCCAGACAGCTCTTTTGGAGTACGCGGATCCAAGCCAAGTAACCGCCATCAAGGATCTTTTTACCCGTTGGGCTTGGTAAAAATTCGTGCTGAAAAAACGACTCTCAGGGCCTATACTGCTACGTGATCGCCGCAGTCCCTTTAGGCCCTAAGGAGGAGCTATGTCTCTCAGCGACGCCCTCTGCACCCATGAAAACCCGGCAGTCGCATACCGGGCGCGCAAGCTCTTGGCGGGAGAGCTCGCGGGCTCTCTCAAGATGCGGAAATTACGGGCAAAGATCGCAGACTCCGAGATGGGGCTGCGCCTCCTCCTTGCCCTCAATGGGGAGCGCAACAACCCCTACCGCAAATGGCAGGGCCCGCATTGGAGCCTCTATTCATTGGCGGAGATCGCTTTTCCGCAGGGCGACGCGCGGCTTCTCGCCCTGCGCCAGCGCGTTATGGATTGGCTCCTCGCCCCCGCTTTTTTACAGCCGCCCAGCAGCCATTTACTGCCGGATCAGCCCGAGCGGCCGCGCCGCTGCGCCTCCATGGAGGGCAACGCCATCTGGTCTCAGCTTGAACTGGGAATCGTCGATGAAAAAAACCTGCCCCTCTTAGTGGAACGCCTCATCGCCTTCCAATGGCCGGACGGGGGTTGGAATTGCGACAAGCGCCCCGAGGCCCGCGCCTCCTCCGTTCAAGAAACCCTCCTTCCCCTCCGCGGCTTAGCTGCCTGGGCCCGCGCTAACGCTGATGCGGGAGCGCAAAAAACGGCGATGCGCGCGGCTGAGTTTCTTTTAGACAAGCGCCTTCTCTGGCGCAAGAGCGACGCCTCCCTCATTAAAGCCAGTTGGGGCGGACCGGTAGATAAGATCCACTATCCCATCCGCTTTTACGACCTACTCTCCGTGCTTTTAGTCATGTGCGAACTAGGCAAAATTCAAGACCCGCGCTGCACTGACGCCCTAGATATGCTGGAGGGCAAACGCCTCAGCGATGGAAGCTTTCCCGTGGAATGGACAACGGTAAAACAGGCGGATTCCATTACTTCGCGCGGGACCTTCGCCGACTGGGGGCCCGTGAGCAAACGGCGCGGAAATCCCTTTGTAACGATAGACGCCCTCTACGTGCTCAAGGCGGCGGGGCGGGGGCAACGAGGATAGAAGCCGGCGCAAGCGCGTAGGTCGCCGCGCTTCGAACATCAACAGCGATTCGCAAATCACTCGAGTCGCGAATCATCAGTATGGCTCAATCAGTTCTCTGCCATGGCCAGGAGGCTTGCCTTCCAATCCTCGTAGAGAACTTCGGATCCGATGCCAAGAGCCGCTTCGATGGCTTCGGGTTTTTTGACAAGACCGATCACCGCTTCACGCGAAAAACGCGTCAGCATATAGTCCACCAGGAGACCCGAGTAATCATAGCCGTAAACGCCTTCAAAATCCGCCTGCATTTCCTCAATGCTCGGCACGTTTGCGGCGGCTAAGAGGCGTGCGACTTGTTCGGGTTTTGGCAATTGTCCGGATTCTCGCACGGCCAGTCCCTCATCCAGCCAAAGTGAGCAATTCCTGTTAATGCCGGAAACTACAAGATGCATATACTCATGAACCGCCACTTGCATAATGTCGTCATAGTCCGCGGAGGGACCTGGGTTCAGCGGTGAGACAAAGGCGATCCTACCGGTCCCAAGACAGGCTCCCAGCACCCATGTCGGCGCATCCTTCAGACCGATCGCCTCATGAAAGGAATCGAGGTCGGCGTATACGTCGACTAAAATGCGTTTTTCAAAACTCACTCCGTAGAGGGCAGAAAGCGGATGGGCCTCTACCTCTAAAAAAGCGGAGATTTCCGCGACGGGCTCATCTTGGGTGGTATAGCTGATTGAAAAGTGCTCCGATTCATGAATCAGCGGAAGGCGGGGGATGGAGCATGCCGAAATGGCGATGCAAACGGCTAGCACACTGCTCATAGCTAATAATGATTTATTCTTCATATTTACCTCCATGCCGTAACTCCCGTAATGAGATACGTACATAGCTCAAAAGGTACCACAAAAAAAAGAAAACAAGATTAAGGTATGAGAGAATTTTTAACCACGAAATACACGAAAGAAGAAGAAAGGAGAAATCCATTTTCGTGGTTTATATCCTGGGTTCTTATTGCTATAATAAATAGAGATTGAGAAAAACATGTCTGCAAATGATGTAATACCAATATTTTTAACTGGCTAATCAAAATATTCCTTAGTCCGGCCCATGAATTGGGACATGTACTTTTTGGATTTCTCTGGCCTTCGGAATCCTAGCTTTATTTTCAGTAGCCTTGCAGGCCGACATTAAACCTAGCGACTTTTTACCTGGGGACAAGCCATCGCAGAGGTCTTGTGGTATGGATCAATAATCGGGTCATTGATCCTCACGGTGTATCGAAGGATTAAGAGCCAGGTTTAAGTTTTAAACAGGGGGATTAAAGTAGATAACTAAGGGCACGAATATCGCGTGATATTTGAAAGAGTCTTTTCCACCTCTTTTTTTAGATCGTTTTTGGGCTATGTAGACATTAGTCTATGTGAGTATAGCGTTTTTTGAGCCTATACTGAGGCCATCTAGAAGCTTAACAAAGGAATTGCCCGATAAAAAGGATCCTCTTTTCTTTCTACCTATGGGCTCTTGCTCTCTCCGCTTTGTGTGCTGAAACACCGCGTATAGCCCTAGTGATCGGTAACGCGCGCTTCGCAGAAACCGCTGATCTTAAAAACCCGGAAAACGACGCACAGGACGTAGCTGAGCGGCTTAAGGAACTGGGCTGGTCCGTAAGCACCCTCTTGAGCGCTGATAAGCGCTCTATGCTCAGAAGCGCGGTAGCCTTCCGGGAGGCTCTGCGGGCGGAGCCAGGTTCGAGCGCCCTCTTCTTCTATGCCGGTCACGGGATGCAGTTTGGAGGGGAAAACTTCCTTGTCCCGGTGGATAGCCAGATTCTCAGCGAGGATGATATCCGTGGCGAATGCCTGCCCTTGAATGAGATCCAGGCGGCGGCAGCAGAGGGCGGGGCTGGCATCACGATAATGATTCTTGACGCCTGCCGCGATAATCCCTTCGCTACGAAAAAGACACGTGGTTCGCAAAGCCGCGGCCTCACGGTGATTCCAGCTACGAACCTTGCGCAGACGGCGGTAATCTTTGCTACGAGCCCCAACGATGTCGCCCAGGATGGTGAGGGGCGAAACAGGGTCTTCACTGAGGCCTTTCTAGCTCACCTGGTTCAATCGGCAACCCCTTTGTCACGGTGGACGCCCTCTATGTGTTAAGGGAAGCCGTAAAAACAAGCTGAAATAAAGGCTTAGGCGCAGAATAATTTGTTCTTTTTCCATTTACGCCCTATACTCCGAGCGTATATCAAGGAAGGCAAAATACCGATATCGCGTTCCCTCTCTTGGGATAGCTAGATCAGCATGGGGCAAAAAGAGGTTTGCGGATGGGTTTTTTCAAGTATATCTTCCAGTATCGTTTTAGGGATATGGGCGAGTTGCTGAGGAATGAGAAAAAGGCGCCAAAGGACTGCCAGGCAAACCTTAAAGGCAAAACCGTCGTTCTCTCCGGAGCCACTTCCGGCATCGGACTGGAAACGGCGCGCCTCTTTGCCGCCAAGGGCGCGCGCTTAATCTGCCTGAATCGCGACGGGAAAAAATCGGCCGCGCTTGCGGAAGAGCTCAAAACTAATTATGGAGCTGACGTTCGAAGCATTCTAGTAGACTTCGGCTCCCTTAAGCAGGTGCGGGCCTGCGCCCTTGAGCTCTTAGCCCTCGATACCCCTATCGATGCCCTCATCCACAATAGCGGCGTTTACTACACGAAAAAAACCCTGTCCCAAGATGGGATAGAAATGGTTTTCCAGGTAAACCACCTAGCCTCCTTCCTCATCAATCACATACTCAAGGAAAAGCTGAAGGCGGAAAAAAGGGCGCGAATCATCTATGTCAACTCAGAGGGGCACCGCTTTGCCCTCGCGGGCCTCCATCTGAATGACCTTGAATGGAAGCGGCATATCTATACAGGTTTGAAAAGCTACGGGGCGGCAAAAACCGCCCAGCTCTTAACCATGTTCGAATTCAGCCGCTCTTTCGCGGATTTCGGCGTGACTATCAACGCCATGCACCCCGGCAACGTCACAACAAACATTGGGAACAACAACGGGAAGATCTACCGCGCTATGAAAAAAAACCTTGTCCTTCCATCGGCAAAAGATCCACGGCTTTCCGCGCAAGCCCTGCTCTACCTTGCCGCCTCTCCAGAAATGGCCGGAATTTCGGGTAAATTCTTTAATATGACCACGGAGGAAAGACCTGCCCCCCACGCCCGCGACATGGAGGCCGTATTGCCTGCTTGGGAAAAGAGCCTTGAGCTCTGCGGATTAACATGAAGGGGCGCAAAAAAATCGTCGTGGTGGGGGCAGGCATGTCCGGTCTCAGCGCCGGCGCCTACATCCTGCGTGGGGGCCATGAACTGCTAATCTTGGAAAAATCCGCTGCATGCGGCGGCCACGTCAATTCCTTCACAAAGGATGGCTTTCTCTTTGACACCGGGCCGCGGGCTATCGGCAACGCAGGCATCTTAAAGCCCATGCTCAAAAGCCTAGGAATCGAGCTTCCGCTCGTAAAGGGCCAGGTCTCTACCGGAATCAAGGACCACATTATCCATTACGATACCGAAGCCGGTATAAGCGATTTTCTCCTCTCCCTGCTCAAGCTTTTTCCTGGGTCAGAAAAAGATATTGCCTTGATTGCAAAGCGCATTTGGTCAAGCGTAAAAACGGCAAGGGTTCTCAATCACATGCCCAATCCTTTTTTTAGGAATTTTTTCTCGGATCTAGGCTTTTTTTTCCAAGAGGTTCTGCCGCGCCTGCCTGGGTTTTTATCCGCCCTCATCAAAACAAGCCTTCTGGATACTTCGATAGAAGCCGCCCTTGCCCCCCTCTCCGCCAACAAAGCCTTAAAGGACATGATATCCCAACACTTTTTCAAGGGAACCCCCGCCAGCTTTGCCTTCGGCTACTTTGAAAACTTCCAAGACTACCTCTATCCCCTAGGGGGAACGGGACGTCTGCCACAGGCCCTTGAAGGGGATATCCTTTCCAAAGGCGGGCGTATCCTAACCGATACCGAGGTAGTCAAAATTCTTCCCCATGATAAAAAACTTTTTGATCAGCGTGGAAGCGAGTATGGCTACGACTACCTTCTTTGGTGCGCCGACTTAAGGTCCCTCTATCAGCGGCTTGGAGAAGACGGCTTACCAAAGGGTCTGAGGCGCTCTATCCAAATGGAAAGAGAAAAATACGCCAGGGTAAAAAGCGGAGAATCCGTTTTTACCCTCTTTATCGCCCTCAACGAAGACCCTGAAGCCTTCAAGAAAATTTGCAGAGGGCATTTTATTTACACCCCAAAAACGGGAGGCCTGGGTAGCCTTGGCCGGGCAGACTTGGAGAGGATCAAAACAAATTTCACGCACATTCCCAAGCAAGAGATCATCAGCTGGCTGAAGGATTTCTGCCGTTACAACTCATACGAAATATCCATACCGGTATTGAAAGACCCAAGCCTGGCACCCGCGGGTAAAACAGGCATGGTAGTCAGCATCCTCTTTGACGGTGAGATTTTCAGCTTGGTCGAAAAGGCCCAGTGGTATGAGGAGTTCAAACGCGAGGCCGCCGAATGCATGCTTGCTAGCTTGGAAGAATCCATCTTCCCCGGTTTACGCGGTAAGATCCTTTTTAAGGAAATCGCCACGCCCCTCAGCCTTATGAAGAGGTTCAACACAAGCAAGGGGGCCATTACCGGCTGGAGCATGGAAGAAAAATCCCCCGTTCCCCATAATCTTGCGCAAATATTTGCTGTCCCTAAAACCGCCCTCCCAGGGGTCTACAAGGCCGGCCAATGGAGCTACAGCCCCTCAGGGGTTCCCATCGCCATCCTGAGCGGAAAGATAGCCGCGGACAAGATCCTGGCGAAGGTCCCCTTATTTTAAAAGCAGGGCAATCAAAAGCAGGGCGATAATCCCATAATTGAGCAAGGCGGAAAACATCATTCCCACCAAGAGTGGTTTCTTTATAGCCTCGCCGGACATCGTCTTGAAGCCCACGGAGGAAAGGAATTCCCTTATTCGTTGGGTCAAATCCGCCTCAGTCTTGAGGGCATAATCCTCAAGGTCCTGCTTGATGATGAAGTGCTGACTATAGGGGAAGACGGCCGAGCAGACCGGGGCTTGGGCGTTGATGACGCCATTTAAAAAGTTATTCTTCCCTAAGACAATGCTGCCCTCCGGCATGTGGAGGGCCTTACTCATAAGGAAGGGATCGAAGATGAGGCTGAAGGGCTTTGAAGATTCAAGCTTGACTTCTCCGCCATAATCGATGGACATATTCCCCTCAACCCACAAGCTTTGGTTGAGTTCGCGCCACTGTCCTTTTTGTATTTCAACGCTCAGTGAAAATTCCCTCTGTCTTTTTTTACTTGAAAAGTCGGCAAGAACTTCGCCGTAGGGCGTGGTCGTAAGTACGGCTGTATCGGCGTCATAGCCGCCAAAGCGATTTTTCGGATCATAGCTGTTCGTGTTTGTCAGGTAGTCGGCTATGATCCAAGAAATCTGGCCGCTTTCCCTGCGGCGGGCGATGATGTATATCTCAAGCCTGTTTCCGATAAAGGCGGAGGTGCGCGCGGAGAATGCGCTTATGATCACAAGCGGACAGGGCTCTTGATCCTTGAAAACGCTTGTGGCAACGAGATCATAGCCCTCAGGGAGCATGGCTTGTGCGGCGGCGGGGTTCTCAATCCTGTAGGCCATGAAGGTGCAATAGGGATCCACGATAAAGCCCATATAGGGGATTTTATCGCTTCCCTTCTTCATGATTTTTTCCTGCGTCTTTTTGGGCAGCATCCTATTGAAATCACCCAAAAAACTTATCGCAGTCACGTCCTGCGGCTTTACAAGCGATTCCGTCTTGGAAACGAAGGCCGCGTTGGTTTCTTTATTCATATACCCTCTGTTAGCGCATAAGCAAAACTATGAGTAAGAATACTGAAAGAAGGGGGAAGAAGACCATACTGAAGAAAAATAATCCGCGGATTGGCTTCGTGGAAAAGGGCTTTACGGTGGGCATATCCGCTATACGTTTGTATGCCTCTATCATGTCATCCGGGTTTTTCACATAGGTCCGGCAACCGGGGCTATCGGCTATGTAATGCTGGGCAAAGGGAAAACAGGCCGCCTTGCATATCGCGTCCTCGGCCAAGCCGGGGAAGAGAGTGTTTACCTCAAGAACGATATCCTTGGGGCTTATATCAAGGGCCTTTCCCACCTCGGCAGGATCGAAAATGACGGCAAAGGGATCTTCCCTCCCCCCGGCAATAGCCTTGCTGTGGGCTATCGAGGTGTTTCCCATCACCCACAGGTCTTGATCCGGTTTGCGCGTTTTCCCCTTATTGATATCGCACTTCAATTTGATCCGGCGCCCAGTTTTTTTCTCGCAGATGTCTAGAAATATCTGGCCCTTGGCGTTTGTCGTAAAGAGGGCCTTGCTGCTGTTGGGATCGGCCACGCCCTTGGTGGGAAGGGCAATCAAGGTGTCGCTTAATATGTCGATGAAAATCCACGAAAGAAGACCGGTGACCTTGTCTTCAGCGATAAGGTAGGACTCAAGCCGGGTTCCCCAAAAGGTGCTGGCCCGCGTGTTAAAAACGCCCATACCCAAGTGATAATCCAGCTCATCATCCGCGAACAACCTCGATTTTTTTAGCTCATACCTTTCCGGCAGGTAGGATTTTGCCTTTTCAATGTCTTTGAGCTTAAAAAAGATGAAAAAACTGTAGGGTTCTATCACAAAACCCATGTAGGGCGTTTTTTGAGAGGTCTTTGCCAAGAGCTTCTTAAAAAGGGAAACGGGTAAAAGCCGCTTAAAGCCTTGGAAAAAAAAGAGATTGCTCACTTCCGCCGGGTCTATCAGCATCTCCACTTTTTCGATGAATTTTTCATCATTTACTATTTCAGCGCGCATCCACCCTCCAAGAACCTAAATGAGATTGTCGATTCCCTGCCTCACATGGTTGCTCTACTATATACCCGCTTCCATTGCTTGTCAAAAATGAGTTACGGCCTGCCTGGAGGCTGCAGCCCGTCGGGCGCTAGTTTGCCTCATCCGAAGATCCAATACATGAATTTCCTATAGATTTTACCGAAAACCGGAATAGTATCGTAGATATCGCCCCAGAGGTCGTAATAGTCACGTTGCTCTATGATCTTCCCCTCTGCGTTCAGGCTCACGCGGCTGGAGCCGTAGATGGAAGAGCTGGGGAGTCTATGAAAGGTCAGGGTCATGATCCACTCGATAAACATGACGTTCCCATCTTGGACGATGTTTTTTATCTCTATCTTGAGGCTGCCCGAACGCTTAATGAGCCGTTCCGTCATAGCGGTGAATTCATGTATTCCACGTATCTCTTGAATGCTGTCCTTAAAGAAAATGTCTTGTGCGTAGTAGGGAAGGATATGAGACCAATTCGGCCGCCCTTGGCTGTCGTATATTTTTGTCCAGAGCTCTTTAAGGAGTTCCTTATCAGTAATCACATAGTCCATAAAACCTCTTTTTTCGGCCGGTCAGATCGCGCCTGTGCTTGCGTATATTAGTGCAGGGGAGAAGATATGATAAGCCATAAAGCAGGCAAAACCTGAGTAGGCTCCAAGCTTTCTGCGATTCCCCATTCCTTAAGAGGGGTCTGCTTTCAAGAGCTTGAAGGCTCCTACCAGAGGCTCCGCCCCTCGCCTATCCTGAACTCAAGGTAAAAACGGTCGGGCCTGTCCACCTCAGGGAGATTGCCGTCGTTCAAGATCCAATGGATGCTGTTGTGGATAAGGCGCTTAAAGAGCTCGGAATCATAGCCGGCGGAAAGGGCGCAGTGGTCAAAAAGGAGGCATACATACACAACGTCAACCGCGTATTCGCCCGCGTAATAAAGGCTGACCGTTTGCCCGCGTGCCATCTCTGTCGGCCAGGCTATATCTCCACCGTTCCATATCTGAGCGATATCGAAAACGCGTTGACCCGCCCAAAGATTGAAACCCGCGGCCAGCCCTGCCATGTGGCCTCCAAAAGAGCGGAGCCAACTTAAGCGAAAAGCCCCAGTACGGTACTCATCAGCCGGCCAGGGTTTCATGGTGTCGTTTTCGTAATTGATAAGAAAGGCATCAATCCCGGCGGTATAGAGGTAATCAAGCTGGCCGCTTACTTGGCTTGTTCCATCGTTCGCAAGATAACCGTTAAAGCCAAAACTGAGACTATGCCGTCCCCGAGCCCAGGGAAGCCAAGCCTCAAAACCTTGAGCCTCACCTAAGCAATAAAGAAGTTTCATATCCGCGCGCGCCGTCTTCTTCATGCCGGGAATGCCAAAATCCATACCCCAGGCCATTGCGCCGATCATGCCGCTCAAGCCCAGATACTCAGGACCAAGCCTCTGCGCCCCTGGCAGGGGAAGACTCCCAAGCAGCGCTTGCGGCCAAAAAACGCTGCCTGTAAAATCAGCGCCCAAGCCAATACGGTGGGTGCCCACGAGGACGTTGACGTTCCAGGTAGACACTGTGACAGGCTTATTTTGGGGGATAGCCCACAGGAGAAGGGAGGACAAGAGCAGTGATAGAAACATCAACTTTTTAAGCAAGGGTTCTTTCATGCACAGGAAGATAGCACGCCGAGGATAGACTTCCATAGTGTATGTGCGGAAATACGTTCTGGAGCAATACGCTTAGATACTTCTAGCGGTATGCGAGGCGAAGATGGCCTTGGCGCTGGTAATGCTCATGCTAATGGGGACTTCGGCTCCCGTGTCGAGGATAGCCCGGTTCCCGGCAATGGCGTGGATGTGGTCTAAATTAACGAGGTAGCTCTTGTGGGGACGGAGGAAGCGCTCGTCGTCACACTGTGTCTCCAAACTGTCCAGGCGATCATAAAAAGAGATATCCCCCATAGATACCGTGTGGATGGTGACGATGCGGGCGTCGCTTTCCGCGAAGATGATTTCTCCCAAGGGAATACTCCACTGCCCTTGACGCGTTTTTAGCTGGAGGATGCGATCATGACGCTTCTTGAGGGAAAACATAGCCTGATCCATGGCTGAAGCTAGGCTGGCGGTGTCTACCGGCTTAACGAGGTAATGGATTGCCCTAACGCCGTAGCCGTCAATGGCATGGTCACGGGAATTGGTGGCAAAAATAATGCCTACCTCGCGGTCTGTTTCCCGAATCTTTCGCGCTACGGCAAGACCGTCGCTGCTGCCTAGATAGACGTCAAGAAAAATGAGGTCGTATACCTCACCCTCCCCGAGGGCGACTAAAAGGTCCTCTCCGGTAGAAAAAGCTGAGACTCCAAACTCCATCTCCCGAACGCAACCATATTCTTCCAGGAGGCGCCTGAGGTCCTCAAGATTGCTTGCTTCATCATCACACAGAGCGACTTTCAGGGTCACGATTCCTCCGTGAGGCGGCTTTCTTAACACTATTAAGATAGCACAAGCGGTGTATAATGTAAAATTGGAGGATCCCGCCGATGCTTTTTAGCAGCGTCATTCCGCTCATGACCTTCGCGGTCCAGCTCATCTTCGAGTACAGCACCCTGACACGGCAAAGACCTATCCTTGTCCATATTCTCATCCGCGTCCTGGCCTTTTTCCTGTTAGTCGGCGGATACGTCCTTTTAGGGCGCATCGGGGTAAAAACTATAGCTCTCTACTACTTCCTGACCGCCCCAGCCCTCCTTGCCTGCATTTTACTCTTCCGCGAAGCCCTGGCGCCTAAAATATTCCTCTTCTTTTCCAATTGGCTCCTCACGACTGCCATTTCCTCCATCTGTAACTATCTGACGGCATGGTTTAGCCCAGCGGACATCGCCCTCCATTTCCGCTATGCGGCCTATGCCGTCCTCCTAGGGGCGGCAGTGCCCCTCTACATTGGGTATTATCGTGGACGCATTAGGGAAATGCTCTTCCTCTACGAAAAGGGAAATCACGCCTACGCGCTCTTTCCCATTCTCGCCTTCATGCTCTTTTCCTTCCTCTTCAACCCGATATCCAAAGATCTGTCCCTCATCCATTTCTCAGTCATGATTATGTTCTTAGGCTTAATCGCCCTCGCCTACTACCTTATGTTCACCCATTTCCGCCTTGCCTATTCCCGCTTAGCCATGGAATCCGATCTCAAAAACGCCGGACGCCGGGAAATTATACAAAAACGATACTACGACGTAGTGGAAAAAAGCCTCCGTACCCAGCAAGCGCTCCTCCACGATGCCCGACACAACCTCGTGGCTCTATCTACTTTAGTAAGGGACAAGGACCTGCTGGGGCTGGAGCGCCACATTTCCAAGCATTTAGAACGCTTCAATCAATCCGTGACTCCCCGTTACTGCCGCCATTCACTTGCAAACGCGGTTATAGGCGGCTACCTGGATATGGCCGGGGACAAGACTATACCCGTATCCGTAGAGCTTGATATCCCGGAGAATATCGGCATACACGATTATGATCTGTGTACCCTCTTCGGCAATACGATAGAAAACGCCATTGAGGCCTGCGATCGGATTCCCGAAGATTCCGCCCTCCGGCAGAGACGCTACATCACCGTCAAATCACGGGTCGATTCAGGCCGCCTTACCCTCAGGGTTGAGAACAGCTTCCATTCCGAGGCAAGATCTAGCGAGGAAGATTTCGCTTCAAGTAAGGGTTCCTTCGGTGGAGTAGGCCTAAAAAGCGTCCAGGCCGTCGTGGATCGCTACCAAGGCAGTATGAGTTGTGACCGCCAGAATGAGACCTTCACCTTCTCAGCCGTTCTCTGCCTGAATCCGTTTGGAGCGCATCAAGCATCCTAAATTCAGCAAAAAAGCCCAGCCCAAAACAGCCCTTTCATCGAATGTCAAAAAAAGCCTCCGAAACGTAAAAACTCACTTCCCTTCATTATTGTTCGAAGCCGGGCTACTCCGTATCATTAATCGCATGCGGATTCATCCTGTTTCCGTTCCCGTAAAAATGTCTGTGTAAACAAGATATAGGCTACAAACTCAACGGTCCGCGGATGTTCTGACATTCTGGCTGAAACGAGAAGCGTGGCAGTGGATCTTCACAGCGGAAAGCCGCCTGTGTCGTATACAGACGTGGAAGGGGAGAACCTTACTTTGAAGAAGACTCAAGCAACATTGAGAATTATCGCGCATATAGCCGGGATCATGGCGCTGGGCGCCGCCCTGCTTATCATGGTCGCCTGTCCGAACGCCATTGCGCCCGGGACAGACGGATATTCGGTCAGCTATAATGCCAACGGAGCCACCGGCGGCAGCGCGCCCGTGGATTCAGCTATCTATAACGAAGGCGACACCGTGACCCTAAAGACGGCTGAAACCCTTGTAAAAGCTGGGCACGCTTTCAGCGGCTGGAACAGCGCGGCAGATGGATCGGGCACTACCATGGGCGCATCCAGCACTCTTACCATGGGCGCCGCCAACCTAGAACTCTGGGCAAAATGGACCGCCCTCATGAACACCCTAAGCTTCAATGCCAACGGCGGAACTGGGAGCATGACCGACCAGTCCATTGCCCAGGGTGCCAGCGCCTTTCTCAATGCCAATAGCTTTACTCGAGACGGCTACTCCTTCCAAGGCTGGAACACGGCAGCGAACGGAAGTGGAACGGCTTACACCCCCGGCGCCTCCTACAGCATGGGCGCGCAGAGCGATACCCTCTACGCTCAGTGGCAGGCCAACAGTTACCAACTGAGCTTTAACGCAAACAGTTCGGCGGCAACGGGAAGCGTAGCCTCCATGAACGTGAATTGCGATGCCACGGTAGTACTCCCGGCCAACGACTTCAGCCTAGCCGGCTACATCTTCGCCGGCTGGACAACCAATGCCGACGGCAGCGGCAGCAGCTATGCGGCCGGAGCATCCTTTACCATGGGACCGGCAGACAGCACGCTCTGGGCAAAATGGACCCCGAATGCCAACAATATCTCCTTTAACGCCAACGGCGGTAGCGGGTCTATGCCAGATCAGGTTTTAAATACAGGCGCCACAGCCCCCTTAAGCGCAAACGTCTTTACGCGCACAGGCTACACCTTCTTAGGTTGGAATAGCGCCAGTAACGGTAGCGGCGCCACCTGGACTAATGAGGCAAGCTACACCATGGGTCCTGCCTCAGTCGTACTCTTTGCCCAGTGGCAGGCCCAGATCTTTACCCTCACATTCCTCTCTAACGGCGGTAGCGGCACTATGAGCGCCATGAGCATTGCCTGCGACGCCAGCGCAGCACTGACAAGCAACGCCTTTAGCCGGGCCGGCTATAGTTTTGACTCTTGGAATACCCTTCAAGACGGAACGGGCCAAAGCTACGCCAATCAGGAAAACTTCACCATGGGCGCCGCAAACAGATCACTCTGGGCAATCTGGACGCCAAACCTAAACAGGATATCCTTCAGAGCCAACGGCGGAACAGGCTCCATGGATGACCAGCTTATTCCCACCAACGGCATCGCTAACCTGGATACCTGCGGCTTTACCCCACCAGGGAACCATATTTTCCTCCGCTGGACGAGCAACGAAGACGGGAGCGGCTCTCAATACGGCCAAGGAGCCAGCTTTACCATGGGCACGGCGGATACTGAACTCTTTGCCCAATGGGAAGCTACCAGTTACCTCCTCAGCTTTAACGCCAATAACGCTTCAGCTGCCGGTAGCATGGCCTCTAGCTATGTCGATATCGATGCCACCATTCAACTTCCATATTGCGAGTTCTACTTTCCGAGCTATGACTATAGCTTCGTTGGCTGGACAAGCAACTCAGACGGTAGCGGCACGGGCTACGCCGATGCCGCCAGTTTCACAATGGGAACAGCCAACACCACCCTCTGGGCGCGTTGGACGCCCCGAGACAACTATGTTGCCTTCAATGCCAACGGCGGCAGCGGTTCCATGTCTGACATCTATATTGATACTTATTCTAGCGCGAATCTCCCTATAAACACCTTTACCAGAGAGGGCTATACCTTCCTTGGCTGGAGCTTCAATTTCAGCGGCTACGACACGTTCTTTAACGATGGCGACAACTACAACATGGGTCATTCTAGCCGTGTACTCTTCGCAATTTGGGCAGCTAATGGCGTGAACTATCACGCCAACGGCGGAACTGGCGCCTCGGCCCCTCAATTCCTAGCCCAGGGGGAGAGCGTAAACCTCCGCAGCAATACCTTCACCCGTAGCAACTTCCATTTCACCAGCTGGAATACCATGCCTGACGGAAACGGAACCTCGTACAGCGCAGGCTCTTCCTATACCCTTACAAGCCCCTATGTCATACTATACGCCAGCTGGGAGGGGAATGATGTAGCGCTCAGCTTCGACGCCAACGGCGGAGACGCTCCTTCCTTTAGCAGCAAGACGGTAACCTACGCTTCAACCTACGGCGCCCTGCCCACTATCTCACGCGCGGGGTTGTATACCTTTGAAGGCTGGTGGACGGGTACTGGGGGAACGGGGACGCAGGTGACGGAAACAAGCGCCGTCACCAATCCCGCGGCACACACCCTCTACGCAAAATGGCTTAAGGGATCCCTCCTCTCCCTTAACAAAACAACCACCGTTTCCGGCTACGAAAGCGCAGGCACCATGGGGCCCAAAGCGGTAGACGGCGACACAGCTACCCGCTGGTCGAGCGCGGCCGGAGTTACCCCTGCCTGGATCTATGTTGACCTGGAGACGGCGCCGAATATAACCAGGATTAGCCTTAACTTTGAGGCAGGTTCGGGAGCCTATAGCCTCCAGTACTCAGATGACGCCTCAAGCTGGACTGACATAATGACGGGGGGGAGTACAGGTAACAACATTATATATAACCTGGACCTGGTCACAGAAGTCAACGCTCGCTATATACGCTTCTACTCTACGGTTAATTCTGGCTATGCCGGGAATGTATCGCTGAAGGAATTCTCTGTCTACGGGTACTAAGGTAGAACCTTCCGCCCAGATGCGAATCCGCATCTGGCGGGGCAGGAGCTAGCTTATCTGCAAAAAGCGCGTCGGCTAAAAACCGGCGCGCTTCTTTTTAGGCCGAACATAGAACGCCGTTGCATACCTAGCGCGAGGTCTTATACTTAAGCTGTACCGAACACCTGTTGATATAGATCCTACATCAGGCACAACCTGTGGAACCCACTATAAAAAGCTGTTTTTTCGCGGTTGCCGCAATAAAAACGGTATTTTCCGTCACCCTCGGTGCCGGAGAACTCCAAGCACAATGGGATTTTCAGCGAAGGGACAGACCCCTTTCTTCTCCGGTCTCCACGGCTTCCGAACGGAAGTAGGCCACCAAGTCTTCCAAGGCCGAGGCATGTTCGGCAATTCCGTGGGTAATAGAGGCTATCTCCTCGGCTGTAGCGGCGTTGGACTGAATGACGGAGTTAAGCTGGCCGATAGCCTTTGAAATCTGACCCACGCCGAGACTCTGCTCTGTTGAAGCGGTATTGATACTCTTTACAAGTTCGGCCGTCCGCGCAATGTCCGGACTTATCTCCCCGAGGGTTCTGCCCGCCGTATCAGCCACCGTCACCGATGTTTCAGAGAGCTCCATTATCTCGGTGGCCGCAAGCTGGCTACGTTCCGCCAACCTGCGAACCTCGGCGGCCACGACCTCGAAGCCCTTGCCCGCCTCTCCGGCCCTGGCCGCCTCGATGGCCGCGTTGAGGGCAAGCAGGTTCGTTTGCCGGGCTATCTCCTCAATTACTTTAATGCGGTTTGAGATGTGCTTAATGGCGTCTACAGTCTCGTAGACGGCCTTCCCGCCCTCCTGGGTGCCGGTGGCGGCCCTCACGGCTATCCCCTCGGTTTCCTTGGCGTTTTCGGCAGTCTGCTTAATGCCTTCGTTCATGGCCTCTATCGAAGAAGAAACCTCTTCCGAGGCCGTGGCCTGTTGGGAGGCGCCCTGTGCCATCTGCTCGGAAGATGACTGGAGCTGGAGGGAGCCTGTGGAGAGGTATTCCGCTGATTCCTTCACCTTGTGTATCAGGCCCACAAGGCGCTCTGCCATGCCGTAGAAGGCTTCCGCCAGAGCGCCAATCTCGTCCCAGCGCCGCCTGGCCCGGTTATCAATCCGGAGGGAAAGATCGCCGTTGGCAAGAGAATCGGCCGCGCGGGTTATCTTTCCCAAAGGGCGAATGACGAGGAAACCCAAGATGAGGGCTATGACGACGACAAGGAGGATGTCGGCGGCGAGGGTCTGCACGAGAGTCTGTCGAGAAAGCGCGGCAAGAGTTGTCTGCATTCCGGCATAGCTGAACCATACGGATCCCTTGCCCAAAACCTCGCCATCGTACCTGACCTCGTAGGGCTTGGAAATGAGTCCCTCCGCAAAGTCCGACGAAGCCGTCACCGGCTCGAAGCCCTTCTCATTGCGTTTGAGCCCAGAGAAAATCTTGCCATTGCCGTCATTCACCACAATAGCCATGATTGCCTCATTCCCCAACTCCGTCTGCAGAATCGCCTCAGCTTGTTCGGTGGAAAAATTCCAAAGCGGTATGGAAAGGGTGTTTGCAAGGCGGGTAGCGGCGCTCTCGATGGACTCATCCACGAGCTTCGTGTAGAGCTTCTGTACCACTGACTGCTGGAGGATTCCCACTCCGACGAGGATGAGGGTCACGAAGACGAGAACGATAGCAATAAATTTAAGGCTGAGCCCGCTTATGCCTATGATTGTACCCTTGGCCATGAAATCCTCCTCAACCGGGGGGCCGGAAATCGCATGGCCCCAAAGAAAGTATCAGCCAGGAGTCCGTCCTTTGCAAGGAGCAGGGGGCTTCAGCTTCTAGAATGTGATTCGAGGGTGGGATGGGCGTCCAAGATGGACCTTACGCGAGAGGCAAGCTCGCCGGGACTGTAGGGCTTGGGAAGGAAGTGCGCATCCTCCTCCAGAATGCCGTGCTTTCCAATGATCTCGGCTGTGTAGCCAGAGACAAAGAGGACCTTGAGGCCGGGCCGTGTCAGGCAGAGGGCCTGGGCCAACTCCTTACCGTTAAGCCCGGGCATAATGAGGTCGGTAACGAGGATGTCCAACGACGCGAGGGTCCCGGCGGCCTGGAGCGCAGATTGCCCATCCGGACATGCTATAACGGTATAACCCAGGGATCTGAGATTGGCCTCGGCGATATCCCGTATAGCGGAGTCATCCTCGGCGAGGAGGATAGTCTCGTTCCCTCCCTGGCGTCCATGCTTCACCGACTCCACGGGAACCGCCGCTTGGTGGGAACGGGGTAAATAGACGCGGAAGGATGTTCCCAGCCCCGGCGTGGATTCCACTTCGATACCGCCCCTGTTCTGGTTGATAGCCCCGAAAACCGTCGCCAGACCGAGCCCCGTCCCCCGTCCTTTTTCCTTCGTGGTAAAGAAGGGTTCGAAGAGGTGATCGAGAACAGCTGCGTCCATACCCGTTCCCGTATCCGACACCTCCAGGAGAATATATTCCCCCGGCAGGGGACCCGTGGATTGTCGCGCTTTATCCTCTGAAATGCGCGAGTTCCCGGTAGAGATGGAAAGGACGCCACCCTCTGGCATGGCGTCCCGTGCGTTCACGCTAAGATTGATGATGATCTGGTCCAGCTGGGCAGAGTCGATGATGGCCGGCCATGTGCCTCCGCCATCGGAGATCCTGAGCGTTACCTTCTCCCCTAGGAGTCTTGCGAGCATGCCCTGCATGCCTTTAATCACTTGATCAACCTGGACGCTCCTGGGGTCTATCAGACTCTTGCGGGAAAAGGAGAGGAGTTGCCTAATTAAGTTGGCGGCGCTATTGGCGGCCAGGTTTGCGTTGTCCACGTAAGCCAAGAGTGGGTCGCTCTCACCCATTTCCAACCTACAGAGGTCGAGGTTACCTATGATTGCCGTGAGAATGTTGTTGAAATCGTGGGCTATGCCCCCCGCTAACCTTCCTACCGATTCCATCTTCTGGGACTGCCTGAGTTGTTCCTCCAGGCGCTGCCTTTCCACGAGGTCCATCCCGACTCCGGCAATCATGGGGCCGGTGGGGGTTTCCAGCCGTACTGCAGTGAGTATGAAGGGAATCTTTCTCCCGTCCTTATGAAGAAGGGAGGCTTCCAGTGGGACACTGTCGCCACCCTCCGTCAGCAGCCTCCGCAGGCCGGCTACCGTGGCATCCCCTACCAGGGGGTCGACATGCCATTCACCGATGAATTTTCCTTCGAGTTCCGCAGCTGAATAGCCTAAGGCGGTCTCGTGGTTCTTATTCCAGCGGCGAAGCTTAAGTTCGCTGTCGTAGAGGTAGAAGATGCCCGGCAAGGAGTCTATGAGCTTATCAGCGAATTGCTTTTCCCCCCGCAGCTCGCCGAACAATGATTCCAGCTTGCGAAGCATGAGAGTGAAGGTGGATCCGAGGCGAGCAATCTCGTCATCCCCGATGACCGGAACTATTGCTCCCAGGTCACCCTCAGACGCCCTCACCGCCGCGGCGGTGAGTATGGCCAGTGGCTGAGTGAGGCTTGAGGCTATACTCACGGTGATAAGGAAGGAGAGGAGGAGGAGAACGGAGCCCACGCCGATTACTGCCCAACCAAGGGCCGTGACGACGGAGAGGGCCTCTCCCTCTTGCATCTCGACAAGAAGGGCGAGTTCGAGTTCCGGTAGCCAACGCCAGGAGCCTATGACTTGCGTCCCCTCAGCATCTACATAGGAACCAAGCCCCGAGCTGCCCGCCAATGCATTCTCTATACCATATGAGCTGATGCCACGGGGGAATTCCCTCTTGCCGTACTGAAAGCTCGAAACCAGAACATTGTGCCTGTCGACCAGGTAGATGGAACCTGTCTTGGCCAAGGTTTTTTCAACATTCACCACTTGGTCCAGGCTGGAGAGATCGAGATTCATGGCGAGAACGGCTTTCTTCCCTCCACCAGATTCAAACGGCAGGGATATCGTGATAGTTGGCTCCTGATCAAGGGGCCAGGGATAGATCGATTTGACGCTGAAACCCTCGAGGCCCTTGAGATAGACCTCCGACCGGTTCATGTAAATGACTTCCTCTTCCGGATTGGTGCAAACTGCTATGCGTCCCCCGGGGCTGGAAATCAGGTAGATATCCTTGATGCTGCTCATCTTTTCACGCAGTGCGGAAAAAATGGACCTCAGGGAATCCACGCTTATCCTTCCCTCTAGATAATCAGCCATCCCGGAACGCAGGTGGGGAAGGGATTCGAGAAGAAGCGCGTCCTTACGCGCGGACGCGAGCCAGTCCTCCAAAACTTTTTCTTGGAGCCCGGATACTATGGAAAGCTTTTCAAAGGAAAGCCTCATCAAGGCCTGCCGTGAAAAGAGATAGGCAGAGATAAGGGATCCGAGTATTGCCAGCGTAACAAAAAGGATGATGTAGAAGCTAAACCTCGTCCTGAGGGAACCGAACCTAAATGTCATTGAGCCGGCTTTAACTCGAAGGCAACCCGGTAATCACCTCCGGAAAAGGAAAGAAGGATGACAGAGCGCTCCGGATCGCCACCTGAGGTAAAGCGGATATCGCCGCTTACCCCGGTAAAATCCCTCATTCCGGCAATGGCATCCCTGAGCGCGCGTGAGTCGACACTGCCGGCTATCCGCGCCGCTTGGGCCACAAGGTAGACCGAATCATAGGTGAGGGCGGCCGTATCTCCCGGATCCTTGCCCGCTATTTCCCGGTAGGCCTTCACAAAGGCGTTGTTCTTCTGGCTCTCTATTCTGGACACATAGGTAGTAGTCATGAGGGCGCCCTCAAAATCCGGGAGTGCCTTCTGCTGCTCCCTATCCCAACCATCTGCGCCTAGGTAGACGCCACGGTAACCCAGGGAACGGAGGGTAGCCGCCACCTTGATGGAAAAGCTGGAAGCGGCCGGAATGAGGATGTAGTCCTGGCGGTAGGGTGACAGAGCCGATAGGGCCTGGCTAAAATCAGGAATATCCTCTGTGAGGGGTATAATCTTCAATAAAGTGGAATCAGCGATCCCTTCCTTCAGGTAGCCCGCGAGCCCGGCGCTGTAGGGATCGCTTTCGTCATAGACAATGCCCAGAGGCCCGCCACCCTGGCTGGCAAAACCGATGAGGGCCTTGGCCTGCACTAGATCGGTAAAGCACATTCTAAAAACATAGCTGCGGCCTGCAGTGGTGGCAGGATTGGAGGATACAGAGCTGATCAAGGGCACCTTGGCCGCCTCTGCCGCGGCCCCAGCCGCGATTGCCTGACTGCTCATGGCGGGCCCGAGGATGACAGAAACCTTTTCCCGGTTCACAAGATCAAGCACCGCAGAGACTGCCTCTTCCGGCACTTCATCTATGGCGCGATGCACCACGCGGATAGGTAGGGTTTTCCTGCCGATCTTGACTCCGCCTAAAGCGTTGATCTCCCTGACGGCAAGCTCCACGCCCTTGTCGGTTGACCAGCCCTCAGTATCAGACTGTGGATTCTCCTGGGGCAGGACATAGGAAATGACGCCAATCCGAAACTCAGGAGCTATCCGGGAACCACAAGAGGAAATGATTGATACCGAAAGGATCCCTAGGATCAGTTTTAACTTTTTCACCCGTCTTCCTACCCGATATCAACTATACGTAAAGCTTAAGAAGATTGCCAGAGCCTTTTGACAAATGGCCTTCCATAGCCTTTAATTATGGTGGAGGCTGATCCATGGAAAAAACCTCACGCCTCATCATCCTCATCGTCCTCATCGTCCTCTCTTTTTTCTCCTGTAGAAAGGAAAAAAAGCCCCTTACCATCCGCAACATCACCCTCCTCCACTACTTCTCCGGCTCGCTCGGCGGAGGGGTGGACGAAATGGTGACGACATTCAACCGGAAGCACCCATCCCTGCAGGTTGTGGCTACGGCGATAGACCATGAATCCTTTAAGACGCGGATCGGGCTAGCTTTGTCGAAACCCAATCCACCCGAGCTCTTCTCCTATTGGGCCGGGGCACGCACCGAATCCCTCACATCACTCCTCTCTCCCATAGACGACATTTGGAAATCCGCCGCCTTAGACGATGTTTTCGACCCCGCCCTCGTCGCTTCGGCGAGTGAATATGGAGCTAGTAAATATCTTCTGCCCCTTACCCAGCATCTGGTTGGCTTCTTTTACAACAAGTCCCTCCTTGAGGGTTTGGGTCTCCCGGAGCCAGAAACCTGGGAGGATTTTTTAAAGCTCTGCGCCAAAGCCAAGGCACAAGGCATCCTTCCCATCGCCCTCGGAGCAAAGGCTCGCTGGCCTGCCCAGTTCTGGTATGACTATATTCTCCTGCGCACCGCAGGTCCCGATTTCAGGGAAGGTCAGGTGGGCAATCGGGAACCATACCTTTCCCCTAGCGTCGTAAAAGCCTTCACGATCTGGAAGGAGCTCATTGACCTTGGCTACTTTTCCCCTACTGCGACCGAAGAGGATTGGGACTCGGGGGCCGCACTGGATGTCAGAAAGGGAAAAGCGCTGATGACCCTCATGGGTACCTGGCTCATAGGCTACTATAAAAGCCCGGAGGTGGGATGGAAGGAGGAAGAGACGGGATTCTTCCCCTTCCCGGCAATTGACCCCCTCGTTCCCACCTGCGCCCTCGGGCCGGTGGACGGGGTCATCCTTGCCAAGGAGGCTATGGATCCATATGGCGCCAAGGAAGTCATTCGGTTCCTTGCGGATATTGAAACCCAAGAAGCATTTTCAGCGGGTTCTGGGGCTCTTTCCCCCTCCCGCAAGGTGCCCGATTCCTTCTACTCACCCCTCCAATCCGAGGCGAGGAAGGCCGCCGCTGAGGCAAAGAGCTGGGCATTCAATTACGACCTCGCCGCTCCCCCAGCCACCGCTGAAATCGGCCTCGACCTCTTCGTAGCCTTCCTAAAGGAACCCGAAAAACTGAAGGAACTCCTTACCAGGGCCGACGCCTTGAACGCAGTCAATATTCGTTAAGCCGCTCCTTCGGTGACGCGCTAGATATCAGAGTAAAACTCACAGTGGTGAATATGGAAGATGCAGGCCTCAGCTATTGCGCAATTTATCCTTATCTACGACAAGCTGACATTTGCATGCCCTCGACTCACTTCTCAAACCTGCTTCTCCCCAACCGGCGGCTTGTGGAATATCGAGCCCTCACCCCGATAAAAGCGTATCGTGTTGACAATGCCGCGTATCGTTTCATCCGCTAAGAGGGCAAAAAAGAGCCCGTAGAGTTTGAGGCCCAGGGGGAACATGAGAAGCCAGGCCGCTCCCACAACAAAAACAACGCCGAAGATTTGGGTTGCCAGCATCCAGCGGGTATCGCCGTATCCGCGGATGCCCGCCCCGGAAACCACATTGAAGCTCTGGGGAAACATGGTGAAGGCGGCAATGAGGAGGAAGGGAACCGTTAGGGCGATGTAGGCTGGGTCCTTGTTGAAGATGGCAAGGATGGGGGCCGGGACTGCTATAAAGAGGGCGCTGAAAAAAACGCATATCATGAGCGTGTAGAGGGTCCCGCCCAAGGCCGTCTTCATCGCCTCGGGAATCCTGCGCTCCCCGGTGCGGTTGCCCACAAGGATTGTCACGGCCCGCGAGAGCCCCCCGTAGAAAAAGATTGGGGTTATCTGCACCTGGGTAACAAGACGGAAGACGCCTACCGCCTGGGGGCTTAAGGCGTTGAGCATGACGGCGATGATGAGGTTGCCCAAATTCCACAAGGAACCCTCCGCCGATGTAGGTAGGCCGATCTTGGCTACCGGGATAAAGTCCCGCAAGGGCGCGCGCAAGATTCCCCGCAAGCTGGGCTTGATTGAGGTTCCGCGGACCCGGAAAAAATAGACCATAAAACAAGCGGTGGTGATGATGGCCGAAAGGCTGGTTGCCAATCCCGCGCCGGCAACACCCATCTCCGGAAAGCCGAATTTTCCAAAGATAAGTATCCAGTCAAGAAGGACGTTGATGAGGGAACGAACGATGCCCATAATCATCTCCGGCCGGGTTATCCCCTGGCCGTCAAGAACCGAGCCCATACCAACCGCCAAGCCTATCACGAGCAGTTCGATGCTCATGGTACGCAGGTAGGTCATACCGATGCCTAGGATGGGCTCACGCACCCCCATGAGGCGCAAAACAGGCTCCCCGATAAAGAGCCAAATCACGTAGAGGAGGATTCCCAGGATGGGCATGAACTTTATCGAGGCTTCGGCGTAGCGCAGGGCATCGGCGGGCTTGCCGGCCCCCAGACGCTGGGAGACAAGGACCACCGTGCCCATGGTCAGGCTCCAGACAAAGTTGATGCTCATGATGTAAGGAAAAAAGACGTTCCCCAGGGCGGAGAAAAAATCTGAGCCGGTAAGGAGGGTTCCGTCCGCCAAGGTCATCGAATAGTGGCCGATAAAGGCAGAGTCGATGAGCATTTGAGCCTGGCCGGCAAGCCCGGAAATGGCAATGGGGATGGCTATTGCGAAGAGCTGTTTGCGTAGGGCCGCGTCCTTGAGGGCTTTCCCGATCATGGGGTCTCCTGTAGTGACCTAGGCTAACAGGACTTCAGATGATGCGCAAGGACGCATGACAAATTCCCTAAGCTCGTGTAAGATGTGGCCTTCGGAGGCACCATGCACAAACGGCTCATCCTCAGTGTTTTCCTCGCCCTTGCGGCATTTTCAGCCCAGGCTCAGTCCAGCGGCTCTGGCTCAAAGATCGGTGCTAAGGCAAAACCTAAAACCGCCATAGCCATCCTCTACCAGGGCAGCCGGGAAGAAATGCGGGCTTGGCTTCAGAAAAATAAAAAGAACCTGGACAATCCCCTAGATGCCGATCTCCTCCCCATTATGCTCGTGGCAGACCGCTACTATTCCTATGAAGCTGCAGAAAAACAACGGGAATTCCGGGAGTTTTATGATCTCTGCCTGAAAAATATGAAGACAGAAGAACCCTGGTCGGCCGCCCGCATGGGAGACCTGCCCCGGCTTAAAAAGATCCTTTCCAAGAATCCCTCCCTGGCCAATTACAAAACGGCCATGGGAGCCTACATCCTCCTTGCCGCCGCCTACTCTGGTTCCGTAGAAACGGTAAGCTACCTCCTTGAACAGGGAGCGGACATGGATGTCCTCAACCCAGGCGGGGTTTCAATCCTCCACGCAGGCGTTCGCTCAGGATCCCTCCCTATGGTGAAGTATCTCATCGATAAAGGCGCGGCGGTCTTTGCCTTCGACCACAACACAACCACCCCCCGCGCCTGGGCGGAAATGATGAAATTCACCGAGATCGAAGCCTACATCGGCTCACTCTATCCCAAGCAGGGCCTCGATACGGAAAAGCTGGGCGGGGGAACGGGGAAGTAAGGGAAATTGAAAATAGACGAATTAACTTTAATTCGTCTCATGTGTTTGACAAATCAACGCTAATATCACTAATAATACATCGGTCCAGGGCAGGGGGTAAGGCAAGCCTCGTACGGAAGATCGTTTCTTAGTAGCTTAACCTGTCTGGAATTCATCCTATTTCAGCGCTAGACTAAAGGTATCTTAACAATCGGAGATACTATGAAGTCTTTCCGCGCACTCTGTGTCTTCGCCTCAGTTTTCTTTATCGCCTGTTCCCTTCCCAGCTCGCACGGCCCGAGCATGGATGTCAGCCGGCAAGATGCTGAAAGCGAAATTCTTGTAGTTGCGGGCGATGGTCCGGCCAGCTTGAGTATGCGCGTCCATTTTCCCGCCCCGCCCGCGCGAGCCTCAGGCGCTCGGGCCATCATTAGCGGCAGTACGAGCATCAGCATCGAAATAACAGATCTATCCGCAAACATCCTCGCGGCGCCGAGCGTTGCGGCGCCGAGCGCGGGCGGTACGGCCCTCATCACGGTGAGCGGGCTGCCCGTCGGATCGATACGAGCGAGGGCACGGGCCGCCCATATAGCCGGGGAGTATCAATCGCGACTGATTGAATCCACGCTTTCCGAGGGACCGAACCTCATCTACCTCCCCTTGCCCGGCACGAATCTGGAGGGCTTAAGCCTTTCCGGCGCCACGAGCCTACAAAAACTCCCCGCCTTGGAGCCGGGAGCAGAAACCCTCATCGCCCTTTCCTTTGCTCCGGATTCCATCTCCGAGTATTCCGTCTCAGCGGATTACTCCCCCTGCGAGCTCAGTCTCTACGATGCAGCGGGAACCCAACTCGGTAGGGCCAGCTACGATTCCGGCACTCGGCAGATAAGCGCCACGGGTAGAGCCGTTGCGGGAAGCCCGGAAAAATGGGCGCTTTTAACCGAGCTTGCGGAAGAGGATCGATTCTACCTTAGGCTGAGAAATCTCGCGGACAGAGAACGCTCCTTTAGCCTGCGCATCGAACGTGCCATCTACCTCGCCGAGGGAACGCCGGCCGGAAGCGGTACGCGGACGAACCCCTATCTGACTGACGACCTTGCCTCTCGCTATACAGCCCTCATGGCGGACGGCATCCCCACCCGCTTCCTTCTCCGTGCTGGTGGCTATCCGCTCACAGCCGCCCTCGATCTCATTCCCGGCGGCTCTCTCTACGGCGGCTTTTCTATTGATGGCGCTTGGACACGCAATCTTGCAGCAGACGAGTCCCTCCTCACCCGTCCCTTTACCGCAAGCTCAGCCCTCATCAGGGGGGCTTCGGGAACGACGGCGGAGAACGCCATCATAGATGGTTTGACCCTTAGCATGGGAAGCTATGACTTAGGCTCCTTTAGCATAAACAATAGTTATGTGGAACTCGGAATGGTCGCCCTCTTCGAAGCAGGCGGGGGAAGCCTCAGGAACAGTCTTCTTCTCGGCCCCTATATTACGGGGACCGTAGTTTCCACCGGGACCTATAACTACGGGATGACGATGCGGGCTGTCGGCGTCTTTTCCGGAGATGTAAACCTCGTCAATAACCGCGTGCATCCGCTCTCGCACCTCGGACAAGCAAACCCGGGAACTACGACCACGACCTTTACGGCACGGGCCCTCTTTATGGGGAGTGGGGCTGGACTCTTTGCGGCTGGAAATACTTTGGTTGGTTCGCGGAGCATGGGCAATATTTTGAACAATACCTTTATCATTGCCGACGTGCGACCCGTGGAATTATCCGGTGGCCGGGGCTTTCTGGCAAACAATACAATTAATATCTATGAAACCCTGGGTATGACCGGTCTTCCACGGTTTTTTAGCCGCGTCGGCCTAAGCTATTACGGCCCCCTCGGCGAAACCGCCCTCTACAATAACCTTATCGGTTTAACTGAGAACTACCACTCGACCCTCCAGCCCCCCCCGAGCTTCTTCGGTCAGATATTCACCTCCGTCCTCAATGAGTCGATGGGGGGTATGACCGTCTTTAGGAACAACTTCCTCTACTCAGGGTTGCCCTCATCGAATAATAGTGGAAACCAAACCGAGCAGAGAACGCTCTGGTTCTCTATGGGCGCAAGCGCTCAGTGGAGCCAGCTCTATGCCACAGATACGGTAACAAGCGACGCGACCACGGGTTGGGTGGCAAGTTTCAGTATTGGGGAACTTTTGGGCAATGGTTCGGCTATCATGCAAGGCTCGCCGACGGCGGTTGCGGAAAACGCCAATGCCGATCTCTTCATAAGACCAAGCGATGTCTACGATTACCACCTAAGCGCGGCCTTCGACCCGAGCGACTCGACCCTCGACCCCCGGAATTCCGGCTACAATCTGTCTGAGCCGGGTTTTACGGGAGAAACCTTCTTAAGCCAAGCCCAGCGCGACGCCCTCCTCTGGGACGCAGATGGGAAGATGCGCGGCGGGCCTGACGGCTCGTGGAGCATGGGAGCCTACGAATATGATTAAAGGACATGGTATGAAAACACGCATCGCCTTCTCTCTAGCCCTCCTGGCTCTCTTCGCCCTCGCCGCCTCCTGCTCCCTCACCGGGCCCCAGGGTTCGGCAAGCCTAGCCCTTGCCGTAACGGTGCCTCCGCTTCATGGCGGGGCTGCAAGCGCAAGCCGGGTGGTAGCGGCGGGCACGGCAAGGATTTCCCTCACCCTCTCTGCCCCCGGCCAAGCCGACATCCTTCTCGAGCGGGAAGTCCCCGAGGGCGGCGGCACTATCAACCTTGAACTGACACAGCTCATGCCGGGCGCAGAGCGCCGCGTCCTCATCGTGGCGCGGGCTTTAGACGGCAGCGACCTCACGACGGGCGAGGCTAGCGGCATCAGCTTAAGCGCCGGTCAGACTACCTCAGTAAGCATCACAATGCGTCCGGCAAGCTCCGTTGACATTCCTGTTTCAGCTACCCCCTCCACGAGCTTTACGCGCTCCGCCTCGAAGACGGTCTTTCTCAAAGTCCAACCGCCCCTGGCAGCCCGCTTGGCTGTCCAGGGTGATCTCCTCGAATTCCGCGATATCCGCTTCTATGACGCCGAGGGCAGGCCCTACGCGGAAGCGGATACCGATCCTATGTCAGATCGTTTCGGGCATTTCCGCAGTCTCACTGATAATCAAGTCATTTATATCGCCGTCCCACCCAGCTCGGCGGACACGAGCGTTCAAGCGGGCGTAGTCCTCGACATGGCCGCCATGAGCACTGCCGATTTCTTCATGCTCGATGACAAGCGCTACGTTCCAGGCGGAGAGGATCTACGCTTCGACTTTGAGATTCCCTTGGACTCAGGCTTTACGGCTAGCGCCTCGGCGACGGACCTATTCAGCATCCCGACCCTCTCCTACGGCGCCGACCAGCGCTCTTTGAGCATCCTCTCCTCAAGTATCATGATGAATGTAGACGACGATTCCATCTCCCTCATCGTTCGCGACGCCTACCCCGGCGTCGGGGCTGAGCATGTTCTCGATTTTTCCGGGGTTTCAAGCCGGACTATCCACTTTTACGTAAACCAAGCGGGCACGGGCACGGGCACGCGCGCCGACCCCTTACGGCAAGACAATCTTATTGATTTGACATCGGGAGAATTACCTGGCGATACCTGGCATGTCTTTGCCACAAGCGCCCAGCCCTACGATCTTGGCACGGGCTCTATTATGTTTACCGGGTCGGGAGTGCTTTTAGCTGGAGGCTACTCAGAAGATTTCTCGCCCCTCACGAACAATCCCTACGACACGACCTTCCTCTTCCGTGCTTCAGGTTCAAGCGGTCGCCTCGAATTTTTTTCATCGCTAGAAGCTCGTCTCAAACGCATCTGCTTCGAGCTTGAGTGAGAGGTCTTCTCAAACGTATACTATAGTTTTGTAGCGATAGGTAATGATTCCCCCTCCATAGACACCTGCGCTTTCGATATCGGACCCGTAGCAGGCACCAGCAACAGCTTGAGCCTCAGCGCCCTTAGCGTAGGTTCCATGTCCAGCCTCCGCCTGACAAACTCGATTATACGCCTTTCCAATAACGCCCTCAGCCCCACGCAGCAATACACTCAAAGCGCCATCAGTTTTTATGACAGCGGTACGCCGGGAAATACCTCCGCAAGCATCATCGGAAGCATCATAGATCCGGGAAGCCTTTCCTGGTCCGCCCTCCCCAGCCCGCCCCCATCCCAACTCTGCGGCATCGACGCTCGAGCAATGCAAAGCGGCCTCATTCTCAACAACACCATACTGGCCGGTAGCATATCTGGCTCGGTGAATGACGCCTCAAGCTCTCGTTATGCCATCTCCTGCTATAATGCCTATGCGCCGAGCATCGTTAATAATATTCTAGTCATTCCGCTACAGCCTGCGAGCTCATTCACCCAAAGTAGCTTGGCAGGGTTTTACACCGCAGGCGCAAGTTCAACGAGCGCGGCGATCTTGAGGAACAATGCCTTTTCCAGCGAATCCGGCCAAGGGGCGGCTTGCGTGGTGCAAACGGAATCGCCCCTTCCCTATATCCTGAACGCGAACGAGGCTATGGCCTCGGCTGCCTTTTCCACGGCTCCGACGGGCCTCCTGGATTGCAGCCTTTCTCTTCCCGGCTCTGGCGGTTTTATCTCCATAAATCCGTCTACTTTCGCGGATTACTATTCACTGGCTCCGGATATTGATCTGCGTATAGGTGCCGGAGGTCTCAATCTCCTCGCCTCAGCTAACGCAGGCATTATCGATAACGTGATTCCCTACGCCATTCGGCCGGAAGAAAACGCGCGCCTCAGGAACCAGCTCCAATTCGACATGACAGGCTACTATCGCACGGGCGGGGGTGAAACCGGCTGGTCCATGGGGGCCCGCGAACGGCCCTATCCGGATGACGTTGTCGGAGTGGTCGTTATTGAGTAGAAGATCGATTTTTGTATCCACGGCGCGGAAGAATAGGCTATGATATGCGCATGAAGCTCGACCTCCATGTGCACGCCTCAGAGTATTCTTCCTGCGCCATCGCCACGATGGAGGAGCAGATACGCGCCGCCATCACGGTGGGGCTTTCCGGTATCGTCTTTACCAACCATCACCGCCTGGTGCCGGCACAGCAATTGAGGGAGCTCAATGATGTCTACGCGCCTTTTATGATTTTCGGCGGCATAGAGATTACCGTGCGTGAGGGGGAGGATATCCTCGTCTATGGGGTAGATGACCCGGCTATCGAGTCTATCGAGTGGGACTACCCCCGGCTTCACGCCTTCGTTCGCCAGCGCGGCGGCTACATGGTAATAGCCCACCCCTTCCGCTATCGCCAGGGCGTCAACCTTGAGCTGGAAGCCTACCCGGCGGACGCCATCGAACTGCGCTCTTCCAACATCGGCCCAGAAAACGAACTCAAGATCCGCAAACTCGCGAAACAGCACAAGATGCGCCTCATGTGCAACTCGGACGCCCATTCCACGGACAAGATAGGCCTTCACTACAACCTCTTCCGCCGCGTCCCGCCCCATATTGAGGAACTAATCGATTTTCTCCGTTCTTGTGAATTTTCCGGCATTGTAAAGTAAGGAAGACGTGCACAATACTGACACTATTGTGATGGGAAAAATAAAAAGAGCTTGAATCCGTAAAAGAAAAGCACATAAAAAAAGCCGTTCCCTAAAAAAGGGAACGGCTTTTCAAAACGTGAAATTAGATGTGGAAAACATTGTACAATACGATATTGTACAAAAGGACCCAAAGTCCAACGATAATGCCGATGATACCAAGGTTGCTCTGCATGGCGGTGAGCTTCTGGAAAGCCGCCTCCGCTTTTGCCTTCACCTCGTCCGATGCCTTTGAGAGCGCGAACTGCTGAATGAGTCCATAGCCGAGAATGATACCCAGAACAAGGCTAAGCACGTTGCCAGCAAGATTGGTAACCCACCAAAGCGGCCAGGTGCCAAGCCAGCCAAGGGTTAGAATGGCATTAACGACGCCCCATAATCCCCAAATTGCCACAATGAAGCCAATCCAGCCTTGGAAAGGCGCAAGCTTCTTCAGCTGCTCCGCTGCCTGTGGGCTTTTTTTAGCCAGCAGGGCGGGAACACAAAGCAGGCCACATACGATCAATACGATTCCACCAATTAGTCCCATGTACTTCTCCTTATATAAGCTACCTCATTTTGTAGCGTCCGGAGTCTAATGTCAATAAAGTAAAAAAAACGGTAAAAACCGAATCAACCTTCATTTAAAACTTCTCGCCGCCTCTACCGCTAAATGCCAACGCCCCAGAAGACGATTGCGACGCTCCTCCGTCATTTCACTCGAGAATTCCCGCTTTTTCCGCCAGTTAAGGGCAAGGTCGTCCAAGCCGCTCCAATAGCCGCTCTTAAGACCGGCAAGGTAGGCGGCCCCCAAGGCCGTCACTTCGTTAACCTCCGGAATAAAGACGGGCTTACCCAGGATATCGGCTTGAAACTGCATCAAGAAGGAATTTGCGGAAGCCCCCCCGTCTGCCTTGAGAGAGGGGATGTCGCAACGGCACTCGGCTTCCATGGCGGCAATGAGGTCGTAGGATTGATAGGCGATAGACTCTAGCGCAGCGCGGGCAATATGGGCCGCCGTAGTGCCGCGGGTAATGCCCACTATAGTGCCCCTGGCCTCGGGGTCCCAATAGGGGGCGCCAAGGCCCACAAAGGCCGGCACTAAATAAACCTCGCCTGAATCGGGGATGGAGCGGGCGAGTGTCTCCGCGTCCGCGGCTTCCCTAATCATTCCCAGCTCATCGCGGAGCCACTGGATAACCGCCCCGCCAATAAAAACCGAGCCCTCCATGGCGTAGGTTACTCCGCCGGGCCCCAGGTCCCAAGCTATCGTGCTTAAGAGGCCTTGCTCGGAGAGAACCGGGGCGGGCCCGGTGTTCATCAAGGTAAAACATCCGGTGCCGTAGGTGTTCTTCACGCTTCCCGGCTCAAAACAGGTATGGCCGAAGAGGGCCGCTTGTTGGTCGCCGGCACAGCCGCGAATGGGAATTTCCCGCCCAAAGAGCTCGCGCCTTGTCATGCCAAAATCGTCGGATGAGGCCATCACCCGCGGCAAAATGGCCGGGGGAATTCCCAGGGCCTTGAGGATCTCCGAATCCCAGGCGCGGCTATGGATATTGTAGAGGAGGGTGCGGCTGGCGTTTGTGGCGTCCGTGAGGTGGAGGCCGGTCAAACGATAGATGAGCCAGGAATCCACCGTGCCAAAGAGTATCTCCCCCCGCTCCGCCCTTTCCTTGAGCCCCGGGATTTCCCTAAAGAGCCATACCAGTTTTGTGCCGGAAAAATAGGGGTCTAGGCGCAGCCCGGTCTTTTCTCTGATCATCGGCTCAAGCCCCATTGCCCTGAGCTCTTCGCAGATATCAAAACTGCGGCGGCACTGCCATACGATGGCGTTATGCACCGGCTTGCCCGTATCGCGCTCCCAGAGAATGGTCGTTTCCCGTTGATTGGTTATACCGATGCTGTCAATCTGCGCGCTGGTTACCTGGGCAGCTTCCATGGCCCGCTGAGCCACGGCAAACTGGCATTCCCAAATCGTTTCCGGGTCGTGCTCCACCCAACCCGGCCGGGGGTAGATTTGCTTAAAGCCCTCCTGAGCCATACCTATAACCATGCCGGCGCGGTTAAAGAGAATAGCACGTGAACTGGTAGTGCCCTGGTCTAGGGCAAGAACATAGCCTTCCTGCGTTTTCATTATTCCTCCGCCACCTAGGAGTATAAACCAGGTCCAGGGCTTCGCAAATTTATCCGCGCGATAAAAATATCCTAATTCACGCAAAATCTTGCATCCTTCCCCACGCATCACCTATACTTGAGCAAGGCCATGGGCCATACCATTACCAAGCACAAGCCTACAAGGAAGAACGCATGGAAGGTAGAGAAGCAGTAAGAGTAGAGCTTTCAGATTCATTTCTGGAAAAATGGCAAACTGTATCCGACCTCTTAGCCGATATCCTCCAGGTTCCGGCCGCCCTCATCATGCGTCACGAAGGCGATTACATGGAGGTGACGGTTTCAAGCTCAAGCGAGGGCAACCCCTATCATCCCCAGGACCGTGAAAAATGGCATGGACTCTATTGCGAAACCGTCATAAAAAGCCAAATACCCTTAGAAATTCCCAACGCGCTTTCAGATCCTCACTGGATGAAAAACCCCGACATCAAACTCGGGATGATAGCCTATCTGGGTTACCCCCTCAATTTCCCCAATAAAAACCCCTTTGGCACCATCTGCGTTTTAGACAGAAGAGAACATAGCTTTTCCCCAAGCCAAAAAATAATCATGACGCGGCTCCAATCCCTCATCGAGGCAGATCTAAAATTCATTGAAGATCAGGGGCATTTGGAAAATACGCTGGAAAGCAGTCAAGCAGAATACCGCCGCCTCTTTGAAACCATGTCTCAAGGCGTTGTCTACCAAAACCCCTCGGGGGAAATCATCAGCGCCAACCCCGCGGCGGAACGCATCCTGGGCGTAAGCCTGGACCAGATGAGGGGCTTAACGTCGATGGACCCGCGCTGGAGGGCTATCCGTGAAGATGGCTCCGAATTTCCTGGGAACCTTCACCCACTCCCCATAGCCCTTAAAACGGGCAAGCCCGTGGAAAACCTCATACACGGCATCTTTCATCCCCAAAAAAACGATTACGTGTGGATCAACATCAACGCCATGCCCCTCTTTCACCTCGGAGAGGATAAGCCCTATCAAGCCTATGCCACCTTTGAAGACATTACCGACCGCCGGAATGCTGAGGAAGAGCTACGCAAGACCCAGTCCATCCTCAAGGCGGCCCTAGACCAGAGTCAAGCCGGTATCGCCATAGCCAACGCCCCGGATGGCAAGCTACGCTACGTCAACGACGCCGGTTTACTTATTCGCGGTGGTAGCAGGGACGCAATCGTCAATGGAGTGGGATTAGACCGCTACGTAGCCAGCTGGCAAATTTTCGATTTAGACGGTAGCCCTTTACGCACAGATGAGGTACCCCTTGCCCGCGCCATCATGTTCGGAGAAACAAACAAACGTGAATTCATCGTTCGCAGGGACTCAGGAGAAGACCGCGTCGTCCTCGCCAACGCCGCCCCCATCAAGGATGATACAGGCAAGGTTTTTGCCGCCGTCGTCGTCTTCCTGGACACTACCGAGATACGGAAATACCAGCAAGACGTAGAGCGCAGTCAAAAGCTAGAGGCACTCGGGCTCTTGGCCGGCGGCATCGCCCACGACTTCAATAACATTTTGGGCGGTTTTTTCGGCTACCTCGATCTGGCGCGCTCCATCTCAAGCAATGACAAAGTAAATTCTTACCTGGGCAAAGCGGCTCAAGGCATAGATCGAGCCCGAGGCCTCACCCAACAACTCTTAACCTTTGCCAAGGGCGGCTCCCCCATCATCGATAGAGACAGCCTAGGGCCCTTCCTCCAAGAAAGCGCGGAATTTGCCATGAGCGGCTCCACCCTCTCTTGCGCCTTCGATATCCCAAATAATCTCTGGGATGGCTATTATGATAAAAACCAACTCAGCCAAGTGCTTAACAACATCATCATCAATGCCCAGCAGGCCATGCCCAATGGGGGCTGCATCCAAATCAGCGCGTCAAACCTAGAGCTTGCCCCCGCGCAACACCCCAACCTGCCCGCCGGGAACTACGTAAAAATTTCCTTTAAAGACTCAGGTATAGGCATTCCCAAAGAGTATTTAGGCCGCATCTTCGACCCCTTCTATACCACCAAGCCCAAGGGCCACGGCCTGGGTTTGGCCTCAAGCTATTCCATCATCAGACGGCATAAAGGCTGGATAGACGTGGAATCCGAACCGGGTAAGGGTTCTGTTTTCCACCTCTACATTCCGGCGGCAACTACAAAGGGATCTCAAAGCGATACGGAACAGCAGATAGATCACCATGGTTCCGGCCTTTTCTTAGTAATGGACGACGAAGAGGCAATGCGTGAAACCATCGGAGCTATGCTTGAACTCTTCGGCTATCAAGCCATCCTGACGAGCTGTGGGGAAGAAGCCATTCAGATTGCCCAAGAACGGCACAAGACGGGTCAGGCCATTGCGGGCATGATTTTTGACCTCACCATTCCCGGCGGCATGGGCGGCAAAGCGGCTGTGGGGGAAATCCGCAAGCTCTACCCCCAAACCCCCATCTTTGTCGCATCCGGCTACGCGGAAGACCCCGTCATGGCCAATCCCCTACGCTACGGCTTTAGCGCCAGCATCTGCAAACCCTTCATCAGCACGGAGCTATCCCGCCTCCTTGAAACACACATGGCTAAGGGGAAAGGCTAGGCTTTGAAGCTCAAGGCCTATACCTCTAGCTCATCTTATCCTCACGAAATTTCAGATTCTTCCCCCTTGAAGGCCCTTACAAGCCACGCCGCCACCTCAGGCATTGTCTCGTTGAAATCCACATGGTCGATCCACGCCTTCACTTCCGCGCCATCCGCTCCACGGTAGCGTATTTCTATACCATCCAGGACTGATTTTGTCTGCGCCTTAAAAATCCTCTCTATCGCCGTGATTGAAGCCTGTGGAATTTCCCTCGGCCACTCCCCCATATTCAAGCTCAGCTTCTCTGAGTCTACCACAAGCCCATAATAAGCCCGCTTCCGCGTGCGCAGAATGCCCCTTAAGGGAAAAACGCAGAGGACAAAGAGGAGGGGTATCGGGCCAACTATGAAGATCATGATCCGGCTTTGCCCATCAAGGCCAGCCCAAAGCGGTACCGCGGTAATAATGATCGCCAGCTCAAGCAGAACCCCGATCAAAGCCAGAAAAGCGCAGACACCCGCCGCCACAAGGCTCGGCTTCCGTGCCGCTAAAAAGGCCCGCTCGGCGGGGTATTCCTCTGTATTCATTTTTCCCTTACCCTATTTCAGCTTGAAGCTGGATGAGACTCTTTTTCTTGAGCATAATGATCCCCCACGCTAAGTTTCGATCCACCGCGAGGGAGTGTCAAGGATTGACGCAATCCCCGCCATCAAGAAAAGATCTGCCCTAGAGCTTCACGCATCGCCTTTATTCTCACTTCAGCATTGACAGCCACAATAATGGGCCCTATCCTAGGTACTACCGCCGCCTAAGCAAAAAAAGGCAGGCTCAAGGAGAGTTAGATGGGAAAAAGCTATAATATCGCCGTCATTCCCGGCGACGGCACCGGCCCCGAGGTAGTACGCGAGGGCATGAAGGTTTTAGACGCGGCTCAGGCAAAGTTTGGCTTTAAGCTCAACTACCAGAGCTTCGACTTCGGCGGTGAGCGTTACCTCAAAACCGGGGAGACAATCTCCTCCGCCGCCATCCAGGAGTTTAAGAAATTCGACTCCATCTTTTTAGGCGCCATCGGGCACCCGGACGTAAAACCCGGCATCCTGGAAACCGGCATCCTCCTCAAAATTCGCTTTGAGCTGGACCAGTACATCAACCTACGCCCGGTAAAACTCTATCCCAACGTAGACACCCCCCTCAAAGACAAGGGCCCGGAGCAGATAGACTTCGTAGTAATCCGCGAGAATTCCGGGGGAATTTACACAGGCATCGGCGGGGCCACCCGGGTGGGCACCCCAGACGAGATAGCCACCCAGGTCATGACCTACGACCGCCGCACGGTAGACCGCTGCCTCAAGTACGCCTTCGAGCTCAAGAAGAAGCGCAACGTAGGCAACCCCAAGTATGCGGAAAAACCCATTACCCTTATCCACAAGCGCAACGTCCTCACCCACTGCGGAGACCTCTGGTTCCGCGCCTTCGAGGAAATGGGCGCCAAGGACTACCCCAGTCTCAAGCGCGACTACAACCACGTAGACGCCGCCAACATGTGGTTCGTGAAAAACCCGGAATGGTTCGACGTAGCCGTCACCGAAAACCTCTTTGGCGACATCATCACCGACCTAGGCGCCATGATTCAGGGAGGCCTGGGCATAGCCGCCGGCGGCAACATCAACCCCGAGGGCGTTTCCATGTTCGAACCCATGGGCGGCTCGGCTCCCAAGTATACTGGCCTCGACGTCATCAACCCCATGGCCGCCATCGGCGCCGCCATGATGATGATAGACACCCTGGGTGAGGAAAAAGCCGCCAAGGCCATTGAAGCCTCCATGATCTCAACCATTGGCAAAATGAAGAGCCAAGCCGCCGGCAAAATGGGCTTCGGCACCGCCGCCATCGGCGACATGGTAGCCAAGGGCCTCTAGGTATTTAAAGAATTTGGGCGTGTCCCCGCGCCAGGGTTTCACCCTGCCGCGGGGTCGGGCTTTACGGGGCTCGTACGGTCCTCGCCCAGGCTTTCAGCCCGGGCTCCGGTCCGGGCTAGCCCCTCCAATCCCTCACGCGAGGGAGACACGACAATAAGCAAATATCTTTGGGTAGAACCAATTTTCTCTTCTATAAAATATAATGTGGTTTTTGTCTTTGTGTGGTAAAATCACGATATGTATAACCATCGTTTTAAATCTAGTTTATTGTTCATTCTAGTTTTCGCGACCTATTCTCTTTTTCAGGCTGCGGCTGATACGGGCCTCCCAAAGCCTAAAAAGCATACACTTAAACTCCCAGCCGGAACTAAACTAGTCTATGCCATCCAAGATCCACGCGGTGCTTATCTTGCCGTGGCAGCTCCCGTCAAGACCGATGAAACAGTCCAACTTTACGTCGATCAGGGTAAGGGATTTAAAGAAACACATTTCACTTCCTTATACAGCGCTCTGCTTTCCCCTGATGGGACAAAGCTCGCTTGGATCGCCACTATTGGAAAAAAAGAACCCTCTTATTGGGTGGTGGTAGATGACAAGACATATGGCCCACTTAGATTTATTGATAAACTATTCTGGTCCTTCGATTCACGGCATATTGCCTATGATAGTGACATGTCATATGAAAAAACCACGTACCTCAACGGAGAGGCCCAGGGTTCAGATTTTCAATTTCTTGAGGGTAAGGACGCGTGGATTCTAGGAAATAGCAAAGAATTCTCAATCCACCTGTCAGATGGAAGCCTCATGAAATACCCCTTCGGCAGGCCCTACACAATTACCGCTTCTCCTGACGGACAAGATTTCGTTTTTTTTTCGAGACGACGCTCTGATTACATGGCTCTCGGAAAGGATTGGGAAGCCGGCCCCTTCTTGTTGGGCAATTTTCTTTACTGGGATGGACAAAATCCCATCTATGCCATTCTTACGGATGAAGGGGAAACCCTGCATTGGAAAATCATGAAAAAAGACCAGATCCTTAACGCATCTATGGAACTCATTACCAAGAAAAAATATACATTATCAGAGTACGATGTTACTTCTAAGTTATTATATGCCGGAGAGACAGGACGCTATGCCTATGTTGTCCCCAGCTACGGTGCTGTTTATATACATGAGTCCAATGGGGTTCTTGGCCCCTTTTCCGCTGTTGATGATATAGCCTATTCAGATGACGGATCGACCTTCATCGCGGCCGTTCGGGGTTTCGGAAAAACATCGACTAGAGCGCGCTACCCCGACCTTTCTTGGCAGACGGACGCATGGATCATAGGCGATGGTTACCGTATAAGTCTTGAATCCGAGAGATCCCATTTCCCTAATGAAACCTACTTCCATATCGGAGATAATATAATCGACTCGATTACCCAAGACGGATCTTCGATTCTCATCAATTTAAATAATAATGATGGTCCTAATTATTTCCTACACGCCAAGCGCGGCGGGGAAAGAACGGAGTTATTGCCCTTAGGGCAAAGATTTTTCAATCCAGGGGGTAATAGGCTCTTACAGATCGTTCGAGCAATACACATTTTAGATTCTCCCGAGGGAAAATGGCTTCAATCAGAAGGTATTAAGTACGGCCCCTTCCACACAGTGTTACAATTAAACTCGATAACATTCAAAGGCACTGACAAAACAGGGCAATGGTTAATACATGGAAAAGAACGCTATGGCCCATTTGAAGAAGTATATTTCTCTTATCGTCTTCCATCTTCTTCCGGTGTAGACAATGGATTCTTGGCCTTAATCCGAGAAAAAAATGGAATCTATCTGCGCAACGGCGTCAACATTGTAGCCGGTCCTTTCGCCCCAGAAGAGCCAACGGAAAAATTTAAGCCACCTGCGCCTACAAGCTTAAATTCAGGACTTGATGAATATTACCGGCTATTTAATAAGGGTCACCTCAGCGTTGTCCTCACCGTATCGAAAAAGGAGGTCCTCAACCTCACACTGATCTCCGATCCGCCCAAATCAATACGTGGCTACAGACCCGTGGAGGCACAGTGATGCGCAATGTCACGGTTTACGGCATTATCTTGCTTTGCTCACTTTACCCTTGCTTCGGTCAGGACCTAGCTCTTCCTGACTGGACATCCCGCAAAGACGCCCCATTCATGATCCTTATGCCAAAAAAGGATCTGAAATCCGTGGATGAAACAGCCATTCACTGCCGTGTGGAGGGCTTCACCGGCATGGCAAGGGGGATCACGGTCGAGGACAACAGAGTGATGATAGAAGAGTTCACGCTCGATCCGCCTGCGGGAACCTCTTGGGGCAAAGATCCAGATACTGAATCAGATAGGCCTCCTGGCCCAGTCTTTGCGAAGTTACTCATTTCGGAGAAGGGTCTTGTCGCGCCCGTCCGTTCAAACTGTTATGGCAGAGTCCTCACGGATCCCTTTGGGAGGGAGAAAAAAAACGGAATGGTACCGCTTGATTGGGGAGAAATGGATATAGGTTTTGAGGGTCTCATTCTCTCGGGCAGTACACTCATAGTTGCTTCCGCCACTTTCAGGTTCATCTCTGATTACTATTTCATTCTTGGAATACTCGACGGGATAATTTTCGACCCCAGTTGGAAATCCAGAAAAGGAGCGAACACCGTTGCGCTTGAATATATATCTGATTATGATGAACATAACACCTTATGCTTTGAAAGCGGGAGCGCCTTTCTCGAATCTGATGGCAATACCCTCCCCGAGCTTAGGATCTATGACATCAAGCAGATCCCCTGGAACATTGATGAAACAGGCACCGTACCATCGGGGTTCCCGGTAGCGGATGAGCTCATCATATCATTCGATGGGCAAATCATGCTAAAAGAAGGATCGCTTGGAAAAACTGTCAAGTCTAAAACAGTGGAATACGAAGCTGAATTCACTACCGAAGCAAAAGACCCTGCAGGTCTCGGATATGTCGGTTCAGGTAAATTTAAGCTTTTTAGCCCCGCCTGGCTTACAAAAAGTTTTGATGTTAAGGGCGGATTTTCCTCAGCAAATGCAAGTGGCGCCAACTTCTCGGCAACTCTGGCGGAAGAACAGTCCGTAGACATTGCATATGGAGGTTGGATCTTCAATTCCAAAGGCGGAATTTTCAGAAACCGTGGCAAGCCTTTTTACGTTCCATATTATACGACAACCAAAGCCGGTCCATACACAGTCTTCATTTATAGTGCGGCTTTTGATAGCAAAGGTCTTCCCTCCATTCCATTCACAGGAAAGGCTCAACGTGACGAATACGAAGGCCATACAGGTTACAGGAATATTGAAACGCTTGATATCAATTCTATCACACCGGAAAAAGTTATAGGCAGTCTAAAAATCCCTGTGAATATCCTAGGTACTGAAATCATCATTTCCTTTCCGGTCGCCTCACTTACTCCAAATGGTGACTTATCAGCACCTTTCACTGCGGGACCCTTCCATTCATCCAATGCTGCAGCTCGTGCTTACCTCTATAAATTATACGGCTGCCAGATAAGAGAAAACAAGCTACTCGTGGATAGTCTCGAGATCATCCACCGCACAAAGCCCGACTTTGAGAACATACTTATCCAAAACCTCATTTTTTCTCTCACGGGCCAGCCGATCGAAGCGGAGCATGTTTCCTGTTTTTACATCGATGGTAATCTGATGAAGCCAGCTACCATTTTTTTCGATAATGATTGTATTAGGCTTTATGGAAACCTGGAAATCACAAAGATAGGTCAGAGTTTATTTTCTCACGAAATAGAGGTGGAGTCATTTACTTTGGACAATAGTTTTTCTTACCATGCATCTGCTGGCTTTCCCGCTAATAATCCTCTTTTTTTCCCCGTAGCCGGAAACGGCTTAGGTATTCGCGCTAAGCACTTCACAATTCAGAGCGATGAAAAAGGAACGAACTACGAGATTAATGGATCTATTGGAGCCTCTCCTGGAAAAAAAGCCTTGAAATCAAGCCGGTTCTTCATAAAAACAGAAAAAACAAAAAATATCATCTTTCTCCGCCGAGCTCTCCGAATCACTCATATTCCCATGGCAGAAAAAACATCTAGTTCTTTACGCTATCACCGGCCTCCGCCCTGATGGGACAATACTCCTAAGCGGGTATATCGGTGAAGGAACCGAGTCCTCCGGGTATACGGCAGAATATCGTATAATTGATTGTGTATACGATCCACGCAAGGGTTTGATTAGATCAATACAACAAACCCCATTTCGGTATGAGGCATATGTTTCGATAGAGCTATATACTTCTCCAAAGTCCTCAACACAGATTAAAACGAAACGTGCCTTGAAAGCGAACTATTCCGTCTTAGGTAGGGCTATTGCCCCCTATAATGGATGGTATTTCATTAAACTCGATCAAGGAGAACAAGGATGGGTGAATTTTCACTTACCTATTCCGTATGAGAATTCTAGCCTTATCCCAGTCATGGATCCGTAAATCGGGGTGTACTCAGTCGTGGGTTATTGTTTTATCTACGGAGAATAGCATGAACAGCAACATAAGTACCTGCGCCATAGGAGAACCCTTGTCTCAGCCATAGAAAAACTATCATGTCGTTCTTAAGGCGATATTATTATACCCGAATTGAAACAGGGTACTAGCTTTACCTTTCAAAGGCAAAACAATGAAAAGATACCGCGTCCTGGCTAGCATCCTCCTCATATCACTTATCAGCCTAACATCCTGGCTCGCATGGACTGCTAAACGGCCCCCCTGGTCAGGGGCTGGACGATAGGGGGATCAGTCGGCTATTCACCGGAAATGGAATCGCGGCGTGGCTGGATACAACTCGGAAACTTCGATGACATTGACGCTACCATTAAAGACCTTGAACGCGCCTACCAAGAAGGAGCCCGTTGGGTATCAAGCTATATCGAGAATTGGCATCGGAGAAGCACCGTGGAGGAAGCCCGGCGTTTTTGCAAAGCCATCGAATCCCTGGATGGCCTCAGCGTTCTCCAATGGAACAGCCACCTCACCTGGGAAACAGAGGCACTCCCCATCCTGCAAGCGCAGAAAAGGCTAACCCTAGCAGAGATGATCTATCCCACGGCCCGCGGCAAGTTTCCTACGCAGGCATCTACCGCATCATCCTAAGTGATCTTTCACATTACGGCGGCCAAGCCCTCGCCATCTTCTGGGCAGACCTAGACCCAACAGACTTCACGATTAATGACGTAAATCGGTATTTGGCTTTTTAAGCCTAGCTAGGCGCTATTCCAGACCAGCCCCTCCCATCGCTCACGCAATAAAAAGCGGATTTGTGGCTACTACATTCTTAAGCCTGTTTAAACAAGCGGCCCCTGCTAGCCTTAAGCTTGTACTCCTCCTCCTCTCCTAAAGAACAGAAGGATGAAAAGTGTAGGGCTGCAAAAAGACGAATAATTGCCTCTGGGGGCAGGGGCTGCGGGCTTTTCACACTTACGGTAATAAACCCAAGTCTTGCGTTTTCTATTCGTGATTTTACGGAAAAAGCCGCTTCGAATTCCTTCAAAATTTCTTCAACAAAGAGCCGTTTAAAATATTGAGTCTCCACGTCAAAGGAAAAAGCGGAAGAAGGTAAGAATCCAAGGAGCTCTCCATCAACCCGGAGATTTCCCTTCCGCTGTTCCAAACCGCGAATCTCCTTGGCGGCTTCATCCCTGGCGCAAAGGATATCGAGGCTAAGGCGGTTTAGGCTTGAATCGTCCAGCGTAAAGCGATCGGAATCCTTGTCGGAAAACTCCAAGAGGAATAGCTTGTTCTGCAGCTCCTTAATTTTGCAAATCAAGGAGAAGCCGAAGTCATAGGCGTCCCAAAACAGGCTCAAGCCAGGCCTTCCCCGGCACAGCGCACGCAGGTAGTTGTCTTGAGCCTCCAGGTCGGGGATATCTACACTTTCACGGGGAGAGAGCCGGAAGGCTGAACTCACCACAATTTCTACACTTTTTTTTAGAAAAACCAGCCTTGCTTTATTTGCCTGCCATCCCGCCTCGGCGGCGGTATTAACAAATCGAATTCTTATTACTACATCGCTCGGGCTAATTTCAGGGACTTCTCCCCCCTCATGAATAAAGATTGAAAATCCATCTAAATCCCGCGGGTTGCTAGTGTACATCCAACATCCGTCTGATCTGAGGGCTTCTACCCGAATGCTAGTCCGATACACAAGGAGGTCAACGTCTTCCCCTTCGGGTACCACAATTGCATGACGACTCGCCATATCCCAGCTTGGCATCACATGGATAATCGGCATTCATTTTCCCCCATGCGATTGCTCACCAACTCAGCTCCAGAGCAGATAAGCCCTATTTTCATTTCCTCCACTCTAGGCTTACAATATCGAATCTCGCCAAGGCTCCGGAGCTGGAAAGGCTTAAGCCGTTTTTTGAAAACCAGCGCCAGCCTAGGCCGGCTTCAAAACCTGGCAAGAGATAACCGGAAATATCGGGCCTAAATTCGGCCAGATGGAAACCTCCACCGGCGTAGAGGAAGAGCCCGCGAAATGCGCCCTTCAGAAAGGGGCGGATGTAAAGCCAGCCCATGATACCCAGTGATGGCCAAGAGGCCGGCATGCCAATAGCTATGGCCGGCCTTAGTTCAAGGAAGGGGAAAACAAAGAAAGACCCACCCAGGCTCAAGCGGGGCGCATAGGGAAACTGATGGCGGATATCGGTCGCGCCAAGCCCTTGGTTCATAAAAATGCCATACATTGCGTCCACGCCCAGAGGGTCTACGCGCAGAAAAAAGGCCACGGGAGAATCCCCCCCAGGTGGATTCCCAGCTAAAGTTTTTGAAGGAGTGCTGTCGGAAATGCTTGTCGTAGACACTGCCGTATCGGACTGCTTATCCACCGGCCTATCCTCTGGCTCTCCCTTTAGATCATCCTCCAACGCATCTTCTTGCCCATCCACGTCGGCTTTAGTTTCAATGATGGGAACTTCGACCTTAGGGCTCACCCCAAAGATACTATCCTCATCAACATCAAGCCTATAACAGCCGCGAATATCGGCTTCTTTAACAAAAATGCTATGCCCCGCCCTATCTTGGAAACGGATCCACTTGCCGGTTTTTATTTCCAAGGGCCGGCCTAGGTAGACGGTACCATCTTTGAGGAGCAATCGGTATTCATTTTCCTGGGCACAGAGGCCGGATCCAAGGGAGGCCCCAAGCCAAAGGGCAAAGCAGCATAAGGGAAGGAGCACTCGTTTTCGGCTCATGTGTTTTCCTTTTTTTACCATGCCCAGCCTACCTTAAGGAGCTCGAGACTGAAACCGGCCGGCCCCATGGGATGGAGGAGGCCGCTCAAGCGCATATCCAGGGAAAAGCCTGAAATAGTCACCAGTTGCCAGCCAATTCCGCCTTCAGCATAGAGGACTCCGGGCATAGTTCCGGCTAAAAGCCCAAAGCGCAGATACATACCGTCGAGGCCGCGGCTTAGGAAGTGCCAGCGTAGTCCCAAACCGCCTAAAGCGCCGGGTAGAAGGGGTCTATCCCAAACGCCGGGAGAAAGGAGGAGAAAGGCAGCCTGAAAATCAGAACTCCATCTGGCTGTGAGGAGGCGTTGATACTCCAGAGACACTATGCGGATCACCTCAAAGAAGGGAAGGTTAAGGGAAAAAGCGCCCAGGCTTAGGGATTGCCGCGCGTAGCGGAAGCTACCGGGGCGTGGAGGGCCTTGGTCTCGAGCTTCCACCCCATCGATATCGGAAGCCGCCAAGCTGCGCAAAAGCCCATCCCCCGTTTGAAACACAAAACCGCGTTCAGGCTCCCAGGCTAGGAACTCAGCCTTTATTTCCTTACCGTCGCCAAAGCTGGCAGAATAGCCAGCCTCCCCACCCTCAGCCCCAAGAGCGGCCAAGGCCAGAAGCAAGACAAGAACCCATGCCACGCCTAGAACGCGCCCTTGAATCAAAAATCCTAACACCTTTCTCATACAACCAGTCTGAACCCGCAATAGATCCCCGTCAAGTTTTTTAAATGGAATTGCCAGCCGGTCCCGTAGTCGGGGGCCCCGACTACGGGGGCCCCGACTACGGGGGCCCCAAACAGGACGCCCCTGCCCTGCGGCACTCGGCAAGGAAAGTCGGGCGCGTTAGAATTGCTTAGGCTATCTTCCTAAGCGAGGAGCACAGATGAACTGGCAAGAACGGATGGAAGCGGCGATAGACTACATCGAATCGAATCTGGAAGGGACAGAGGACAAGGGCGCGGCCCTCGAATACAGCGCGGCAGCCCAACGAGCCAACTGCAGCCTCTTCCACTTCATGCGCATGTTCGAGATCGTCACTGGCGTGGGAGTCGGGGAGTACGCGCGAAGGCGCAGACTCAGCCTGGCCGCCCAGGCCCTGGCTTCAGGCTTGACGAGCGTAATAGACGCCGGGCTTACCGCCGGCTACGAGTCTCCTGACGCCTTCGGCCGGGCATTTAAGCGCGAGTTCGGCTTAACGCCCAGCGAGGCCAAGGAACCGGGCGCACGGCTCAAAGCTTGGCCACGTCTTGCCTTCTCTGTCGTCCTCAAAGGAGATATACCGATGGATATGCGTTTTGAGAAAAGGGATGCCTTCAGACTCACCGGCCTTTCACAAAGGGTGAGCACGGCAGACGGCAACAATTGGCGGCAAATACCGGCTTTTTGGGAAAGCGAGCTAAAGCCTGGTGGGCGCTTCACTGCCTTGGAAGCCTGCATCCTGCCTGGCTCGCCCATGGGTGTGATGGGGGTTTGCGATTGCGACATGGGCTCCGACGGCAGCTTTAGCTACCTTATCGCCATAGAAAGTCCCGCTCGCGGTTCCTCCCAGGAAAAGGCCCTGCCCCCGGGATGCGTGAGCATCGAGGCTCCTGCCGCCACATGGGCCGTTTTCGAATCCCGCGGCCCCCTCCCCGGCGCCATCCAAGCCGTATGGAAGCGCATCTTCTCCGAATGGTTCCCCTCCTCCGGCTACGAGCACGCCGAGGGACCAGAACTCGAAGTATACGCGATGGGAGACAGTCAGGCCTCGGACTACTACAGCGAGGTGTGGATTCCCGTCAAGAAGGCATAGAACCGAGATCCAAAATAGAAAGGGGGAGACCTATACGTCTCCCTCATCCGCCGCCTCAAAAAAGAAGAAATCTTTATCAGGCCCACATTCAAGAACGCATGGAGACACAGGCTTGACGGCTTGTGGGTTCCACCGTTCCCAAACATAGGCCCGAGTCCTTCTCTCTGATATCTAGAAAGGGCTCCACCAAAAATCAATAATTCGGGGAAGGTCCGCCGACCAGGAAACAGGATCGTGGCCTCCCGGATACGCGCCGGTTTCCAGCACGACTTTTTGACTGTCCTTGAGGGAGGCCTTGAGTTGGTATTCCATAAAACCGCTATGATTCACCGGTTTCTCAAATCTACCGAAGCCAAAAAATAGCCGAAGGGGGTTTTCCTTAAGCCGTGAAAGATCCGCTTTCCGAGAGTAGAGGGAAACGCAGGCCGCGTTTCCAAAGAGCCCGGGAAAGCGGTTCAAGAGAACAAAGGTAATGATGGATCCATTAGAGGCACCATGTATAGCCCGATCCTCCGGTTTTTTAGATACAGCGTAGCGTGCCTCAATAGCCGGGACCAGGCGGGTCCCCACCAAGTCCAGATAGAGGGCGGATAAATCCCCATACCATTCCGGTATTTTGCCGGAGGCTATGCGAGCGGCAATACTGTCGCCTTGACCCCATCCCGCCGGAACCTCTGTCTTTGGCAAAAATTCATTCCGCCGGTATTCCGGATCGTTGTCAATAAAAACCGCAATAAATGGCGGAGTGCGTCCAGCATTGATCCAACGCGAAAAGGCATTCGTTATGCCATATTGCAGGTGCATCTGGGCATCATGAAAATAGATACTTTTATAGGCAGTCGTTGCCGGGGAGTAATGTGGAGGGGTGTAGACCCTTATTTTTTTTGAATAGCCTGGAATCTTGCCCTCGAGGGTAAAAGACTCTAGCTTCCCGGCGGGCTCGTCCGCATCCAAAGGCAATAGCTGGGATATAGCAGGAGCTTCAGGCCATGCCAACCATCCATTTCCCTTTCCCATATCGTCCACCGTTTTGCGCAACGGATTGATGGAATCCTGGAAAAATGGGTTTTCCTTTGTTAAAAGTAGATACTCCATAAATCCCAAGGGATCGCCTTCTAAAACATATACCCAGGGCGATTTTTTAGTTTTTCTATAGAAGGGTGCGCCCTTGTCCCAGTCGGAGGAAAGCCCGCCCTTTCCCATAAGGGCATTGGGATAATTATTGGCTAAGACTAAGCGTCGAGAATCAATCTTGAGCGGAATGATAGCTTTGAGCGCATCATCAGACTGTGGAAGCGTAAGCCTCCTGCCAAGCTCAAAACCTTCCAAGACTTCCGGATTGATCGAATGCATGGAATTTTTAGCCGTATCCAAGTCTTGAGAGGATGATGCAGAAGGGTCCCAAACCAATCCCGCTTCCCATCCCGCGTACAAGGCTATCCAAAATGAAGTAATCGTATCTTGCCCCCGGCTCACGTTCAGGCGATACCACCCATCTGTCATGCCGGATATTTTGTAAGATCCCTCCGATTCCCTTTTTATACGAGCTCCTACTTTAGTATCATTGCAATCAGTAATCCACACCCTATCCCTCGTGCCCAGAAAGGATGCGGGAATCTCCCAGTAAATCGATGCCGTCTTTTCAGGAGAATGGTTCCGGGAAGAAAATGAGCTACACCCGAAAAAGAAAAGCAGAATCGCGATTGAAAAAATAAACCTATTCATAAAAGCTCTGGGAAAGTGAGATGAATAAATCCGGTATTCCCTTAATCCAGCATTCATAGGTATGTCCTCCCGCCAGTTCCGTGTACGTAATCTTTTCTTTTATTTCTTGGGCTTGTTCCCAGATTGCCCTACTGTTTTTGAGTAGGCCGTCTCCAGAGCCGCACAGAATATAAACTTGAATATCTTTTTTAGAGATGGCTTGAATCAGGAAGGGTATCTGAAGCTCAGGCAGCCAGCCGGCGAGGCTTATATAAGAGCCCAGGACATCTTGCCTATCCATCAAAGCCTGGTAGACTACGCTCCCCCCCATGGAGACGCCCCCAAGGGCTAGGGTTTTTTTGGATACATTTATACCATACGCATCATGGAGCCAGTTGGGTATATCCTTAGCAAGAGCCTGGCTGAGTCCTGGATAATTTCTATAGGCTTGCATTGAAGGGAAAAAGACCGCAAAGGGCCGGATTTTTCCCTTATGTATCAGATTGTCCATTATTACGGGTATACAACCATTATCCACCCAATCATTTTTATTTCCTCCATTCCCATGGTGTAATATGAGAAGAGGGAGAAATGACCGATCTCCGGGCGGAAGGTAAAGAAAGCCTTCGATATACTCCCCTGAAAGGTTGGGTGAGGGAATCCTTATATCGAGGAGATCACCTTTGGGCGTAGCGCTCGTGGGAATAAACCACGGCTCACCAACCCGCAACTTGTCTGACATGATCTCCAGTCGGGAATCCATCCTAATCAGGTAGCGATACTCCCCCGGAGGAAGTTTGAGAATGATTTCCCAAACGCCGGGAGACACGTTTTTCAGCGGATGGGACACCTGTGACCAGGCATTGAAGTCTCCCACGATCCACACGCCCTCTCGGGGAATGGCGCTTGTTCGATAGGTAAAAACCTGCTCAATCGAATTCTCCGACCACAGGAGGGAGACGCACAATAAAAAAACACTAAAAAAAAGGTGATTGCGCATGGTTGTACCCATTAATCAAAGCCTCAGTCCAAAGAGGAACATCGGTATGGGAGAGGTATAAAATGAACCGCCATCCACGGCCTTAAAAGAGGCAGGCTTTGGGTTGAGAAGCCGGTAGCCGGCAAACCATTGCAGTGTGAGGTACCACTGGACGCCCCAGCTTTTAAAATTGAATTGCCAGCCGGCCCTCAGCTCTGGCACAAGATCAAAGCCGGCGCTCGGGCTCCCTGCCCCTATTTCCCTGCTCACGACCCACTCGGGGAGTAGGAGTATTTCAGCGTGCAAGCCCTTCCAGAAAAAATGCCGCCAACCCAACTCGAAGGCGTAAATCTGCTCCTCGCCGGGATAGGGGATGAGTCCGGCGATAGCGGTATTCATGTAGATAGCCCCCAGCACGAGCTCATCTCGCGGAGACGCTCGAAGGGCGGCCTGTAAAAAGTAAATATCGATATCAGGACCAAATTCTAGGGCCCATCGAGACTGAGGTTTGGCCGCGTCTTGGGCATTGGCGCCGAATGCTGTGAAGGTAAAAAAGAAAATACAATAGCAGAGGGGAAGGAAGCTTCGAAATCTAGAAAACATGGGAACCTCCGTCCCAAAACATAGCTCTTAGTCCTTCTTTATCAAATCAGGATTGTGCCTAAAGGGTCCTTTTACGGCAAATTGGGCAAATTACCGAGGGTTTCAGTACCCACCTGTTTCAACCTGGTTAAGAGCTGGGTACGCCCAGAAACGCCACACTTGGCATAGGTGTTATGCAAATGGGAATTCACCGTTTTTACCGACAAAAACAAACGCTCGGCTATATCCTTCGTGTCCAAGCCCAGGCAGAGAAGCTCGAGCACCTCCCGTTCACGCGCGCTCAAGCCGTACTCCCGTATAAAATCCGGAGACAGCACGGCCACGCGTGGGTCCCCATAGGCTTGGGTAGCCCTTATAAAGAAACGCAGACAAAGCAAGGCGCCCAGGAGGAGGGCAAAAGCCGGGCCGTGGGCGCTCAGAATCCAAACCGCTATCCTCTCAGAAAAGATATTAAGAACCGTCTCATAGCCAAAACGAACAAGAAGGAGAATTAAAACCATCCGCATCCCCGGTAGGCCCTTCCTTCTGTCCCGAAGCAAGGCATCGATAAGGGACCAAAGATAGATACCCAAGGTCAGGGCAAGGCAGAGGTAGCCCAGCAGGGAAATCAAGCCCGGCTTGGGGCTAAGCCAGAAGCCGGGCACGATAAGGGAGAAGACAAAACCAAAAACCAAAGCAGCTATGAAGATAATCAACCTGGGCTTTAAAACCCTCCCGCGGTAAGCCAGATCGAAGCCAAGGATGAGGGGCAGGACAAAGAGCCCAAAGTTGAGGTAGGCCAAATTCTCCTGTAACACGCCCAACCACTGGCCGCGCAGCGCCAAGCCCAAACCAAAGGCCTCAAAAGAAGCGATAAGGTTTTGCAGCCAGAGAGCTCCAAGAAAAATCGCTATCCAACCTTTCCAGGCCTGCTTGAAGCGAAGCGCTTCGATAAGGGTCAAGGCTAGGGCAACGCTCACGAGGGCCAGAGCGGCGGCATACAGAAAAAACATGGGCTATTCTACCATATGCCGCCGGAAAATCCGGCCTAAAAACCCCCAATCGCCTCTACCCCTTAGCTAGAAATCAAAAAGGGGCGACCACTCCACAAAGAGAGGCGCAGCCTTCCCTTCGTGTACCTCCCGCAAGGCGGCGTCCACTTCCACAGGGGCCCCCGGCAGGGCCATGGCCATCCCTCCCTTCCAGGCTTCCGCCACGATTTCCAGGTCCTTGAAGCCTAGGCTGGGCAGGGTGGGAGAATCCGGCAGGGGGAGGAAGCAGGAATTTCCAGTCCAGCCCTTCCATCCGGCTATACGCGCCAAAAGCATACCCGCGGCCGCGGCGTCGGCGGCAAGGAAGCGCAGAACGCTTCCCTCAGCATCGGCCTCTGGCCTTAAGTCTATGCGGGCATGGCCAACAAGGGCGCCGGATCTCTCTAAGGCGATCGCGGCTATATCCTTTGTTTTAGAAGCCCAGGGCAAAAAGCCGGGCCCGGGATCTATCGCCCCATCAACATCTCCAACCAGGTTCCGCCAGAGGGCGAGACAGGCAGGCCCATCTTCCACCCGCATCGGGCGTAGCTTCCAGCCCTGAGAACCCTCGGGGTCTGCAGAAAGAGCCGGAGGTAAACTCACACGGATCCCGCGTCGGCCCATACAAGATGTCAGGAGGCCAAAACGCGGATAGTAGGCATCGTGACCGAGGATGAGGAGAATCTCGTATCCGTTTTTACCTAGAAGCTCAATGCCGTCGCGCATCATGGCCCCACCCAAACCCCGATTTTGCCAGTCGGGGACTACGGAAAGCGGCGCCAGCCAGGCGGCAGGCCGGTTCTTCCCCGCTAGATGTATCGTTCCCAGGTTCCACAGGGCATGACCCACAAGGCGCCCCTCTCGGTCGAGGGCCCCGCGTGAAAAGGGCTTTTGTAGATTGCTACCCAAAAGGATGGAGGGGAGTACGCCCGCGTCCGACCACCAGGGCGGGCCAAAGACATCAAATGTCGTAAAGGCCTCAGTGGCGCAGGCGGTTATGGCGGGAATATCGTGGAAAAAATCGATGGAAAAATCGCATTCAGATTCGTTCTGCATGAAAATGGCTCCGCGCCCCGGCCTTGCCGAGGCTTGCTTGAGATTGCCGGCAGTAGCCGGAGTAGTCATTGGGAACCCCTGCCCAAGGCAAAAGCCACACCGTGGCATCAGCTCGGGTTTTCCGCAGGGCCCCCCTACTTAACGGAGCGCGTTTTTCTTCACGGGCTAAGCATAGCATAAAAACAAAAAAGCGTCTAATTAAAATACTTCATCGTCAAAAACCCCTCCATGAAATTAACTGGGTTCTATATGGTTTTTTGCTTTTATCATACAAAAGATAAACGTAGCAGCTTATTCTCTTTTTCATTGACCGCACATGGGGAGAACTATACAATCAACACAGAAAATGTTTATTGATGGAGTAATGCCGTGAAAAAAGTTACATTGCTATTCGTCGTTTTCTGCGTCCTCTCAGTGGCAATGTTCGGATGCTGGGTCAGCCCAGAACCCGAAAACACGCCGGACGGACAAACTACGCCAGAACCAAGTCCAAACGCATCCCTTTCCATAGAATTAAGCCGGACTTCGGGCGTTGCGCCTCTTGCGGTACATTTCTTTGCCCAGGCGGTAGCTTTTTCCCAATCCGATAACGCCTTTCTCGATTATGAATTCATATGGGATTTTGGGGATCCATCTAGTGGAAACTGGGAAAACGATGGTAAATCCCGTAACAGGGCAAAGGGGGCTGTTGCAGCCCACCTCTATGAATCCGCAGGAACCTACACCATTGGGCTGAGCATGAAAGACAATACCGGCAGGAATCTGACTGCCACGAAGGTTGTAACAGTTGAGGATCCGAATCTGGTTTTCAGCGGTGAAAAAACCATTTGCGTGTCCGACAGCGCTCATAACGATTTCTCTGATGCGCCCTCGGGGGCTCTTCATATTAGTACGAATGACCTATCCACGGTTACGCCATATGCCCAAGCGGGTACCCGTATCCTCTTTCACCGAGGCTCTGCATGGACATGCACAGGTTTAACCTGGCCGAATAACTCAGGCCCGGTTTCTATTGGGGCCTTCGGTTCGGGAACACAAGATGAATTCGGACTCTATACCAACGCTCCCAGGTTCCAGGTAAACGCCGGTTATTTTATGCCAATTGACAGGAAACAAGATTGGCGTGTATCAGACTTAGAGATTTCAGATCCAAGTAAAACATTCGGAAGCTTTAGTGGAAGCATGGAAATTCAACAATTCGTCTTTCAGCGCCTTCGTATGACTGGTTTTGACGTTACCCTTGGATGGTCTCACTGGAATACCGACGCGCTTATGCCTCTTGATCAAATGATGATATGGGGTTGCGACATCTCTGGATCCCACATGATAACACTTTATTGCGGAGGAGAGCGTCTAGCCCTCCTGGGCAACCGGGTGAAAGACGCGGACACTTCGCACACCGTCCGCGTCTGGCAATCCTATAAGGGAGTCATCTCTCACAACCGTATATCAGGGGCAAGCTTAAGCGATAATGATGGGAGGCATGCCCTTAAGTTCCATGGCCCGGGTTTAAGCACCCTCGAAAATCCACCGGTTAACGAGTATGGCCAGCCTCTCCCGGACACGAACCTTCTCGAAAATAGGACATCCTTGAGCGTAATATCAGATAATGTATTCGGTTCCTCAGGCCCCTGGCCTGTAAATATCGCCCCGCAGGATGGACTCACCGACGCGCTCCTGGAGAACATCGTCTTTGAACGGAATCGCATAGCCACTCAATTTGGCTCCCAGAACCGTTCTGTTACGGTGGCATTGAGGATTTTAGCGCGCAATGTCGTGGTTCGGAATAATATACTCGATGGCACGGGATCGGGCAGCTCGTACACCGGTATCCATGTCTATAAGGACGGAGACCGAGCGCCGGATCCCCAAGGAATACGTATCTACAACAATAGCATCTACAGATCGGGAGGCACCGGTTATGTTGAAAACCGCGGCATCATCATAAGCCCCCAAGCTCAAGGCACAAGCATAAAGAACAATCTTATCTGTTTCCCTTCCGCTAGCGATGAACGCTACCTTATCGTGGACCAAGGCGTCGGTACTGAAAAGGCAGCCAACCTCCTTGAAACCGTTTCTATCTTCACTGATCCAACAAACGTCAATCCACTTCTTCGGGATTTTAGCCTTTTACCCGCTTCAAGCGCGATAAACTCAGGGTTAATCCTTCCCGTATTTGAAGATTTTCTCGGCTTGCCTCGCAATGACGGTAGCTTCGATATAGGCGCCATGGAATACCGATAAGATATTTTTTAGCACATAAGCTCTTTATGCTCTCCACCTTTATATCGCTGGTATCGATCTGGGAAAAGCTGGGTCGATATCACCAGGCCTTCTTCCTGATGTATGAGGCCGCATCTAGCTTGCTTCTAAACGGCTTTCCCCTCATCCGCCCTTCCGCTATACTGCTTCAAGAGGTATGATTTTTTGAAACTTTCTCCGGGCCACCTTACCAAAACCCTCATTTTTACCGCCTTTCTTTGTGCCTGCCTGGGTTGGATCCTCCCCTTCTTCTCCGCCTACCCGCGCTTTACCGCCCTAGAAACCGGCCTCTTTCTTTTAAACGAGTCTGAAACCACTCTTCAAGCCCTGGCAATCTTCTTTTTTTTGATTGCCTCAAGCCTGGGCTTCCTTTCCCTCCTGGGCTTACTCGGTCAACTAAAAGCCCCCGTCTTTTTAGGAATCCTTTCCGCTCTTTCCAGCATCCTCGCCCTCCTCCTTTACTTGGGTTTTTCCTTCAAACTCACTTTTTTGGGCTACCTAGCCCTCAGTGCAACCCTCCTCAATCCACTCGGGTGGCTCCTTCGTTTCCTAGGCCGCCACAGAGCCCCACCGCATTGATTTCTTTGCTGGATATCTGTATCGTAGAGTAAGCCTTTTTACCGAAGGTCCTCATACATAAACGCATCACATTACCCGCTATTTTTTTGATGCAACCCAAGAAGGAGCTCACATGGACTATAAGATAAAGGATATCGGCCTTGCCGACTGGGGCCGTAAAGAACTTGATCTGGCGGAAAAGGAAATGCCCGGCCTCATGTCGGCCCGCGAGCGCTACGGCAAGGAAAAACCCCTCTCGGGAGCCCGCATCACCGGCAGCCTCCATATGACTATCCAAACAGCCGCCCTCATCGAAACCCTCGTTGAGCTTGGCGCCGATGTCCGCTGGTCTTCCTGCAACATCTTTTCCACCCAGGACCAAGCGGCCGCGGCCGCCGTAGTCGGAAAGGGCGGCAGCCCCGCATCGCCCAAAGGCGTGCCTGTCTTTGCCTGGAAGGGAGAAAGCCTTGAGGAATACTGGGAGCTCCTGGACCAATCCCTGCGCTTCCCCAGCGCGGACCCCAAACGCCCCAACGGGCCCAACCTCATCGTGGACGACGGCGGAGACGCCACCCTCATGATCCACATCGGCGTGAGCGCGGAGAAAGACCCCAGCATTTTGGATAAGACCCCCGGCAGCGGGGACGAGGTTGCCCTCTATAAGCGCCTCAAGCTCATCCTGGCGGAAGACCCCACGCGCTGGCAGCGCACGGTAAAAGAGCTCAAGGGCGTTTCCGAGGAAACCACCACCGGCGTCCACCGCCTCTACAAGATGGCCAAAGAGGGCAGCCTCCTCGTGCCGGCCATCATTGTCAACGACTCGGTTACCAAGAGCAAGTTCGACAACCTCTACGGCTGCCGCGAATCCCTCATAGACGGCATCAAGCGCGCCACCGACATCATGACAGCCGGCAAAATTGCCCTCGTGTGCGGCTATGGAGACGTGGGCAAGGGCTGCGCCCAATCCCTGCGCGGCCTGGGTTCACGCGTTTTGATTACCGAAATCGACCCCATCTGCGCCCTGCAGGCGGCCATGGAAGGCTACCAAGTAACCACCATCGAGGAAGCCCTCCCCTTCGCGGATATCTACGTAACCGCCACCGGCAACCTCGACGTCATCACTATCGAGCACATGAAGAAGATGAAGGACCAGGCAATCGTTTGCAATATAGGCCACTTCGATAATGAGATCGACGTAGCCGGCCTCTATGCCTTCCCCGGCATCAAGCGGGTAAACATAAAGCCCCAGGTGGACAAGTACATCTTCCCGGACGGCCACGAGATCCTCCTCCTAGCCGAGGGCCGCCTAGTCAACCTAGGCTGCGCCACCGGCCACCCCTCCTTCGTCATGTCCAATTCCTTCACCAACCAAGTTCTGGCCCAGATATCCCTCTGGAAAAACCGCGCCAGCAACAAACCCGGCGTAACGGTTCTGCCCAAGGAATTGGACGAGGAAGTAGCTCGCCTCCACCTTGCCAAGATTGGGGTAAAGCTTACCCGCTTAAGCCCCAAACAGGCGGAATACCTTTCCATCAGCCCGGACGGCCCTTATAAGCCTGAAGGCTACCGCTACTAGAGCCGATACATGAAAGACTGTTTTTACGCACGACAAAGGAGAGCCAGCCAATGAGCGATAAGAAATACCTTTTTACCTCCGAGTCCGTCGGGGAAGGCCACCCCGACAAACTCTGCGACCAAGTATCCGACGCCGTCCTTGACGCCTGCCTTGCAAAGGACCCGGAGAGCCACGTAGCCTGCGAGTGCTACGCCACTACCGGCATGATCCTCATCGGCGGGGAAATCACTACAGACACCTACGTAGACATCCAAACCCTCGCCCGCGATGTCGTCAAGGATATCGGCTACGACAACCCCGACTACGGCATCGACTTCGAGTCTATGGCCGTCATCAATACCATCCACGCCCAGTCCCAGGACATCAACCAAGGCGTTGTGGGTAAGGGCCTCAAGGAATTCGAAGGCCAGCAGGGCGCGGGCGACCAAGGGATGATGTTCGGTTTTGCCTGCAACGAAACCCCGGAGCTCATGCCCGCCCCCATCATGTACGCCCACAAACTCCTGCACCGCGCCACGGAACTGCGCAAGAGCAAGGAGATTCCCTGGCTCAGGCCGGACGCCAAAAGCCAAGTCACCATCGAGTACGATGGTCACAAACCCATCCGCATCGACACCATTGTCGTCTCGCACCAGCATGACCCCGAGATCAAGCATCCGGCCATCAAGGAAGCGGTTATCGACCTCATTATCCGCCCCACCTTCGAAGGCACCGGCCTCTTGGACGACAAGACGAAGTTCTTCGTGAATCCCACCGGTTCCTTCGTCATCGGCGGCCCCACCGGGGATACCGGCCTTACCGGCCGCAAGATCATCGTGGATACCTACGGCGGCATGGGACGTCACGGCGGCGGCGCCTTCTCCGGCAAGGACCCCTCCAAGGTGGACCGCTCTGCTGCCTACATGGCTCGTTACGTTGCCAAGAACATCGTGGCCGCCGGCCTGGCAGAACGTTGCGAAGTCCAGCTCGCCTACGCCATCGGCGTGCCCTTCCCCGTCTCCGTCATGGTGGAAACCTTCGGTACCGCCAAGTTGGCGGAAAGCGTCATAGAGGCCGCCGTTCGCCAAGCCTTCGACTTAAGCCCCGCCGGCATCATCAACAGCCTAGACCTCAAGCGACCCATCTATCGCAAGACAGCCAGCTACGGCCACTTCGGCCGCGAGGGTTTTTCCTGGGAAAAAACGGACAAAATCGAGCTTCTCAAGAAGCTAGTTTCCTAAAAAAGAAAAGCGGGAGGGAAACCTTTCATAAGGTTTCCCCGCCCGCCCCCCTCTTTCCAAAGGGAGCCCCCTTTTCCAAGGGGCCAACCCTTTCTGTAGGGATAAGGGCTTTTTCCAACTACATCCATATTTCTCTTTGACCCCCTTCCAATGAACTTTACCAGCTGTTATGGTTAATTATCCAAGAAAGATAAGATATTTGGAGGATATCATGAATAATCGAATCCGCGTTATCGCCGCGGCCGGTGTATTTATGCTTTTCTGCATCTCTCTCGATGCGGCAGAGCATAGACTAGGTTTGAGTCCGCTTGAAATTGGGCTTGGCGCCAGCCCTAATCTAAACCTGAACTTTGGGTCGAACATTCCAGTCGAGCTTTTTTCAGCTCGAGTCTTCACCGACTGGGTACCATCCCTCTTTCTCCTGGGCCTTGAGGGAAACCTACGCGCCTATATGGATCCGACAGCCGTCCTTGGCAGCTTTTTGCTGAGAGCTGGCATACAGAATCTGATCGTATTTAAATTCGGGTATTCCTTCCCATTCGGATCCCTCCCCCAAGGCAGGGATTGGGACAACAATCTGACCGAGTACGCACCCAACGCGGAGCTTTTCAATAGTTTGGGCCTAGAGTTTACCTTTTTCTCACTCAAGCTCGGCCCCATTCTTCTCAAATTCAATATAGACTACCTAGGCATCCAAGCTAGGGAAATTCCGAACAACGACGCGTCAAGCTTGCAATCCATCACCGTCTCCGGCTACGGCAGCTTCTATACGGGCAAGAAGCTCCATGCGCCACGCTTCGGCTTATACAACATCTTTGGGGTACCCATATGGTAATTTTAACAGCTTCCAACTTAAAAAAGACGATCGCCGCACTCCTAGGGCTCCTCATCATCGGGTCACTGCTATCCTGCGCCTCGAATCGTCCCTACTATCATCCCCTAGAGCCAAATGCTCCGCTCAAGGGGCGCGTAGCTCTCGCTGGCTGTCAGCTAAAACGCAAGGCCGCTGAGCGGACTGTCACGTTTATGCGCACTAGTATCCGTACCACCATGCAATGGGAAAACGGAGATCCGCTCATGCTGGCCCTCAACGAGGCGCTGACACCAGAAGCAAAACAAAGCCTTCCTATCGCCACCCTTCCCGACCAGGTATTTAAGGCCTACCGCTCACTCCGCTCAAACGGTTTTTTACTCACAAAAGAAAGCAATGCGCCAGCCACCGGCTTTATATCCCTCTATGACCAAGAAGGCAAACCGGATCAGCTTGATCCAAAAATCCTTAAGATCCTCAATGATTCTTTAGACCTAGACTACTATCTTCTCCTTGACGGCGACATAATCGATTATGTCGTCCCCTCTTTGGCGAACTTTATGGAGTTTAGCCTGGAATTCGAGATTAGCCTTATCGCCTACGACCGCCTGGGGAAGAAAGTCCTTTCCCGCCACTACAGCCGGCGCTTTGAACGCTTGAACGGTTTTTCCTGGGTTGATAGCGAAGCCTATATTGAAGTGCTTGGAATGACAATGGAGTCTATCGCCGAGCAGCTTAACGCGGACATTCTCGCCTTCATACCCGCCCGAGATACCAAACCTGACCAAAAGCTCAACATATAGGAAAATGAAATGAAAAATAAATTATTGTCCGCAATCATTATTGTTTTCGCCATAAGCTCTCTCTTTTCTCAAGAAATAGACCTTGACCTTAGCCGCCGCGCCGCCCGCCTCCTAGAAAGGCGAAATGCGCTTCCAAAAGCCGCTCAAAAAACCTTTGACCGCAATTCCATAGAATTGTTTTCTCAAAATATTTATATCCTCAGCGGCTATAACCAAAAGATAGATCGTTTAGAACCCTCAATTCGGAATTGGAGAGCCATTGAGAACGGCAAAACCCTATCGGAGAGCTCCCTTTTTTCTCGGGCGGGAATGATCCGGGAGTCTGTCAGGGCCAAAAACTTAGAGGGCAGGAAACGTTTCGGCCTTGGTGGAGGTCTTGTTCTTGGTGGAGTCGGCTCACTTATGTATATCGCGGGCTTCGCTACCGCGGCCAATGAAACGAGTAATGAAGGGGAATTAAGCACCAGCGCCAGAATTGGGCTCGCCGGCGCTGGCATCGCCTTAGTCGGGGGGACAATCGCGCTCACATCAGCCCTGAGCAGCTCCTTAACCAAGGCAAACCGAATTGAACAGGCCCTAGACGCTGTGCTTAGCATCAATGAGGCGCTTTTAAAGAACCTAGAAGCCGAACAGAGCGGGGGCATCTAGCTACAAGGAAAAAAAAGCCGGAACGGATAATCCGCCCCGGCTTTTTGATTTCACGCTCTTGTAACAACGCTCAGTAGCTAACTGTAGTCACATCATGGCTCAATACGTAACCGTAGTCACCCATCGCCCTAAACCTGTGTCTTCAGCATTCGTGCCGCAGTACCAGTCCTCAGGCTCCCAGTTCCAGGCGGGAATACTAAAATAGTAACGGCTCCCGCTGGGAACCGAACTTGTAGGCACAGTAATCTGCCAAAGCCCTCGCCCCGTGCGCGATAGCCGCCACGCCTCACTTTGCGTAAAGCCATTAAAATCCCCTTTTACGTAGACGGCTATGTTATCGTCCGGCTTGGGGAAGGTGAAGGTGATCTGGTCAGGAGCCGGATCACCCCCGGTGTCCTGAAGGTACTGGGGCCGATAATTTATGGTCGTATAGCCGGATGTACGCTTGGGAAGGTTTGGCCAATAGGAACCGTCTGCCTTGCCCAGGGCAATGTAGATATCCAGGTCCGTATCGGCAAGTGGTATGTCTTTCCACATTCCGTACTCATCCCAGTAGGGGTTGCTTTTCTCGATTGGCTCTTCGGAGAAGGATCCAGGTGGCGCGATTGTTCCGTTGCCATTCAGACCGGCATGCATCTGCGCTACCGTCGGACTCGGATCCCCAGCCATCTGAACCATCCAGAGAACAAGGGCAGCATTTTGGCTCATCTCGAATCCGGCCGCGCAGCGGTCGGGGCCAGTTACGCTAAAGAAAGGACCATTGTACAAGAAGCGCGGCGCGTCGGGTGGCATATACTCCCAGGCTATATAGCTATCGTTGATGTGGTTGTCGATCGTGTCCCGCCGCACGAAGAAGTAGTTCGCCGGACTACTGCTTGCGGTCCCCGTAAGGATCCTATAATTCTCCTGGCTTCCCCAATCGGCGGGGCCGTCGTAGCTGAAGGGTGGATTAAGGCCGCCAGAGCCATCTACCGCCACGCGGCTGTCCTGTAGGTGGTAATTACCGGTTTCAAGCATCGTGTGCCAGGCATTTACACGAGCTATGGCCGCCACCGGTTCCATGAGGTTGCTGTTTGCCACAAGATCCTGGAGGTAGGTCTTGTACGCGGCAAGATAGGCGGGCTGGTTGAGGATGCGGCCCACTAGGGGCCTTTCCGCGGTAATGCCCCAGTTGATAGGTGAGTAGCGCCCTATGTCCAAGCCCTGCCAGCTCGTGCCCAAGGTGTTGTCGTAGTCGTAGGGGACCATGTAGACGCGGCCGTCCGAGTCTAAGTTGAGATAGAAATTATTCTTGTTCCACCAATGGTCATCCCACATACCTAAGGCAACATTCGCAGCAAGGGTTTTCAAGAAAAGTTGAACGTCCATTTTCCCGGCAATCCAGGCCGGGAAATCCGCTTCCGAGATGGAGCTCAACTGATCGATGAATCCGGCTAAGGCGCCCCGCGCCGTCTCGATATCGGCCTTACGGGTTTTAAGGTCGTAGGTATACGTGACGGATTCAGCGTTGTTAAGGCGTACATCCTCCACGCCTATCATCCAACTGTAATCACTCTGCGGAAGAAGGTCTGCCGGGTAGAGGCATTTAAAAAGAAAACCCTTGTCATCCGCGAATCGGCCGGAGCCCCGGCGCGCCTTGAGGTAATTCTCGTCCAAGGACTCAAGCATCATATAGGCACCTAGTTTGACCCGGGTTACGCTCTGGTCCGCCTCTAAGATTTCCAGATACAAGTCGGCGTAACCTACCCGCGGGGCTGTCCACACCCCATAGCGGCGGAAGAGGTCATAGGAAAAGAGCTCCTTTGTCCGCGTGCCGTCATTTCGGAAGTATTTGAGGTTGATCTTGGAAACACCCCGGAATTTCGGGCCTCCAAAGGCGTCTAGGTCTATCTTAAAGTGTGAAAGCCTATAGCGTCCCGCGTCTCCCGGACGGTGGGTAGTGCTTCCCTCTTCCGTCCTTGTGCGGGATGTATTGCCGCGCAAACCCAGGCCCACATTGGGGAATACCTGGGCCGCTTCCGTGCCCTTTTTAAAGCTAAAGCTGGCGGCTATCAATTCCTCATGCTTTTGGTTCTAATCAAAATAGCCTAAGAAGGTATTCCACTCATCCACGCTCACCTGGATAGTAATCTCGGACACATTCTGGGTGTCGTAAAGATAATCCAGGTCTGGCGGCAGGGTGGATTGGAGTTCGCTCAGCTGGTAGTCGAAGGCCTTACTGCTTGTCAGCCCCGCATAAACCCTCAGGGCATGGGCAACGCTCATGAGGTTGCGCGTGCCGTCGTGAATGCCAAGCTTAAGGGTATAGGAGCCGCTAGGCAAGCTGCTCGAATCAAAGCTCGCCTGGTTGCCGCTCAGGTTGAAGCTAATAGGGAATTCAACTCCGCCTACCGGATTAAGGGAAGCCCGTATCTCGCTCACGTTCACTGCCGCCGGCCAAGAGAGACGGAGAGAGAGGTTGCCATTTCCCTCAAGAGGCTTGCATCTGAGCACTAGGCTGGTACTGGCCAAAACCTTCACAACGGCCTTTCCCGATCCGCGCAAAAAGCAGAGGCCCTGGGCGTTCAACACGTCTATAGTCACGCGCCACTCGCCGGCAGCCAAACCGCTGAGGGTAAATTCTCCGCCAGCTTGGGGTTCGAGCGTGACGATACCGGAGGGCCCTTCGGCGCGCAAACTATAGGAGGCGGGTTGTATCTCCGTATCAAGGGGCTCGATAGTGCGGGCCATGCCCGTATCGACGCTTACCGTGAGGGAAGACCCGCCGCCCTGGAATACGCTGAGTCCACAAGAAAAGACAAAACTTATAGCAGTAACTAAGAGGATAGGCCTGAGTATGTTTTTCATAACTTTACCCTAGTATTCGACAAAGATGTTTATCGACTCTGACCAGAGAAGGCCATCAGCCTTCACGATCAAGCTTATGGTGTGCGAACCGGTATTGAGCCCTGGGCCGAAGGTCTGGGTTAGGGCGCTGGGCCCGTCCGCAAGCTTGTCACCATCCAAGAACCAGCGGAAGGTATCGATCTCTACCCCTACGCTTGGGCTGACCCGCAGGCTAAGGGACTGATTCTGCTTTATTACCGCATCAACCCCATCCCAGGTATAGGGTTGCCCGGTTCGCAACGTGGTCGCAATACTTCCTACATCGTTGTTTAAGGGCTTACAGGCACTAAGAAAGGAAAAAAGAACCAAAATGACCATCACTGAATTACGTATTTCCATACACCCTCCCTTATTTTTAACTTTCTGTAATGCGCTTAACTATAACCGGCTTTATATACTTGTCAAACCCGCATTTACCCTAGCCTCCTGCCAAAGCCCTACCATGCCCTTAAGACACTTTTATGTTTTTACATCAACCCTATCCATAGAGAGCTTTTTTGCCTATGATTCGCCACATATCCATAGCCTAAAGTTGAGGTTTAGCATGTTTCGGAAAATGAGCATTTGCGGTTTGAGCCTTGCACTCTTCCTCTTCCTCTTCCTCTTCCTCCTCCTTCTCTCCTGTCAATCACAACCAAGAACCGCTACTCCGGCGCAAGATCCGGGAAAGACCAATCAAGACCCGCAAAAGGCCCCAGTCGTTCAAGATAAGCTGAGCATCAACAAGACGAATCGCCAGCTCTGCTACCAGCTTTACAAGGATGGGCAGGAAGTCGCCTTTATCTTCGACGCCAAGCTTCACGACATAGACAATGTTGATAGGGTCTTCCTTGAAGGATCCTTCAACGGATGGCTCAAGGGCACCGACGAGTCCTGGCTTCTTAAGCCCGCCTCAGACGGACGGACCTGGACCCTCTCCCGCCCGGCCGCAGACCTTGCCGTGCCGGGAAATTCCGGCCACCCAGAATTCAAATTTTTTATCCTTCAAAAGGATTCTGATAGTCCTCTAGAGCCGGCGGCCATTTCCACCATTCCCGGCTATCAGATGTCTACCAATAACCTCATCCTCTTTCCTGGCGTGGATCCCCAGGAGATCGTAAAAAATTTCTCTGTAGCCACCACTATCAAACAACTCTCGGATTTCGACTTATCGGATCCGGCCCAAGCCGCCATGATTTCCAACTTCCGCCGCGTGCCCGGAACGACTAATCTCTACCGCGGCTACCACCCCTACAAGCTTTCACGCCCACAGTTCGACACGGAGCGGGCCCGCAGCCAGATGGTACAGGAATTATTCGAAAAAACCGGCATAAAAAGCGCCATCTGCCTTTCCGGCGATGAAAAAGCCTCTGCGGCTGCCGGGGAATCCATCAGCCCCTACATCCAGGGCGTCCTAGATTCTGGACGCTACCTCAACCTCAACACATCCTACAACCTCGTCTATTTCCAAAGCACCAGCCCCGGTTTTTCCGAACTATTAGCGCGAGTGGTAGCCCATATCAAATTCAACCCCGGCCCCTATTACGTCCATTGCCGCCTAGGAACGGACAGGACCGGGGTCATCTCCGGAACACTCGCCGCCCTTTGTGGGGCTAGCTGGGAGGAGATTGCCGCCGATTATCAAAAATCAAACGATATGGGCATAAAGGAATTCCGGGATTACCGCCTGCTCCGCCATTCCTTCCGGCAGATTCTCGGGAAAAACCCTGAAGAAGTGGAAGACCTCCAGGCGGGGCTCTCCGCCGCCTTTATCGCCGCAGGCAGTCTTAGCAGGGAAGATATTGAGCTCCTGAAGGCCCAATTAAGCAAATAGCTGCCCTCGACGCAAAGGGATAGCGGCTACGAAGCCTCTTTTTAGCTTTGTAGCCGCCTTCCTACTGATTTTACCCACAGGATAGACTAGACTAAGCCCATCATATGAGTCCAAGACAACGCCTAAAATATTTTGCCTACTATTTTTTAAGGAAGATCCTCCGCTGTGTCATTCCCCTGCACTTCCGCGTCCATATAAAGGGCAGGAAGTATATGCCTAAAAAGGGCCCCTTTATCCTGGCATCAAACCACCGCTATGACCTCGACGCCTTCCTTATTTCCTACGCCTTGGACGCTCCCCTTACCTGGGTTGCTGCCGACTTCCTCCAGCGTCTGCCAGTCACGAACATACTCATCTGGCTCTTTGGAATGCTCACCGTAAGCAAGGGCAAGGGAAGCAACTACGCCAACATCCGCAACATCCGCAACATCGTTACCTGCCTCCAGGAAGGAGGTAATATCGGCATCTTCACCGAGGGCATGGATTACCTCATTGCCGCGGATTTTTCTAAACCGATGGCGGATTTTTACCCCGGTTTTGCCAAGATAGCCTGCATGCTCGACATGCCGGTGTACCCGGTGAGCATCATTCCGCAAAAGGAATGGGTGCATCGTTATCCCATCCCCAAGGCTATCCGCCGCCTCTTCCACGTTTCCACCGAACTGCAGGAGATACCCCTGCGCAACACCTACCTCTCGGTAACCCTCCACTTTGGGCCGGTTATCCGCCCAGACCCTAAGCTGCGCGGGGCGGAAAGGGTCAAGGACATGATGGAGAGAGTTCGCAATTCGATAGAGAGAAAGTTGCGGTTTAGGCGGGATTCGGCCCTCTAATCCGCCCCGGCCACCAAGACCCTTGCCCGCTCCTGGCGGCGGTACTCAAAGCGCTTGAGGGTTTCTTTGAGTTCATCAATGACGTTTTGCAAACGGCTGACCTCGGAGCCGGAGATATTTGCCGTGGCCAGTACCTGCTCGGCGCCCTCGGATATCTGCTTGAGGGTGGTAAAAATCTGATCGTAAGCTTGGTTCTGCTCCAGAATGATGGAACCGATACCCTCAGCCGATAGTGAGGTAGATTCGCTAGACATGCGGATGCTCACGAAGATGTCGTTTAAATCCCCGGAGAGCTTCATGCCTTGATCTATCTTGAGGGTTTCTTCCTCCGATGTGGCCAGGAGCCTGTCCGATGACTGCTGAATCTCCGTAATGCGTCCCTTAATGCCAACCAGGGATTCCACCGTGCTGTTTGCCAAGCGGCGGATCTCCTCCGCCACGATGCGGAAACTCGTTCCGGCTACGCCGGCGGAAGATGCCTCCAGCTCGGCGTTAAAGGCGATAATCCGCGTTTGGTTGGCAATGTTGTTGATGATATCGATAATCTCCCCAATGCTGGAAATCTGCATAGTCAACTCGCCGATTTCGTTGTGGGTCTGGATATTGGCTTCCTTAATCTCGTCCATTTTGAGGATGGCGTCCTGCACCTTGCCAAAGCCGTCATCAACCAAGACCTGGCTTTCTTGGGCGTTTCCGGAAAGCCCGCGGGCTTGTTCCTGGATGCGCTTGCTGGTTTGATCCGCGCTCTCCATAGTGCCCACCATCTCTTTGACCGCCGCGGCTTGCTGGGTGCTGGAGGCAACCGTTTGCCGAATCTGGGATGAGAAATTGGCCACCATGCCGCCAAGGCGCCCGGATGCCTCGTCCATGCGCGAAAGCAAAAGGCGGAAAAGATTCAGCGCCTGGTTGATCTGGTCCGCAGTGGAGGCGTAGATGTCGGCTAGGTCTGTCGGCACCTGGCGCGATGTTTCGCCGCGTTCCACCATTTGCTCCAAAGCGTAGTTGATAACCCGCAGACGGCGGCGGTGAAAGCGCTGGTTAAGGATAAGAATGGGAATGATGGTAAGGATATTCATCACCAAGGCTGCTGAAACCCTACCGGCTAAAAAATCGACCGATGCGGGTTCTTGGGCCATGAGGGCAATCAAGATAAGGATGCCGACGGTGGTTATCATAGTGGGCACGAGGGCCGGCAGTATGGAAAGGATTCCGGTAAGCCGGTTTGCCCCGGCCTGGGCCCCGTGGCGGCTTTCCTCGTTCATTTCCCGCACTAGATCCTCGGCAACGGCCGACACGGGTTTATAAAGGTAGTAGTAAATGATGATGCCGTTCACGAAGGAGGCGTAAAGGGCGAAGATAAAAGAGGCAATAGCCTCAAGGGCGTAGGGAATGTTATTCCAAAAAAGGAAGATGGCGGAAGCGGAACCGATGAACATGCGAATGAGGATAAGGAGGGCCTGGAGGGCCGGCACCTTCATGAGGAAGCGGTAAAAGGCAGAAAGATCTTCTTGGCTCCTTTCCCCAGCGCGCCAGAGTTTTAGCCCAGCGCGAATGGCGCGCCCAAAGATAAGGTTCATAGGCAGGGCTAGGAGTATTTGATTGCCGATAAGGACGATAAAGATGCGCAGAAGGATATATCCCGCATCCAAGCCCTCAAAATCCACCATAAACATGGCATAGAGGATGGCGAGGGGAGCCCCCGTCAGGTTGGCTATCAGTTCCGTAAGGAAGAATTTCCGGGAGAGTTCAGAGTCCTTGCCATGGGTGACCGCTTTCATAGATATATCCGCCTGCCTTTCCTCGATAGGCCTAGTATAGGGCCCCTTTGCACAAAATGTCAAAAGAGGATTTTTCCCTTGAGTCCGCCTAGGCCATAGGGTAGAATGAGAGGGTCGGAGGAAAAAATGAGCAAAAGTCGCTACTCGCCCTTAATCCGAGGGATAATCCTTAAGATGGCCCTCTCCTCCTTTCTTATACAGGCGATAGCCCTCTATTCCAGCGAGTTTTTTAACAGCCTGTTTAACAATCGCTACGACAGCCTCAACCTCAGCCTGCTTGAACGTATCCCCTTAATCTTCAAACCGACCATCCTTTTGGTTTTTATCGGGGCCTACATTTTCCAGTTGAGCATGATGCTCACTACCCTGCGGCCCATGTTCGACTACCTTAGAGACGGGAGCAATTACTTGAAGGCCCGCACCGCGGCGGTCAAACTGCCTTGGCGCCTTCTCTTCATACAAACCGGCACCTGGTTCTTGGGAACAAGCGCCTACTTCATCCTCCGCGGCGGGGACGCGGAAAGCGGCATTCCCTACGCTTTAAGCGTCCTCCTAAAACTTTCCATCGGCTTTATCGGCACCCTCTACAACTGCATCTTCGTAAACATTCACCTTTTGCCGGCAAAACGCGCCCTGGCCATTACCGATATCAAGCCGGGGGAGCGGGACCGCTTTATGCGCAATAAGGACTTCTTATTGATTGCCTCGTCCTCCTTCCTCATCGTCATCCACTTCTTCTATCTTTCCTATTACCTGATCAACCCGCATTCAGAGATCCTCAACCCCTATCTTGTCGTCGGTCTTTGGTGCCTCTATTTTATATCCGTCTCCCTCGTCCTCGCTTGGCTTTCGCGCTACGAAAACAATTGCCAGATGCGCTTTCTCAAGGAGCACATCGGCCGGCTCTTAGACTCCAGCGCCGGCGCGGCTGACTCCAAGGTCCAACTCCTCTACTTCGATGAAGTAGGGGAATTCGCCGCCCTCTTCAACCTTTTTCTGGATAAATTCCGCTCCCTCTTGGACCAGATAACGAATTCAGCCCTCCTGGTATCCAACTCGGTGCAAGAGCTTTCAACCACAACCAAGGAGGTAACCACCACCTCCAACATGCAGGCGGCGGCGGTTAAGGAAGTGGTCTCCACCATGGAAGACTCGAACACCATTACCCAATCCATCGGAAAGTCCATCTCCGAGGTAACCCGCATAGCCATGCGCACCAAGGGCCATGTGGATTCAGGCACGGAGATCGTCCAAGGGACAACGGACAAGATGCTTGAGATCCGCAAGAAAAACACGGACACCATTTCCGGCATCCGTTCCCTTACCGACAAGATACGCGCCATTTGGGATATCGTGGATATCATCAACACCATCGTCGAGCAAACCCGCATCATAGCCTTTAACGCCGCCCTGGAGGCCTCCACCGCCGGGGAAGCCGGCAATAATTTCCGCATCGTGGCCGGGGAAATCAAGCGTCTGGCGGATTCCACCAGCCAATCCACCGCGGAGATCCAGTCGCGCATTATGGAAATCCAAAAGGCGGCCAACAACCTGATAGTGGTTTCGGAAGAGGGCACCGAGCGCATCCGCCAAGGCCATGAGCTCTCAGACAAGCTCCACGCGGTTTTTTCCGACATCCTGGCCTCTGCCGACATCTCCGCCACCTCCTCGGAATCCATCGAGCGCTCCATCCGCCAGCAGGCGGCGGCCTTCGAGCAGATCCTGGTGACCATGAAGGAGATATCCCGCGGCATCGACAATCTCCTCATCACCCAACAACAAACCGCTCACACCGCGGAATCCTTGAGCGGCATGGCCGGCGGGCTTGAGGTCCAAGCCAAGCAATTTGCCTTAAGCGGGCGGGGAGATTAAGAAATGACCAGCGATGAGATTATTGAAACCCTGGAAAGCCTGCCGGAAGTCGAAGAAGAGGCGCTGGCTCAAAAGGAAGAAGGGGAGCGCTTCTTCATCTTTTCCGCCGGAGATTCCCGCTTTGCCCTGCGGCCCTCGGAGATCCATGAAATCGTCTCCGACCTCGATATCTTTCCCCTGCCCAATTGCCCGCCCTACATTCCCGGGCTCATCAATTGCCATGGCCATCCCTATACCGTCTTTGACCTGCGCGTCCTCTTTGAGAGCGAACGCGCCCAGGCCAGCCAATTTCTCATTCTAAAGGTAGAAGGCGACCATGTGGCCCTCGGCTGCACCGAAGTGGACGAAATTGCCGAGATACCCCTTTCCGCCATATCAAGTTTTTCTGAAAAGGACGCTGAAGCCCGTTTTTGCAGCGCCCTCTTTAACTTTGAACAAGGCCGGGTGCTTGTGCTCTCCATCAAGCATATCCTGGCAAAGCTAGAGAATGACCTTGGATAAGAGCCAAGCCGCCTATTTTGAGATCGACTGCGGTAGCGTCGACATTCTCCTTCCGGCGGCGGATTTTTGCGGGGCGGCCTCAGACGCGGACTTTCAGCTGGAGCTCTTAGCGGACAATCCGGAAACCCACACCGAGCAGTGCATTCTCGTCTTTCGAGACGAGCGCCTCCCCTGCCTTGTTTTGGAAAAACTTTTGGCCCGACTCTTTCCGCAGATTGCAGAGGCAGAAGCCGGCACTCAGGCAGCCTTCCTTATCCGCAACCAGGCAGGGCTCTCAGGCTCTTGCTTAATACAGCGTAATTTCGAGATGCAAAACTATCCCCTTTCTGAGTTTCGCCTTCCACCGGCGTCAATCCGCCCCTACCTGCGCAGGCAAGGCATCGGGGCCCTCCGCTTTGCCCAGGCTAAGCGGCTTCAATACCTCCTTGAGCTACGTCCCCTCTGCCCGAGGGTAGCCTCATGAAGGTCTTTATCGCCGACGACTCAATCCTGATACGGAACATCGTGAGGGAGCTCCTTGCCACCGACCCCAATATCACCATTGTCGGGGAGGCAAGCAACGGCGCAGACGCGGTCAGCCGCAGCCTTAAACTGAATCCAGATATCGTCATTATGGACATCGACATGCCTATCATGAACGGTCTGGAGGCAACAGAGCGAATAAGCGCCCAGTCCTCCATTCCCGTTCTCGTTTTTACCCACAATAGCGATCCCGGCCTGCCCTTCCGGGCCTTGGAAAAGGGCGCGGTAGATTTCCTCCTCAAGCCGGACTTCAACGACCTGAACAAACCGGACTACGTGAAGCGCTTCATAGAGCGCCTGCGTATCCTTTCCACAAAAAAGCTCTTGGAAAAGGCCCATGAAAAAAAGGAAGAAGCCCTGACCCCCGCTGGAGAAACGGCGCCTTCAGCCTTTTTTCCCCTTCCGCGGATCCTGGTTATTGGGGCAAGCACCGGCGGGCCCCAAGCCCTCGCCAGCATACTGAGCGCCATCAAGGCCCCCTACCCCCTGCCTATCGTCATTGTCCAGCATATTGAAACCGGTTTTGACAAGGGTTTTGCCGATTGGCTGGGCGCCGAGACAAAGCATAAATGCATACTGGCGCAAACGGGGCTTACGCCCGAAAGTGGCACGGTTTACATTGCCCCGACTGACCTCCACCTGATTTTGGGAGCTCAAGGCTTTCTCTTGGAAGACAGCCCCAAGGTACTCAACCAAAAACCCTCCATAGACCTCCTCTTTGGTTCGGCCGCCGGCCGCTATGGCGCGGCCAGCCTAGCCGTCCTCCTCACCGGTATGGGGAGCGATGGGGCGGAAGGCTGCTTGGCTATCACCCTTGTAGGCGGCATGACCGTTGTTCAGGACCAGGCTTCATCCCTTATCTTCGGTATGCCGCGCTCGGCTATCGCCAAGGGCGCCGCTTCCCTCATCCTACCCCTTTCCAGAATCGGCCCCTTTCTCTCCAAGCTCGTGGAGGCTAAACGATGAGGGAGCATCGGCGATGACCCATGTAAAAACGGGCTTTGACATCGATAGCCTTATCGCCTGGATTGAAGAGGAAACCGGACTTCAGTTCCCGGAAGTCCACCTGGAGAGCATTGAAAAAACCGTCCAGGCAAGAAGCCGGGAACTGGGAATTCAAGCAACCGACTACGAGCGCCGCCTGCGGATCGATGTAGACGAGCGCTGTCTCTTCTTTAACCGCATCATGATCGGTGAAACCTATTTCTTTAGAGATGAAAAGCACTTCTCCGCCCTCATGAGCAAGATCCTGCCGGATCTTCTCCTTACAAGAAAACACATAAAACTTTGGTCCGCCTCCTGCGCCAGCGGAGAAGAGGCTATCTCCCTAGTAGCCGTCATGGAGGCGATGAAGAGTAAACTGGGCTCGGAATGCGAGTATTCGGTTATCGCCTCCGACATCAATCAAGACGCCATCTCCCAACTCTCACGGGGCGTTTTTCCCCTCTCCTCCCTGCGCAGCGACGGTAAGATCCACCACGGCCTCCTCGAATATTGCGGCGTAAAAACGGAAAGTGCGTGGAAAGCCCTTCCCCATAGCCTCAAGCGCCTGGATATACGCCATATCAACCTTATGAAGTCTGCCCTTCCGGAGCAGGGGAGCATCGATATCATCTTCTTCCGTAATACCCTGGTCTACGTTCCCCAAGCGCGAAAGGCAGCCCTTTTAACGCGAGTCCTTTCCTGCCTCGCGCCCGGCGGCTACCTCTTCCTTTCATCTCCGGAGGTTCCAACCATTCGCCACCCCGAGCTTTCGGTGCTGGAGGAGGGAGGCTGTTTCTTTTTCCACAAAATTCCGGATACAAAACTGCAAAAGCCGGCAAGTACCACCGCGAAGATAGGGCCAAGCCTGATCCGGGCCCTATCTTCCCCTGTCTTGGAAAAAGTAGGCCCTTCTCAACAAGAGCTCGCCCAAGGCCAGGGTCAGAGTAAAAAGATGCGGCCACGAGTAACGGCACAGGAGCTTTCCAAGGGCTTGGAACTCTCCTCGCTTTGGGCAAAGAACCCCGAAGCAAAAAACTTGGTTAAACCAGAAGAAGGCCCACGCGCCTGCGCCGAAATACTCTCTTCCATCATGGAAGCCGTTCATCTGAATCAGTACTCCCGGGCCGATGACCTTATCCACCAATTTGAGGGCCTTGCCCAAGAAAGCCATATCAGCCTCTACCTGCGGGGTATTTCCCACAAGCACCAAGGCCGCCTTCCTGAGGCTATCGACGTTTGGGAGCGCTGTCGCAGTTATGAGCCAAAATTCTGGCCCTCCCTCTTCCAAGCCGGCATGGCCAACGCGGTCAGAGACCCACAGCGAAGCCGCGAGCTCCTCCACGAATGCCTAGGCGCCCTGGAGGGAAGACCCAATGAAACCGCCTACTTTATTCTCCTTGAGGGCTTTGACGCCTCGTACTACCGCCGCATGGCGGAAAAGATGCTGTTACGCATGAAGAAAAAAGACTAGGATGGAGGCATAATGGCAATATCGAAGGAAAAGTTCCTCCGGCTTTTTCTCGATGAGTTTCGGGAAAATCTCCTCTGCGCCGAGAACCAGATAATCCTCCTCAAAAACGACCCGGAAAACTCCGACGCCCTCTCTACCCTTTTGCGCATGCTCCACACCATCAAGGGCTCTACCCGCATGCTGCAGTTTTTAAAAATGGAAAAACTCGTCCATGGGACGGAGTCCGTCTTTAAGGGCATACGAGAGGGGCGCTATCCGGTAGATACCCGCCTGGTCCGGTTCTTCTTTATCGTAGCGGATCACCTGCGCTTGGCGGCAACACTGATAGAAAAGGGGCAAGCCGAGGATCTTCCCGAGCTGGAAAGGCTTCTCCAGGCCTGTGAAAAACTCGGGGCCAATGAACCCTTTGACCTGCGCAGTATAGCCAGCGTTGAGCCTGAGGCAATCAATTCTTCCGCCTTCCCCTACCCGCCTGAAGAAGGCATAGCCTCAGCGGAGGAAGAGCCGGAAGGTCAAAGTGCTCAGGAAGAAAGCTCAGAGAAGGTCGATTCGCCGGCAACGACTGATGAAACAGAAGAGACACAGCAGGCCAAAAAAGCGGGAAAACACAAAAAGAGCGGGAATTCCCAGAGAAAAAACAGCCAAGCTCCGGAACAAGAGGATGCGGCCTCCCCTGAGCTTGATGCGAAAAAACCCCAACGCCGCTCTACGGAAGAGTCCCGACCGAGCCAGCTGGACAGCACCATTCGAGTCGAATCCGAGGATATCGACCATTCCATCAACCTGGTGAATACCCTTACCCTCAGGCAGCTCCGCTTGCGTGCGGCATCAGAACAGCTGGATAACCTTGAGAAGAAGCTCAGTCAGGCGGCCCGAGAAAGCCAGGACCTACGGCTTTTACGCAAACAACTTTCAGAGATAAGCCGTTCGGTCAGGCTCTACCGCAACCTCTACGCGGACCAACTTTTTGAAATAGAGCACGGCACCCAGGAATTACGGGAAAGGGTCATCAGCATGCGCATGCTCCCCCTCTCCGTGGTTCTTGACCGCTTTCCACGCATGGTGGAAGAAACCGCCTCAAGCATCGGCAAAGAGGTATCCCTGAACATAAGCGGAGAAGGCGTTCGGCTTGACAGGACGGTACTCTCCAAGCTCTCTGACCCCCTCATACATATTGTGCGCAACGCCATCGACCACGGTATTGAGGCGCCGGAAATACGCCTAGCTGCGGGCAAGCCGGCGCGAGGCAGCCTGAGCATTGTCTGTAAAACCGAGGGGAGCAGAGTATCCCTCATTGTGAGCGATGACGGGGCAGGACTCGACTATCCCGCCATTCGCCAGCGCGCCATAAGCCTCTGGCCGGAGGAAGCCGAGGAAATCGCCGCCCTCCCGGAAAGCGATCTGATCCGCTTCCTCTTCAAGTCTGGCTTTACCACAAAAAATCAAAGCTCAACACTTTCTGGAAGAGGGATAGGCCTTGATATCGTAAAGACGAATATTGAGGCGGTAAAAGGCCAGATCCAACTTGAATCCCTGCCCGGCCAGGGCTCGAGCTTTACCCTCCTCCTCCCTACATCGGCCTCCACGATAGACGGCATGTTCGTTCTCTCATCAGAGAAAAAATTCTTTATCCCGGCATCGGCCATCCTGCGCACCCTCCTCATAGATTCCGCAGACTGTTTCCAGATTCTCCAGAAAGAAATGTTTAACCTCGACGGAAACAACATACCCCTCACCGACCTAGCCCTAGGCCTCAACGGCGAACGCCGGGAACGCCGAGGCAAGAAGATTCCCGTCCTTCTTGTGCGCGGGCCGGCGGAGACCATCGGCCTGGCCGTAGACCGCATCCTGGGCTACGACTCACTCGTCTACCAAGCCTTGCCCTCCGGCCTCAAGAAAAACCAGATGGTTCAGGGTATCGTCTTTGACGAACGCTTCAATATCATTCCAATCTTGAATATGTGGGTCGTTATAGACCGCCTGCGCTCCCTGCGCCTCATGGACACCCATAAGCGCTTTTCCAACGCCGCTCAGCGCGAAAAGCCCATGGTTCTGGTAGTGGACGATTCCATCAGCACCAGGGAGATCGAAATGTCGATGCTGGAGTTGGAAGGCTATTCCGTGGTTGGCGCGATAGACGGCCTGGACGCCCTAGAAAAAATCCGCGGCAGCCATTTCGATATCGTTATCTCGGATATCAACATGCCGCGCATGGATGGAATGAAACTCCTGGAGAATATTCGCCGCGACGAATCGCTCAAGGCCCTGCCCTTCATCTTCGTGAGTACGGTGGAAGAGCCGGAATTACGGGCACAGGCGGAAGCTTTGGGGGCGAATCGCTATATCCTAAAATCCAGCTTTGAACAGGACAATCTGATTAGCGCCGTTCGCGACCTTATAGCGATGGCGGGGAGCAAAGCGTGAACGGAAAAACCATTCTCCTTGTAGACGATTCAGACCTCGTAGCCGAAATGCTGGGGGAAGCCCTGAGGGAAGGCGGTTTTGAGATTGTCCGCGCCCATGACGGCTACGAAGCAATTGAGCTCTGCTACAAGATTATCCCCGACATCATTATCATGGATATCGATATGCCCCTCCTCAAGGGCTACCAGGCAAGCCGCCTCCTTAAGACCCGGCGCGGGGTTAAGGACATTCCCATCATCATGCACACGGCAAACACCGAGGATAAGGACCGATTCTGGTCCTATAACTCAGGGGCCTGCGCCTTTGTAGTCAAAGATTATGAGCATATCGAACCACTTATCGAAAATGTACGAAAATTCATACAACATGATGTGCCGAATCTAGCGGCTATTCAAGAAGATGCAAAACAGATGAAGCGGGAGGCCATCTCCGAACTCCTTTCCAACCTCTTGGATAAGGAACTCTTCCACTCCACCATCATGAATCAACTTGCGGACGCCGGCAGAAGCATCTCGTCTCTCTCCGGGACCATCTTACGGGTCCTTGAGCTCCTAGACCTTGCCTGCGAGCGCCACGTGGGCGCCATCATTCTGCGTTTTGGAAAAGACAGCCTTCCCTTCATTTATCCCATTGAGCGGGTGAATAAGGAGATGGCAGACGACCTTCTCTCCGTAGCCTTAGAAGACTTCTATTCCCACTTTGACCGCAATAGCCTAAGTCTTAATGATAGCCACTATTTTAATATTGAAGAGCGCAGTGATTGGACAAAACTGAGGCTGGAAGAAAATCAGCTTTGCTCATACTTCTATTGCCCCATCAGCGGTTCGGGGGATGAGCTCATCGGCACCCTCCATATCGCCCACCTCAAGAATAACTACTTCTCCGAATCCATCATTGAGAACATCAAGGCCTTCGCCGCCGAGGCTGGGGTTATCATCCATAACGCCATGCTCTTCAAACAGGTGGCGACGATGGAAAGAGAGATACGCAGCGTCTTTTCTAAGTTCGTTCCCCAGGAAATCATCAATGACCTTGTTACCCGAAAGCGGCGCACATCCATGCTTGCCGGGGAAAAACGGGAACTGACCATTCTCTTTTCCGACATCCGCTCCTTTACCACCCTCTCAGAAACGAATTCACCGGAAAATGTCGTCAGTTTCCTTAATCGCTACCTGGAAACCATGTGCGAAATCATTATCGACCATGGGGGAATGGTAGATAAGTTTATTGGAGACGCCATCCTTGCCATCTTCGGCGCCCCCAAGAGCTGGCCGGATAATGCCAACAGGGCAGTGGAAACAGCCCTTGCCATGTCAAAGGCAGTCTCTGAATTCGACACTAAGGGGATTACCCTTCCGCCCGAGGGCTTGGATATAGGCATTGGTATCCACATGGGAGACGCCATTGTCGGTACTATCGGCTCATCAACAAAGTTTGACTACACCGTTATTGGGGACGCCGTCAATCTTGCCTCGCGCCTTGAGGGCCTTTCCAAGGTCTACCACTCCCGTATCATTATCTCTGATATGGTAGCTAAAGAGCTCAAGGCCAAGGAAGGTTCGGGTTTTCAGGTGAGGGAAATTGAGCAGGTTATCGTAAAGGGTAAGGGCAACACGACCCTCATCCACGCGGTGGAGGACAAGTCGGACAAGGTTTTGAGCCCCGCCGAACTTGACCTCTACCGCAAGGGTCTCTCCATGTATCAACTCAAAAACTGGAAGACAGCCTCTCGCTATTTTAGCGATGTTTTGGCAAGCAAGCCAGAAGATAGCTTGGCATCCCTCTACCTAGCCCGCTGCGAGGAGTTCCTTAAAACTCCACCGCCGCCCAGCTGGGATCTCATTCAACGCTACGACACTAAGTAGAGGCTGACATCCTTCCTATCAAGGCTACTTCACGAACTTTTTGATAGTTGCCTCATAGGATCCATCCTTTTTTAAGGCCTCCAAGGCCTTCTGAAGACTCAGGATAGTAGAATCAGGGGTATCCTTCTGAAAGGCAAAATACAACTCTGGTTCACTGAACACGAAGACAACCTCATAATCATCCGGATTCATACCCTGAACCGCCATGTTATAGCGGGCGGCTACAACGTTGAAGGCAATCATATCCACACGTCCAATCTGAAGCTTCTTAAGGTTGGTTACAAGATCTGGGGCGCGGTCAAGGGTTTCCACGGCTACGCCGGCAGCTACGACGGCTTGTTCAGGCGCGCCATTTTGAACTGTGCCTATCTTATACTTTGCCGCTGCGAGAGCATCCTTTAATACTATTTTCTTTGCTTTAGGTGCTATCAAGCCTATTTGAACCTTATAGAGGGGACCTACCCATTTAAACAAGGATTCCCGTGCGGCTGTCCTCGCCATAGGAAACAATACGGTATTCACTTGATTCTGAGCGCTTTCATATGCCCTTGCCCAGGGTTGGGTTTTTACATCCTCTCTTGTTACCTTTATGCCTGCTTTTACAGACATATCCAAAAACAAATCGGTTGCAGCGCCTTGCGCAAGACCTTCCTTGACTGTGTTGAAGGGAGGATTCTCCTCAGCTAACACCGTAAGGTTTTGCGCAACAAGTAATGCGTTCAAACTCAGCACTAAGGCAATGATAAAAATACCCGTTCTTTTCATAGGTCCTCCTTCGGATTATCTCCGAGATACTAAATAATAATTGATTGGAAGATGGAGATCAAATTTTTTGTAATTATTATAAATTTTTATATTCGTTTCACGTGAAACAAAAAGGCCGTGGAGCTGGGTTTTCACCTCAGCCACACGGCCTTTTTTATGTCGAAGTACGCTTAGGCACTATTCCTTGACTTATTCCTGGCTATTATCGCCTTCCGAGCCCTCTTCTCCATCCCCATCTATCGGGTCTTGGTTTTGGTTAGAGTCGTTATCAGCGAAATCAATGGGGGCTTGGATCGCAGCGTTTTCTACGCCTTCAGCAAAGCCTTCCTCTGAAGATACTCCGCCATTCGCGGCCTCCTCAGCTAAAGCGGCTTCAGAAGCGAGAAGAGCAGCCTCAGCCTCGTCACGGATAATCTTATCCATACCGATAACCGAGTCAGGCCGATCGATATTTACGATGCGGACGCCGCGTGCGCCCTTGCCCTGGATAGAAACGTCATCGGCGTGGAACTTGATGGTCTTACCCTGGGAAGTGATAACCATGACGTCATCATCATCCCGGACGGTGATGGCGGCCATCAATTCACCGGTTTTATCGTCCGGAATGTAGATAACCTGACCCCTGGTTGCGCGGCCGTGCTGGTTAAAGTGGGAGAACTCAACCCGTTTGCCGTAGCCCCTGTCCGAGACGAGGAGCATCTTCTCTTCGTCTGATACCCTGAGCATTGCTGTCAGCTCGTCATCACTCTCCAGCTTTATGCCACAGACGCCGCGAGAGGCGCGGCCCATGGAACGAACCGTGCTCTCAGCGATGCGCAGGGCTTGTCCCAGGCGGGTAACGAGAACAACTTGATCCTTGCCCTGGGTAAGGCAGGCCGATACTAAGTGGTCGCCCTCATCGAGTGATATGGCAATAATGCCGCGGGTCTTGGCGTTCTGGAACTCGCTCGTCATGACCTTCTTCACTACGCCCTTGAGGGTTCCCATGAGGAGGTAGGTGGAATCCGAGAATTCCTTAAGGTCGACGATAGTGGTTATTTCCTCATTGGGGGAAATCTGGAGGAGACCCTTGATATGGGATCCGCGAGCCTGGCGTGAGGCCTCTGGAATCTCATGCACCTTGAGCCAATAGGCCTTGCCGGCGCTGGATATAAAGAGGAGGTAATCGTGGGTGTTGGCCACGAAGAGTTGCTCGAGGAAGTCGTCTTCCATCAGGGTTGAAGCAGACATGCCCTTGCCGCCCCTGCTCTGTGAGCGATAGACGGAGGTGGAGAGGCGCTTCACGAAGCCCTTGTTGGAAATGAGGATGATCATCTCTTCGCGCTTGATGAGGTCCTCGATGTTGATTTCCTCAATCTCGTCGATAACGATCTCGGTTTTACGGGGAGTCCCATATTTCCCGGACATTTTACCGATCTCGTCCTTAATGACGGCCATGATTTTGGCTTCGGATGAGAGGAGGTCTTCCAGGTAGGCTACCAAGGCACGGATTTCAGCAAGCTCAGCCTCGAGCTTTTCTGTTTCCAGGGAGGTAAGCTTCCCTAGGCGCATATCCACGATAGCCTGGGACTGGATCTCGGAAAGGCCAAAGCGCTCCATCAAGCGCATTTTGGCAGTATCGATATCCTTCGACGACTTGATGATCTGCACCACCTCATCGATATTGGACAGAGCGATAACCAAACCCTCTAAGATATGCTCGCGTTCCTTTGCCTTGCGCAGTTCGAACTGGGTCCGGCGCGTAATGACGTCTACGCGGTGGCGCACAAAATAATGGACAAGCTCCTTCAGGTTGAGGAGCTTGGGCATACCCTTCACCAGGGCTAGGTTGATAACGCCGAAGCTGGATTGAAGGGCGGTATGGGTAAAAAGATGGTTGAGGATGAGCTTGGGTATGGCGCCGCGCTTTACCTCAATGACAATGCGCATACCCTCGCGGTCTGACTCATCGCGGAGGTCGCCAATGCCTTCAATAACCTTGTCCCGCACAAGCTCGGCGATACGGCTTACCAAAAGGGCCTTATTTACCGTATAGGGGATCTCGGTAAAGATAATCGCTTCCTTACCCGTCTTCGATGTCTCTATATGGAACTTACCACGTACGACTATCTTGCCCCGTCCCGTGCGGTAGGCGTCGCGTAGGCCACGGCGGCCAAAGATGATGCCCCCCGTGGGGAAATCAGGGCCGGTCACATGCTTCATCAACTCGTCGATGTCGCAGTCGGGATTATCGATATAAGCAGCTATGGCGTTGCAGATCTCCACAAGGTTATGGGGAGGCATATTCGTGGCCATACCAACAGCGATACCGCTTGAACCGTTAACCAGGAGGTTGGGGAAGGCCGAGGGAAGGACGTCGGGCTCTTTAAGGGAGCCGTCGTAGTTGGGGACGAAGTTTACCGTCTCCTTGTCGAGGTCGATGAGCATTTCCTCGCCGACCTTGGAGAGCTTGGCTTCCGTATACCTGGAGGCGGCGGGCGGATCCCCGTCTACCGAACCGAAGTTACCCTGGCCCTGAACCAAGGGATAGCGGAGGGAAAAATCCTGTGCCATGCGCACAAGGGCGTCGTAGAGGGAAAGGTCGCCGTGGGGATGGTACTTACCCATGGCGTCACCGGTAATACGGGCGCATTTCTTGGTAGAAGCGCCTGGCCGCAGACCGAGGTCGTCCATGGCATAGAGAAGGCGCCTATGAACGGGTTTAAGGCCGTCACGGACATCCGGCAAAGCACGCGAAACGATGACCGACATCGCGTAGTTGAGATATGAGGTTTTAATTTCCTCTTCAATCGGTACGGGAATGACCTTCCCTGTCAACTCAGCCATGGAGAAGCGCTCCTTTTATGAAAACGGCCAAAAGCCTCAAGGCTAAGTCGTAGGGCTTAGCCTTATGGCAAAACCCTAGGGCTAAGCCCTAAGGTTTACTGCCCTATACGTCCAGATTCGATACGTTGAGGGCGTTTTCCTCAATAAAGAGACGCCGCGGTTCGACGTGCTCTCCCATGAGGGTCGTAAAGATGGATTCCGCCTCTACTGCGTCGTCCATCTTTATTTGCATGATATTGCGGCGTGAGGGATCCATCGTGGTTTCCCACAGCTGCTCGGGATTCATCTCGCCCAAGCCCTTATACCGCTGGATGTTGAGCTTATCAGCCTCTCTACCGGACTCCTTGATGATCCTATCCTTTTCCGCGTCGTCATAGGCGTAGTGGACATGGCGGTCTACGACGATCTTGTAGAGGGGGGGCATGGCCAGGTAGACATGGCCCTTGAGAAGGAGGTCCGTCATATAGCGGTAAAAGAAGGTAAGAAGAAGGGTGCGAATATGGGAACCGTCAACGTCGGCGTCGGCCATGATGATGACTTTGTGGTAACGGAGCTTGGCCAGGTCGAATTCGGTGCTGATGCCCGCCCCCAGGGAGGAAATAATGGGCATAAGCTTGTCGTTGCCGATAACCTTGTCGATGCGGGTTTTTTCTACGTTGAGCATCTTTCCCCAGAGAGGGAGGATGGCTTGGAAGGTCCGGTCGCGGCCCATCTTGGCAGAGCCGCCGGCGGAATCGCCCTCTACGATATAGATTTCGCATTTGCTTGGATCTTTCTCTGAGCAATCGGCAAGCTTGCCGGGGAGGCCAGAGCTTTCAAGGAAGGACTTGCGGCGGGTAAGCTCACGGGCCTGGCGGGCGGCAATACGGGCCTTTGCCGCCAAGACGATCTTTTCAAGGATTGCTTGAATGACGTCCGGATGCTCTTCAAAGAAGAGGGTGAACTTATCGAGGAAGAAGGACTCGCAGATACCCTTGACCTCAGAGTTGCCGAGCTTCTGCTTTGTCTGACCCTCGAACTGGGGCTCTTGAACCTTGATGGAAAGAACGGCGGTGAGACCCTCGCGGATATCGTCACCGGAAAAGACTTCTTCCATCTTTTTGGCGAATTTTGATTTCTTGAGGAACTCGTTGAGGGTCTTGGTGAGGGCCGTCTTAAAGCCGACTAGGTGGGTTCCGCCCTCGCGGGTGTTGATATCGTTAACGAAGGCGAACATCGTCTCGTTAAAGCCGTCATTATATTGAAGGCCGAGCTCAAGGCCGACATCGTCCCGAGTGCCCTCAAAAAAGATAATATCCTTATGAAGGACGTTCTTATTCTTATTGAGGAACTCTATAAAGGAGACTAGACCGCCCTCGAACTTGAATTCATGAACCTTGGGGGTAGTCAGGCGCTCATCGATAAGGGTGATCGAGATACCCTTATTGAGGAAGGCAAGCTCGCGGAAGCGATTTGCGAGGGTATCGTAGGAAAAGGTAGTTTCTTCGAAAATGGTGGAATCGGCCTGGAAGCGAATCGTCGTGCCGCGCTTATCGCTATCGCCGATAGCCTCTACCGGCTTTTCCGGCACGCCCTCTTTGTAGCGCTGAAGGTAGACCTTACCGTTCAGGTGAACGATAGCCTCGCACCAGCTGGAAAGGGCGTTTACGACAGAAACGCCGACGCCGTGGAGACCACCAGAGACCTTGTAGGAATCCTTGTCGAACTTACCGCCGGCATGGAGCTTTGTCATGACAAGCTCCAGGGCGCTGACACCCTCTTCTTGGTGGATATCCACCGGGATACCACGGCCATTATCCTCTACGCGGATTACGTCATTCTTTTCAAGGACGATGGTAATAGTGTCGCAATGATGGGCCATGGCCTCGTCTATGGAGTTGTCTACAACTTCATACACAAGGTGGTGGAGTCCGTCGATTCCGGTAGAACCGATGTACATACCCGGGCGCTTACGGACGGCCTCGAGTCCCTTGAGGACGGTAATACTCTGCGCGGAATAATTTGAATCCATAGTGTTCTCGTTCAGGTGTGGAAGATGGCTTATTCTACCCGATTCAAGGATTTGAGTAAAGAGAAGCATGTTTTGATATTCTGTGGATAGCTTGTGGATTGTTTTTGTAATTCTTGCTAATTCCTGATTCTAAAAAGAGTTTAGCTTTTTAGGAAAAAGAGCTAAAATTATTTACCCTGTTGATAAAAGTTATTTATATGTATCACATATATTTAATAAAAGGCTTAATGGATTTTGCGTATTGACAGAAAAAAAAAGAAGGAATTCTGCTTTTTTCACCTTTTCCTTTTTTACTTTACCATCTAGGCATACTTGTGGATAATCTGTGAATGACTCCCGTCTGAAAGGATAGAATACAGCATGAATCCCTCTGATGAAACCTGGGACTATAGTCTCTTTTGGAAAGAAGCCTTACTTCAGATTAAGGCGGAAATAGGCGAACAAGAGTTCGTCATGTGGTTTAACTTAGAATATGACTCCTCTTCTGAAAACGCCATCCGGGTAACCGTTCCCTCGGCCTTTTATAAGGACCAGGTCATCCATCGCTACCTCAGCCTCATTGAATCAAAACTGAACGAGCTTTCAGGGCGGGAACTGAGTATTGACTTCTTGATTAAGAAAAGAGACAAGCCAAGTTATGCAGAAGAACAGCCCAAGGAAGCCCCGAAGCCGGAGGGAAGCACTCAGAACGCGGATAGAAATCCCGTCCAGCATCATTCGACCCTCAGGCAAGATTTTAGCTTTGAGCACTATGTTATTGGAGAAAACAACTCCTTTGCGGCTAATGCGGCTATGGCCATAGCCAAGAACCCCGGCAAGAGCTATAACCCCTTTTTAGTCTATGGCGGGGTAGGGCTGGGAAAGACCCACTTGATGCAGGCCATAGGAAACGCGGTATGGAAGGAAAACCCCAAGATCAAGATTATCTGCGTAACCGGGGAAGAGTTCGTAAACGAGTTCATCGGTTCCATCAATGTGGCGGATAAATCAAAGGGGGCAGCCGCCTTCAAGAATAAGTACCGCCACGCGGACATTCTTTTAATAGACGATATCCATTTTCTTCAGGGAAAACCCTCCTGCCAAGAAGAGCTCTTTTTTACATTCAACGCCCTCTACGACAAGAATAAGCAGATGGTCTTTACCTGCGACCGCCCAGTAAGTGAGCTCAAAACCCTCAACGACCGCCTGCGCTCCCGTTTTGAGCGTGGTTTAAACGTAGACCTCCAGCCGCCGAGCTATGAAACGCGGGTGGCTATCCTTAAGATGAAGGTAGAGAATCTGAATATAGAGATTCCCAAGGAAGTCTTGGAGGTCATTGCCAAGAACATTTCAACCAATATCAGGGATCTTGAAGCCGCCCTTACCCGACTAAAGGCCTATGTAGACCTTGTGCATAAGGACATTACCGTTGAGATAGCCCAGCAGCAGCTCAAAGACGTCTTTGGCCAGTATAAGCAGGGAAACGTAACCACGGAAAATATTCAAAAGGTGGTTGCCGAGTATTTTAATCTTTCCTTTAACGACTTTAAGGGTAAAAAGAAGACCCAGGCCATTTCCTACCCGCGCCAATTGGCGATGTACATTACCCGTGAGATAACCGAACTATCCACCACCGAAATAGGGATGGAATTCGGCGGCAGGGATCATACGACCGTCATGCATGGTTGCCAAAAGATAGCCGAACGGATGAAGGTAGACCCTACCCTGGATTCTACCATCCAACAGCTTATTCGGGCGATCAAGGAATATAGTACAAAGGTATAAATTCGTGATAAGATGCCTGAGCTTGTGGAAGGCTTATAGGGTGAGGGTAATTGTGTACGGGCTGGGGATGGATAATGACCCTGCTTGTGGATTCTAACTCTTTTCCTTGTATATAGAAAAACCGCTTATCCACAAATACAGCGACCTTATTATTGTTATTACTGAATTCTATTAAATTCAGTTTAAAGAGAGGAGGAGGAAATCATGAAGTTTACCTGTGAAAAAAGCGCGCTCCAAAGGGAGATAGCCTTTGCCCAAGAGATTATCTCCTCTAAAAGTTCCATATCTGTTTTGTCAAACGTTCTCTTCATTGCCAAGGAAGGATCCCTTTTTATCAAGGCAACCGATATCAAGGTAAATTTTGAGACAGTGCTTCCGGTAGACGTGGCTGAAGAGGGAACGGTTACTATTTACTGCGATAAGTTCCTTACGATCCTTTCTTCCATTCCCGAGGGCGATATTGAGATCATGCAAGACGACAACAAGGTCGTCATCCGACCCGTCTTCAAAAAGATAAAGTTCCAGCTCAAGAGCATTGCCTCTGAAAAATTTCCTGAATTGCCTTCTATCGCGGAAAATATGTATTTCAGTCTCCCGGCGCGAATGTTCAAGGAAATGATAGCCAATACCATTTTTGCCGTTTCCGACGACGAGACCCGCTATTTCATGAATGGCGTTCATATGGAAAAGACGGGCAATGACCTGATTATGGTAGCCACGGATGGTAGGCGCTTGGCCTATATCAAGAAAAACCTTGAAGTGGATGTTCCTGACTTTAAGGGAATCATCATTCCCCCAAAAATCTTAGGCGTTATCAACAAGCATGCGGGTGACGAAAACCCGATCTCTATGGCTATATCTGAAAAAAATATATTTTTCCGCTTCGCGAACTATTCTATCTCTTCCGTCCTTATCGAAGGGCAGTTCCCGAATTACCAGCGGGTTATTCCTGAAGAGCAGAAAAATTCCATGACCATCAAGCGCTCAGAGCTTATTGATTCCTTAAAACGCATTTCCATTCTCGTAGAGCAAAAATCCAGGCGTTCCTTCCTGACATTAAAAAGCGGTGAGATTATCGTTTCCACCGAGGAAGGCGAGATAGGGGCGGCGCGTGAAGAGATAGATTGCAATTATGAGGGTCCGGAAGTGACGATGGCCCTTAACTATCGCTATTTGGAAGATCCCCTTAAGGTAATGGATAGCGAGCTTGTTGAAATATCCTTTACCGAACCGACAAAGGCCATGACCCTGAACGCCGTTCCTAAGCGGGATTACTTCCATATCGTGATGCCGATGCAAATAGAATAGGCCATGCTTCGCCGCCTAAGCCTCAACTCGTTTAGAAACATCGAGGCGGCCGAGCTTGACCTTGGCTCTAAAGACGTTTTTTTTGAGGGTCAGAACGGCCAGGGGAAGACAAATCTTTTAGAGGCCGTCTACCTCAGCTGTTACGCCGCGAGTTTCCGCCCCTGCTTGGACGCTGACCTTATACGCATGGGGCAGGAGGCGGCTGGGCTTGAGGCGGTCTTTGAGTCTTCCTATGGCCAGGCGGAGACGATCCGCATAAAGATTGAGAAGAACAAAAAAAGCGTCAGCGTGGATGGCAAGGCCCTCCGCGACAGGCGCGAGCTTGTTGAGCTTCATCCCTGCGTCGTCTTTAGCCACGATGATATGGAATTCGCTTCCGGAAGCCCTGAGCGCAGGCGCTGGTTTTTTGACCAAACGATTTCCCTTTCTTCTCCGCTCTATATCGACACCCTCCGCGACTACAAAAAAATACTCAAAAGCCGTAACCGCTGTCTGCGGGATAGGATGCTGGATATTCTTGACAGCCTTGACGAGCAACTTATTAACAAGGGCTGGGAGCTCATGGAGGCGCGGGAAAAAGCGGTTGCGGCATTCTCTACCCTTTTTAGCGATAATTACGCTTATGTCTCTCAGCTTGGCTTTCCCGTAGAGCTTAGCTATCGGCCCTCCTGGAAGGCTAAGGAGAGGGGGGCCGCTCTCGATGAATTGAATAAGCGTAGGTCTGTGGATCTTGAGAACTGCCTAACCCTCAGCGGCCCCCATCGCGATCGTTTTAGTTTCCAAGCCAATAAGCAAAGCTTTTCCCATATCGCCAGCACGGGGCAACTGCGTTTGTTAAGCCTAGTGTTACGTAGCTGCCAGGCGCGGTTTTTCAGCGACTGTACCGGGAAGAAACCCATCCTCCTTCTTGACGACATATTGTTGGAGCTAGACCCGACGCGGCGCCAACGCTTTATGGAGACCATACCCGAATATGAGCAGGCCTTTTCCGCCTTCCTGCCGGGAGAACCCTATGAACTCTACCGAAAAGCGCAAACCATGGTGTATCATGTGGATGCGGGGAGCTATAGGCTCCTGTCTTAAGGGAGGCGTTACATGGCTGAAAGTTTGAAAATTCTTTCCATCGCATCGGAGATGGTGCCCTTCATTAAGACAGGCGGTCTTGCCGATGTTGCCGGGGTCTTGCCTCTAGAATTTCAGCGTCAGGGCCATATGGTCATCTGCATTCTGCCCAAGTACGCTGACCTAAATCTTTCACGTCATACGGTTGAAGAAGTTTTTCAATCACTCTCGGTGTGGATGGGAGACAGGGAAGAGAGGTGTTCTGTCTTTAAGGTTGTGGAAAAAGGGCTTGCAGTATATCTCATCGAGTACCATGGATTTTTTTCGAGGGCGGGGCTCTATCATGATCCGTCCTTTAACGATTACCAGGACAATCCGGCGCGTTTCGGTTTTTTTACCCGCGCTGCCCTGGAACTGGCAAAGCGCTTGGGCTTTAAGCCCGACATCGTCCATTGCCATGATTGGCAGACGGCACTTGCCCCGGCCTACCTTAAAACCTGGCACAAAGACGACCCTCTTCTGGGCGGGGCGGCATCGGTTTTAACGATTCATAACGCGACCTATCAAGGCGTCTATCCGCGCTCCTGGTACGGCTATCTGGGTTTGCCTCAGGAGGCCTTTAATCCGGACGCCTTTGAATGTTTTGGCGGCATCAACTTTTTAAAAGGCGGCATTGCCTATGCCGACGCGGTCAATACCGTCAGCCCGAATTACGCGCGGGAAATAGCCACTCCAAATTCCCCCTCAGGCCTTGCCCCCTATGTAAGCAATAAGGGGCAGGCATTCCGCGGCATTCTCAACGGAGTGGACTATACGATATGGAACCCCGAACAAGACAAAAAGATTGCCGCCACCTATAGCGCCACGGATATGGGCGGTAAGGCCCTCTGTAAGGCCGCCTTGCAAAAACGCTGTTTGCTCAGAGAAGACCCGGCTACTATCTTGCTTGGGGTAGTCGGCCGCTTTAGCGAGCAAAAGGGTTATGCCCTGCTTGCCGCTTGCATCGAGAGGGCGCTGGCTTCTATGGCCCTGCAATTTGTCATACTCGGCTCCGGCGACCCCGGCTTGGAAAACTTTTTCCGCGATCTTCCGGCGCGTTACCCAGGGCGGGTCGGATCCTGGATAGGCTATGACGACGGCCTCTCGCACGGCATAGAAGCCGGCGCTGATCTTTTTCTCATGCCCAGTCTTTTTGAACCCTGTGGTTTGAATCAACTCTACTCCCTCCGCTATGGAACCTTGCCCCTGGTGCGGGCTACCGGCGGGCTTGAGGATACGGTTGAGCAATATGATGAAGGCAGCGGAAAAGGCACAGGCTTTAAATTCACGGATCCGACTCCGGACGCCCTCTACTACACTATCGGGTGGGCGGTGAGCACCTGGTATGATAGGCCCCAGCATTGGAAAGCGATGGTAGAGGCCGCCATGTCTCGGCGTTTTAGCTGGGAGAATTCTCTGTCTCACTATCTAGATCTGTTCGAGGTTGCAAAGAATAAGAAAAATTGAGTCAAAATATTTTAAAGAAACTAGATCATTTGATAGCAAAGGTAATTTTTGTTACTACGGATAGTATGATGACGATGGTATAAATAATCGATATACTAGAAAAAGGATTGAACGAATCCATATATTTTATTGAAGTTGGATAGTAACTCGGGTTGTAGACTATTGTAGATAAGCTTTAGCTCATCCTGATGTAATGTGGGGAAGAAATGTTGTCTCAAAAATTTCGTAAGTTGTTGATTGTCGTTTTCATCGTATGTGAAAGTCTTTGTTTTTCTCAGGAATTTTGGTGGGAGGCCTCAGCGGGAGCCCTTGGGGTTAATAAGCCGGAATATTCTGAATACGGATGGATTGCCCCTGGCGGATCTTTACGCTTTGAGTTGCGAAAAATGACAAAAAGCGGAATTCTTGCCGGCATCGACTTAAACTATAACAATCTTTTAGAAAATGCTTTTTGGATTACTGATATCCAAATGTTTCAGGCCTTGGGTATTCTAGGTTTTAGTCTACCCATGGGTAAATATTTTTCAATACGACCGCGTTTCGGTGGTGGAATTGGGGTAATCACTTATAATTCAGCTAAGGATATTCTCTCTTTTGAGTCAGGAGTATTTATTAGGGAATATGAATATCAGTTTGTTGGAAGTTCGGGCATATCATTAGGTATTGACATTAATGAACAGTGGGCTTTGCGCCTTTATCCGGAATATCGATTTTTGGCTAACAGTGAAAATCTCTCTAACGCCTTTAGTCTTCAATTCGGGGCCGAGGCAAGAATATGGACGGCCATAAGCAAAAAGGATAAAAACAAAGAAGATACGGTAAAAATCGATACCGGCGTAAAAAATCAGGCGGTAGTAAAACCCGCGGCTACCCCCAAAGCTAGCGTGGCATCAAGCCCAGCTCCAAAAACCGTGGCCAGCAGTAAAGCCGCCCAACCGGTAAAGGCAGTGGAAAGCGCAAAGCCCTCTTCCACGGTCAAACTCCTAGCTACGACTCAAGCAGTAGCTACGACAAAGCCTGCGGCTACGCCCCTGCCAGCCGCCAGCCCGAAACTCGTTTCAGGCTCGAGCGTAGGACAGGGCCTGGGCGCGGATTTTTCAGCCTTGGATAAGTACCCAAATATCCGCGTGAGCCAACGGGGCAAGCTGTTGCGCATCAGCATTGAATCAATGTTCGAATCTAGCTCATCGGCCCTAGGCACATCGGTGCGGAATCAACTGACTTCCATCGGCATCATCCTCTCAAAATTATCGATATCGGAGCTACGAGTAGAAGGCTACGCGGCGGACGACAAGGCCCTGGAAACAAAGAACGCCGCTGAGCTCTCCACGGCGAGGGCTCAGGTTGTGAAGGATTTCATACTCCGCGGTTCTTACCTGAGCGCGCCTGGGCTGGGGATACAGGCCCTCGGTCTTGGTATTGCGACGCCGGTGGCGGATAACGGAAACTTGGAGGGAAGAAAGCGAAACCGGCGGGCGGAGATACTGATAACCCTCAAGTAGACTTTTTCATAAAGCTCACTAGGCTTTAAAGTTTTGAGCCATCGGGATAGCTGACGGGGAGGACTGAATATGCTACCCTAGGCAGCGCTTATGCCTTTGAAGGGGATTTCATGACTGATCTACTCAAGACGCTATCCACGGCCTTTTCTGCCGCCATACAAAACGCCTTTGGCGAAGACTGGAAAGGTACCGACCCCCAGCTTAAATACGCGGCAAATCCGGCCCACGGTGATTTTCAAGCCAATTTTGCCATGGGCATGGGGAAGAAGTTGGGCCTAGCCCCACGCGCCGTTGCCGAAGCCGTGCTCGCGAAGCTTGACCTGGCAGGGATAGCCGTGGGTCTTGAGATTGCCGGCCCCGGCTTTGTGAATATTCGCGTTCTGGATTCCTACCTTGAAGCGCAACTGAGCGAGCTCCAGGCAGACCCTCGCTCTGGTATCCGTCTTGCTGAAAAACCGCAGCGCATAGTCCTTGATTATTCCGCTCCCAATGTCGCTAAAGAAATGCACGTAGGGCATATCCGCTCCACCGTGATAGGAGACTGCCTAGCCCGCGTCTTTGGCGTTCTCGGCCATGAGGTGCTCAGGCGCAATCACTTGGGGGACTGGGGCACCCAGTTTGGCATGTTGGTGGAACACGTTTCCGCCCTGGGATGGAAGCCGGGAGAAAAACACGAGATCGGCGACCTCAATGCCCTCTACAAGGAATCCAAGGCGCGCTTTGACGCCGACCCGGAATTCGCCGAGCGGGCGCGAAGGCGCGTGGTAGCTCTTCAGTCAGGAGAAGCGGAGACGGTTGCGCTGTGGCGGGAACTGGTTATCGAGTCCAAGCATCATTTTGCCCAGGTCTACGCAAACTTGGGCGTCCTCCTCACTGAGGAGGATTACTACGGGGAATCCTATTACAACGACATGCTGGGTCCTACGACGGAAGAGCTCTTAGCCTCCGGCGTGGCGGTGGAAAGCGAGGGGGCGGTTTGCGTTTTCCCCCCTGGTTTTAGCGGGCAGGACGGAGGGCCGGTGCCCCTCATCGTACGCAAGAAAGACGGCGGCTACGGCTACGATACCACGGACTTGGCGGCCCTGCGGCATCGCGTCCGCGACCTTAAAGCCAAGCGCTTGGTATACGTAACCGACTCCCGGCAAAAGCAGCATTTTGCCATGATTTTTGAGGGCGCCAAGATGGCCGGTTGGCTTACTGATGATGCCCGCGCAGAGCATGTGCCCTTCGGTTCCATACTCGGGGATGACGGCAAACCTTTTAAGACCCGCTCTGGAGAGACAATTCGTTTGCAGGATCTCCTCGCGGAAGCTATCGAGAGGGCAGGCGCGCTCGTGGCCGCCAAGACACCCGGCATCGCCGATGATGAGAAGCAAGAGATTGCTCACGCTGTGGGAATCGGTGCCATCAAGTACGCCGACCTCGCCAACGACAGGATTAAGGATTACGTCTTTTCCTGGGAGCGCATGCTGGCCTTTGACGGCAACACCGCACCCTATTTGCAAAACGCCTACGTGCGTATCCGCAGTATCTTCCGCAAGGCGGCAGAGAGCCCTTCCCCCATCCAGGCCGGTCCGGTTAGCCTTGGCCAGACTGAGGAGAGGGCCCTCGCCCTTCAGCTTTTGAAATTCGGTGACACGGTTGAACAGGTGGAACGCAGCCTGGAACCGCATCGTCTCTGCACCTATCTCTACGATCTTGCCGCCAGCTTCCATCACTTCTATGAGGCCTGCACCGTCCTCGGCGCCCAGGACGAGGCCCTCAAGGCTTCACGCCTAGCTCTCTGTGCCTTAGTGGCAGATACCTTGAAGCGCGGTTTGGGACTCTTGGGCATAGACGTCATAGAGCGTATGTAAATTTAAGACTCCTCCCCCGTTGTATGACACTGCAAGCGCGAATGTCATACAACGGGAGGGTTCCCACCCTCCCGCGCCCACCCGGGAGCATCATATCAAGATAAAAAACAATGATTATTTGAAAAGCCATCGCTTCTATGCGATACTCCAGTAAACAGTAAGAAGGAGTATTTCATGCGAAAAATATTTATCTTGTTTTGTCTATTTATAATCTTTGTTGGGTTTGTGAGCGCTCAAGCCCTCCCATCGGATCCGCGGGCGCTTGTCAACGCAAGTCTGAACGCCAAGGAATTCCAAGGCTACTTTCTGCGCGTAAACGCGAATCGGCGAACGCCCTTCATCTATTTTAGCGACCTCATCAATAAGAAAAAAACGCACGCAACCTATAATTGGGCTTTGCAATATTGGGTAAGCTTTGATTCCAGCTTTGATCCTTCTCTCATACGGCTGGAAGCCTTGTTCACCCGTGTTGACCTTTCCCTCACGGTTCTCAACCGGGACCGCGCAGGGCGCTCCTTGGGAAGCCCCAGTCCCTCGCCGGGCAATGAAGCGAGCCCCTCGCCGACGCCGAGCCCCAGCTCCTCCGGGTTTCAAGGTCCGGCAGGCATCTACGACCCCAACGCCATATTAAAGACAGGGCTGAAGGGTAGCCTGCTCTTTGGCTATCGCATCGATATGCCCTATACGGCAGACGCGGAGTTCATTTTTTTCCGCGACAAGGACAACGTTTCTTTCAATTACGCTACCTATAATTGGAAGTATCAGCATTGGGTCTACACTATGGTTGGATTCAATCCGCGCGGCGTGGACCTGAGCGCGCTCTATGCCTCTTTGAGCATAGATCCCGCCCTCCTCCAGCGAGACGCGCGGGGCAAGCCTGTGCCCCTGGAGGAGAGTTCAACTCCCTTGCCTACGCTCAGCCCTTCGCCGAGCCCTACTGTCACGGTTTCTCCCACGGCAACAACTACCTTTACGCCGACGCCACAGGTGACTGTCACTCCGACGTTCATTCCAAGCCCGAGTAGCACGCCCGGCCCTACGCCAAGCCCTACGCCCGCTCCCAGCAGTTCAGCTAGCCCACGGGTGTGGCCCATACCCACGGTTATTCCGGGTCCTCGCCCGAGTTTTAGCCCTCTGCCACCGGCTCTAGATGCCCTTATCCTCGAACCGCGCATGGAACTTAATGGCACGATTCGCGATGGAATGAGGATAGAAGTAAATAGGGATGTAAGGGCAATAATATTCAATGATATCCAATATCCGGATCATTATCTGGCCCTCTACCGTTATAATACAAAGGCTTGGGCGGAGGAGATGGACGCGGCCTTCGAGAAAAGCCGAATAGACCTGACACAGTATTTTAAAAACCTCAGCGCAGACCAAGCGGCCGCTTTGAATCGATACAACCCCAATAATTCCTATGTAATTCGGACTCAAGTCTGGACCGCGCCCTATGATTACTCCAACGATCCCGACTATCAGGAGTTCATGAACTGGTTGGTGGCTCGCGGTTCCACGAGCCTGTATGTCGATTTCTGGAGAAAGGCGGGACAGGATGCGTCCATCCGCGGACGGATGCAGACCTATTTTAATGCCCGTAAGGGAAAGCATTATTGGGTGAATTTGCGCAATCGAAAGATTATCAGCGCTGGACCGGAAATCAAGCTTACCATTATTGAACTTGAGCCGAGTTCTGGGGCAAGCGGGCAGCGTGTGAGCCTTATCGGCGAAGCCTTCCGCCTCAAGATGGAGGAATCGGGCTTGCGTTTTTTAAAAAAGCCGACGCGGGTAACGGTAAAAAGCGCGGTGATAGATTATATGCGTTTGGCCAACCCGCCGGGCGATGTATACGCCCGCCAGCGCCGCGATGACTACCTCGCGGAGACGGTGGACCAGCTTGTGCCGGCGGATTCCCTTGTTTTCTATCGCCTTATGGATATCGAGCTGACAAAGCAGATTCCCGGTTTTTACCTTGGATACCCTTTAGGAAAAGGTTCTCCCATGCAGGGAACGGAGGCTTGGGATATCGGCTCTCCTTTCCATGAAATTGGCCACACCCTGGGATTTGACCACCATTATCCGCCCGAGGTTTTTGGCGTGCCCCTAGCTGATATCAATTGGCATACCTCCCCCGCTTGCGTCATGAATTACGACTTTAAGACGGATGAGTACTGTCCCCTCTGTTTGTATGCCCTAGGCTATGATTGAGTAGGAGGGAAGGAAGAGGGAGGGAAGAGGTAAAAAAGAGGGACCTTGCAGCAATGGCAAGGTCCCGCCTTTTCATACCTTTTTACTAACTAGCGTGAATGCTTTTCCCAAGGGCCGCTTTGGTAGAGACGCTTAAAGCCGATAGAGGCGTAGAAGTCCTGGCCTGAACCAACATAGGCCTTGCGCGCGCCTAGCTTATAGGCTCGGTTAAGGCCTTCCCGGATGACGGCCCGTCCCATGCCTCGCTTGCGATACTCAGGCGGGGTGCAAACCGGCTCAAAGAAGCAGATCTTATTATAGTCGTCATACCAAACAATGCACATGGATGCGTAGTCGCCCCTTGGTGATTCAATAATGAGATCAAGCTCTGCCCGGTAGTCGGGGGCTTGCCTTACTTGCGCATATTCCTCAGGGCGCATCCATTCGGCGGGATCGCTGTGATCAAAACCGAGACCCTGCACGCGGCAACGCTCTTCCACCTTCAAGCCCGCTTCAGCCATGGAGCGGATGCGGAAGCCAGCTTCTAGTTTTGGAGTTTCAAGGCCAGTAATATCCATCTCTGAAAAATGCCCCTTCCACGAGGGAGGGCTGTAGCCGCGGCGTTTGACCGCGGTTAACAATGCTTCATCATGATCATAGACATCAAGGTGCAAAATCCCGTCTTTGGGATCGGCTAGTTCGCGCTCGGCGGTTTCGAGGATCTCATCAAGGATTTTGTCCGCCTCCGGGATGCGCTGTATCCAGACTTCTCCGTTTGGCTTGGGTTGTTCCGTATTGAGAACGGCAAGGACTCTGCCCTTTTCGTCTTGCCAAATCCTGATGGACGATTCGAAATGCCTGATATTGGCTTCAATATCGCCACTGAACATCGAGGGGTGGTAGCGGCCCCAGTTCCAGCGTTCTAAACCCCAATTCGTGGGGCGAGAAAAGGAATAGTAGGCTGTCTTGAGGAAGTCTCGAATAAGGAAAAAATCTTGTGGGGCCCGGTAGGGCCGCATAATGGCTTTCATATACCCTCCTTGTGGGGAATGAAAGCGGGCTGGGAACTCCCTGTATTTGCCCGCGAGCGACAGGGGCGCAATGCGCCCAAGATAGATGAGGGTCGCCGAATGTAAGACAGGTCACGCAGAGGCTATAAAACCCCAAAAGCTGAGAAGCGCGTAAAAACCTGATACATTCGAGCTAGACTATCATCGCTGAGCACCTACCTTTAGGGAGTGAGCCCATCCTATATTTCTTGACCAATCTTGGTCAACTGTCGCTTGGCAAAGCTAGGCTATTTATCCAGTATTTCAATACTCGCCGTAAATTCAGCCAAGAATGCTTCCATTTCCCCATCACTCGCTGAGCCTTCCTTGGATACAAAAACCGTGTAGGCGTGGTCGTTTGGAATGGCTACCTTGGCGTCTTTAAGATAGACGGGATGGATAGTGCCGATATTCATGTGACCGTTTTCCGTGTAGGCCTTGCCGCTATAGGGATGGCCGCGCTCGATTAAAGCGGAACGGTAGTTGTCCTTTTGCGCTTGGCTTAGGTTAGGGCTGGGACTTGTCCAGCGATGGCAGAGATAATAGCTGTTTCCCGCGTTACCCGGGTCTAGAACGATCTTTCGCAGATCCCAAACCGGCTTTCCCTTCTTTGTGTATACGTCGAAGGCAAGGTAGAGCTCGGAATCATCATTGATCGTAAAGAGGGAATTACTGAAAACTATTTGGATGTCCGCGGTTTTCACTTCTAGGCCGCCCTTGGCTGGGCTTGTAAGCGTTAAAGCGGAAAGGGATCCGTTTAAAAGTTGACTAGAGGCTAAAAAATCCTTCCATTCTGAGATTTTGCCAAAAAAGGAAATATTGGTAAAGTCTAAGAGTTTTGCCATATCGTAGAGCCAGGCCCCCAATTGCGAACTCTCTTTGGCTACATAGAGGATGGCAAGGCCCTTGGGCGTGGGCAGGCTGGCCGTTAAAACGATCTGATCGCTGTACTCCAAGGTCCAAGCCGCGAGGCGCCAGCTCCGACCAAAACGGTCAATGCGGGTTTCGTTTAAAAAGGGCTCGCCGTAGGATGTGATGCGTGAACCTTCATCGCTCTGGCTCATCTTGCGTTTTATGGATAGTCCTTTCAGGAGGAGGTCCATAGTCAAACGTGGGCTCTCCCAGATTTCCTTAACCGACATTCCATCCGGCTTGTCCAGCCTGAGTGCAAAGACCTCGGCGTCCTTGTAAATTTCCGCTGCGCGGATCGATCCGTTCCCACCGATATCGATAGCGGAGGGAGAATGACTTGTGGAAAACCAGAGGTTAGACGCGTTGTCTTGTAAAAAGAACTGGGGGAAGTAAGCGTTTTCCATCTCGTACAGGGCTTTTTCCGAATTGTTTCCGTTGGGGAAGATATCCGCTGCGTTTTCCCCAAGGAGGGCGTTCATATTTTCTTGGTAAAAGGCCGCGTCGTCCCCAACGAAGAGTCCGACAAGATCCATGTAAGGAATGGGGCAGGGGTAGGATTTTTCGAAGAGGCTTTGACGGCGCTTGTTAAAGACGGTAAAGCCTAGGGTGATGCGGGTGTGAAAGCTTGCCTTTCCCAGGCTCATCTCAGAAAGGGGGAGGGCGTAGCAAAAGTCGTCCTTTCGGGAAAGGACGATGCCGATCACCTGGCCGCGCTCGTTCATGAGGGGCCCGCCGGAATTGCCGGGGTTTGTGGCGACGGAACTCTTGAGGTAGGACCATTCTCCATTTTCGTTTTCCGGAAGCTCGTCTAGGAGGAGGCCCTCGCGAACGACTATCCCCTCTCCAAAGGCGTTGCCGGCAGTGAGGATCTTGCTGCCGAATTCATAATCCAAAGACTTTTCCAGGAAGCTGTCGAATTTTCTTCCCTTAACGCTAAAAACCGCGAAATCGCGATTGCTTGAGAAGCCTTGTATCTCATCGATCTCGTAAACGGACTCCACCGTTTTTCCGTTCACGCGTTTTTTTTCGCGGATATAGCGTTTGGGGTAGACGCGGGAGTTGGGAAAAAGGCTGAGGACGTGGGCAGCGGTAACCAGGTGTTCAGAATCGATGGCGAAGGCTGTCCCAATGGATATGTATTTGTCGTTGCGGATGTTGAAGTCTACTAAGTCCCAGTTGAGGTTTTTGTCATAGACGAGGGAGTCCGTGGCCGCCTTTTCCAGCACGACTTCAAAGCAGGAAGCCTTGGCGAGGGCCAATACCTCAACGGCGTTTAAGGCTCCGGATTGAGTGCTTCCCGCCTTCTCCTTTTGACCCGTCTGTTTTGGTGGGGCGCTCACGCAGCTAAAAAGAAGGGCAAAGCAGAGGGTAAACAGGGGAAGGGCGGCGGCTTTCATCATTTCTCCTTGCGTGGCATAGTGCTTCCAAGCTTATCGCGATTAACGCCTCAGGACAAGTGCGGCCGCGCAAGGAGAGCATTTTCATTGATCTTTCACCCTTGCGCCTAGGGGCAGACTGTATCATGCTAAAGGCCGGGAGTAAGAATGAGCGGAATACGCAGTTGCTTTTTCCTATGCCTTCTAGTTTTCTGCGCAGTGGTCCTGCCGGCGCAAAGGGCTGAGCTGTCCCTTCGAATACGCCCCTCGCTGTTTGCCGCCTATCATGAACAGGCTGGAGAAAACTTTTTAACAGAGCCGCAAGAGATATGGGGTGATTTTTCAACCTGGTTCGCGGATATCGATGCTGGCTTGGAGATCCTTCCTTGGCTCTTTTTAAGGGGCAGGACACAAGCAGGGCGTATATCCCCTAACAACATGTACATTGGGAATGAGATTTCCTATCTTGGGATAAGCGGTTATGTAGTGGGTTTTGACCTTGGTCCGGGGTTTCGCCTGCCTAACACAGGAACGCTGGAGACAGAGCTTGGTTTCAGTTTTTCCTATCGAGGCGGGACTAAGTTTTTTTCTGATTTTAGCCAGGATGGGACAGTGTTTTTTCCCGGTCAATTTGGCTCTTATGTTTTTAAGATGTTTGGTCCAGATGCCTGGCTTTCCCTAGGCTTGGGGCCTTGGGCAAATCTGCCTCTGACTATCAGCCTACGCGCTCATGGAAGTCCCCTCTTTGAAAACCACTCCCTGGTGAGCGGTTGGAGCCCCGATCCAAAGGAGGAATTTGCCAAGGGTTTTAGATACGGTGGATTTTTATCCCTCGGATGGAGACTAGTTCCCGATGTTTACCTTGAAAGCGGCTGGCACCTTGAGCGGATGTATTATAGATCCGGCGAGTTAGCGACCCATGATTTGGATATCCTGTATTCAGGACCCTATCTTGGTATCCTTCTGCGTTTTGGAGGAAAGATGAAAAACAAAAAGTCCGTAGCTCAAGAAACCTTTGTACAGTCAGAAGCCGACTGCCGTAATGTGAATGCTCAGTCAGTTATCGTTATCGGGAAATACCGCACTATGATGCTCCCAAAGAGCGCCCGACCGGGAAGCCCGCTTTTTGCCTCAGATAGGATAGTTATCGTATTGGCTGACGGTCATCAGGTTGCCGTGGAAACCCATGAAAAGGGAATTCGCATTGCGGAGGAAAAAGAAAAATATTTAGATAAAAAGGTGAAGATACGCGGGACCTTCCGCCGCTTTGCTCAGCTCTGGGGAAGCCCTGAGGAGTCGGCTATCGTCATAGACTCGCTTGTTGATATTAAGGAAATAGAGATAGTACCTTAGCAAAGAGAGCATAATGCGGTTGAAGTGCCTCTGCATTAAAAGTTGAAAGATTAGGAATATTTATGGATTGTATTCCAAACAAGCTCAACCTCTGTTAAATGGATATAATGGCTACTGTTTACCGCTTCAATTTCCTCAACGTCAGACCCAAACTTTAGCATTGCCCTCATGATTTCCTGCCAGAGCACTTCTATCTTTTTCGCTGTTTCCGGGCTAGTTCCCCCGTACTCGACTATCTCAGCCTCCAGCTTGGCAGGACTGTGCCTGATGAGTGAAATTCCGCAACTCGTTCTCCCAGAAAATGATGAGAGCGAAGCTGAATCATGAGCGTACATGTACTCTGCTAAGGCGGTTCGATAGTGGGTTTTTTTTAGGAGGGCCTTCAGGATCCGATGTTCATCGTCTTTTTCATAGGCGCAATAATAGAAGGGCGGTGCTTTTTTTAGCATTCCCTTGAAAAGGAAGGCTAAACCCCAGCTTGCTATCAAATGAGCCATTTTGAGCATTGTCGTTTTGTCCACGCCGCTCGATTGATACTCTGATTTTGTGAGCTTGCTTTTAAAATCAGAGTCCGTTACGGAGAGTGGGTCTAAGAGGATGAGACGCTTTACGGCTTCCTTGTGCTTGAGGGCATAGAGGGTCGCGTAGAGTCCGCCTTGGGAATGGCCTACAAGGACAATGGGCCGGCGTACCTCAAGGCCGCATAAGAGCTGATCGAGTTCATCGACGATAGTGTCTGGGTTTCGTTGGCCTGTGGATGGGGAACTCTCGCCATAACCGGCCCTATCATAGCAAAGAACCGTCATTTGCCCTCTTTGGGCGCAAAAATTCGTCCATTCGTACATGGAGGAATTCAAGGCGCCTTCGATAACGATGTCTATTGGCCCATCACCGAATATTCTATAGGCATTGCGAGCGCTTCCTATATCGAGGTAGGCAAGCTGAGGGCCGGCTATAGCAGTACTCATGCCTTTGAAGTTTCTAAGCGGCTTAGTAGGTCTTTCTGAACTTTTGTCCAAGCCGCGGCCTTCCCGGTGGAATCCCACAGTTCCTTGAGTTCGGATTTTCTGAGTACGGCGTTGACGGCAAAGGCGGCAATTTTTGCCCGTTTCTTTACCCCTTTGGCGATAGGATCAATATCCAAGCCGCAATTGGCCATTTCTTTTGAGGGCTTGCCAAGGGCAAGCGCCACAATCTCGGCCGCTACCAGGGCCGCCGCCGCCTCGCTTGCGTCGAGGTAACTGTCGGGGGCGATGGTGAAACGCTTCTTAAAAAAGCCCTTGGTCTTGATGAAGAAAAAGGCTGAATCTAAGGATTTGAGGCTGGCGTCGTTTTCAAAGCCGCCCAGCCAATTCAGGCCTTCATCGTTCTCTAAATTATCCGCTCCCCACGCTCCCATGGCAACCTCCCTTGCGCTGTCCTAGATCTTTGTCAATTCGTAGGCCCTGCTTCCGATTCCGATAGCCTCAGCGTGGGCGAGGGTGGCTTGCCAATTTGTCTTGGGGTAGAGGTGGCTGAACTTGTCCGCGCCCTGGGCGTAGGGGACTTTGTCAAAAAGCTCCGAGCCGGGCATGGCCATGGCGGCGTTCACCATGTCGGCGCAGGCTTGGTCGAGGGCTACCGGGTCCGCGGACGCGACAAAGCCTAGGTTGGGGACAATGGGCAGGTCAGAATGCGTCCAACAATCGCAATTAGGGGAAACGTCCATAATGAGGTTTATGTGGAAGCAGGGCTTGTCCTTGACTGCTGCCAGGGCGTATTCCGCGGTGCGCTCGCACACGGCCACTACCGATCCACCAGACCAATCCGGCTCGATGGCCTCGTAGCGGCACATGGCGATGCACTGCCCGCAGCCCACGCATTTTGCCTTGTCCATTACCGCCTTGCGCTCGGCATCGAGGACGATAGCCAGGTGGGCGCAGTTCTTTACGCAGAGATTGCAGCCGATGCATTTTTCCCGCATAAAAATGGGTTGGGCGGCTGAATGCATCTCGAGCTTACCGCCGCGGGAACCTGAGCCCATGCCCAGGTTTTTGAGGGCGCCGCCGAAGCCCGTCATTTCGTGACCCTTGAAATGGTTGATGGAAATGAGGATGTCGGCGTCGGCGATGGCCGAGGCGATCTTGGCAGTCTTGCAGTGTTTCTGGCCGATGGGAATCTCGCGGTACTCGGTGCCTTTGAGGCCGTCGGCAATGATAATAGGGCAGTGTACGCTGGATTCCGAATAACCGTTTTCCGCGGCGGCGTAGAGGTGGTCGATGGCGTTGGCGCGCCTGCCCGAATAGAGGGTCGACGCGTCCGTGAGAAAGGGCTTACCCCCCGCCTCCGCTATAAGCTTGGCAACCCGGGTGGGGTAGTTGGGCCGGATATAGGATGTGTTACCCGGCTCCCCAAAATGAATCTTGATGGCGGCGAATTTGTCCTTGTAATCCAAGCTAAGGAAGCCTGAGGCGCGTAAAAGCTTTTCAAGCTTGTCCACCGTATTTTGCCCGGGGCGAGCCCGCATATCCGTGAAAAAAACCTTAGATGCTGCCATCTCGCTCTCCTTGGGAAACCGATATCGATGAGGGCAGTATAGCCTTTTCCACGGCTGGATTCCAGACTGCCCTGCTAGAGTTCGGCGTAGCGTTCCACAAGCTCGATACAGACGGGCAGGAGCTGTTTTTTACGGGAGAGGATGTCCTTGAGGGCAAAGATTCCCTCAGCCTGCTTCGGGTAACGCAGGAGGGATAGGAATTCCTTTTCTCCTTCCACAAAGAGGAGGCTGGAAAGCTCGGTTATGTCGGTAACCATGAGGGCTGAAAACAGAAATCCTCGGCGTTCTCGCGCGCGGGCTAGGGCTTGGAAAACCTCTTCCGCTTTTTCCATAATCTCCTGGGGGGAGTTCACCTCAACTTGGCTGATGGTAAAGGAATGGCCCTTGGATTGGTATTCTTTCATGTCCATCCCGATGATTTCTTGGGCGCTCTTTGATGATATTTGGCTGGCTGAGTCCAGGATGTCCCGCGCCAGCATCTGGATCTCCAGTTTGGCGATGCCGGAAAGGTATTCCGCGCAATCGCGATCCGTCTCTGTCGTAGTGGCGGACTGCAGGCCCAGGGTGTCGGAGAGTATGCCGCACAGGAGTATGGAGGCGATATCCAGGGGCAGGGGAAGGCGATTTTCCCGGTACATGCCGGCGACGATAGTGGAGGTGGAGCCGACGACGCGGTTTATGAAGGTGATAGGCTCGCGGCTTACGAGACTGCCGATGCGATGATGGTCGATAACCTCCAGCACGCGGAAATTTTCAACGCCTTCAATTGCCTGCGAAAGCTCGTTGTGGTCCACGAGAATGATGTCGATATCGGGTTCGCTTAAGAGGTCGCTTTCCGTGAAGAGCCCGATTACCTTAGCCGCGTCGTCTACGATGGGGACGGAGCGGCTGGGGGAGGATGCAAGGGCGGCGCGGGCGCGGCGTATCGTCTCGTGGTTGGAGAGGGGCTGGATGTCCGGGTCCGACATCGTCTCCGCCGGGGTGGAGTAGATGGTTAGGAGGGATGTGGAACTTGTGTCGTAGGGGGAAACAAGCACCGATACCCGCTTTGTTTCAGCCAGTTCGCGCAGCTCCTTATCTATCATGTTTCCATTGGTGATGATGAGGGCACGGACGCCGGATTCAATGGCAAAACGTTGGATATCGCCGCGGTCTCCCACTAGGACGATGGCTGAATTAAGGTCTTCCGCAGCCAAGTGGCGCTTGAAGCTTTCCGTTTCTAGGGCGGCTACCACCAAGTGGCCGCGGAATATCTCCTGAGGGTCGAAGACGCAGATAGCCTGAGCTTGGATAGTGGAAATGATGCGGCCTAAACTGGTGGAAATGACGGCTTTTTTATGTGGGTTTATCTTTTTAATGAGGTTCTGGGCGAAGGCTCCGTAATGGAGGGTTGAGTGGTAGCTTCCATCCGGATTGACGATGGGTATGGCCTTGCGATCATGGGTCTGCATAAGGCTTAAGGCTTCCCACAGGGGAAGGCCTATAGGCACGCGTAAGCTGTCCTCATCCAAGTAGTGCTCTACCTTTGGTATGAGGTCAGTGAGGAAGATGGGCAGGGGAATGCCAAAACGCTCAAAAACGTATTCTGTTTGGGGGTTTGCGTTGCCGGCGCGGGCGGCAACGCAGCCCTTCATGCCCAGGGCCCTTTTAAGATGGGCGTAGGCCACGGCAGACACGATAGAGTCGGTGTCGGGGTTGCGGTGGCCGATGACGTACACGGTTCTATCCATGGCCAGGAGACTAGCATTCAAACGCGCTTGTATTCCAGGGCGTTAGAGCTGATAATCCGCTAGAGGCTGCTCAGGTAAGACGGAAAAAGAGGAGGGGCGCAAAAATGAGCGAATGTACAAGATTGATTGAGGCAGCCCTTGCTTCTATCCCCTGCGGGCGAGTGAGCAGCTATGGGCGTATAGCTCTTCTAGCCGGATTTCCCCGCGGCGCGCGACAGGTTGTGCGCGTCCTCCATTCACGCAGCCGAATTTCCGGCCTTCCCTGGCACCGTGTTCTCGCGCAAGGGCCAAAGCGAGGAAGCGCCCGCATAGCCTTGCTGTCTGAAGGCTTTGAAGAACAGCGTCAGCTACTTCTTGCCGAGGGGGTAGAGGTGAGCCCTGGGGGAATCGTCGACCTTGAGCGTTTTGGCTGGCCCTGAAGTGAGGGGCAAATCCGGAATTTGAGGCAGGAGTAAATTGCGCGGGCTGATGCGTCCCGCGAATCGTTTTTACCCGCTCATCGTATGCATCCGTCGTCCCCTTCAGTCTCTTCATTGAGCTCGGTAATATGCTTCCAGTAGCGGCGCGGCATGTGCTGGAGACGGAGCTGTGGGTTGCGCCGCTGGGGGTTTTCCGCGGAGGCGTAAAAACCGCGCCAGAGGGCCTTAATCTCTTGAGGACTGAGCTCTTCCCCGAGGCCCTCCGTCAGGCCATCGGCCTTAGCTGGAAGCTCTTGCAAAATCAAATTGTTGACTTCCTTTTTCCGTTTCAAATCGATGATGCGGAAAGGGGAAGACCCGAAGCGGGCGCAAAAGTGGGGCAATAATTCTTCAAGGATATCAAAGTCGGGTTCACAGTGCGCCTCAAAAACGCCCTCACTAGCTACTTCAAAACGCAGAATCCCCATAAAGGCATGGATTTCGCGGGCTACGGAGCGCGCCGCTGAACGTATCGCCTTTACATCCGGGTCAGCTTCATCGCGCAAGCCTCGGAGTTCCCCGCTAAAAGCAAGGCGCAGGTAGGAGAGGGCGGATATCTCAAGGGGACGCTCGCTTTTAAAGGCCAAGCGGAGCTCTTGCGTAGACTCAGGGTAGGCTTTTGATATTCGCTGTAAAAACAGCTCTGCTGTTTGGGGGTTAGTCTCTATCGCTAGCCTTTGTCTTCCATATTCTGGGCAAGCCTGGGCGCAGGAAAAAAGATCTCCCTGTGTCGGGCTCGGACTTTGAGGGGGCCGGCCTTCGCATTGGAAAACAACCGCCGGTAAAGCGAGGGCCCTCTCGAGGGCGTTGAGAAAGGAATCGAAGCTTTGTCTGTAAACAAGAATGGTTTCCAAACTTAAGTTTTTCATTGAGCCGGCTAAAAGGCAAATTGAAGCTGGGATTGGAAGGCCTCCGCTTTTAGGCGCGGTGCCTTATTAATGCCCTGGATTTTTTTCTCCCCTTGGCCAGAAAACTCCCCTTTCGGGCTATCGGCAAGAAGGGCGCGCAGGATGGCCGGATCATTTGGGGTCTTGGGATCAGCTTTGCCGACAAGGCTGATGAAGTAGCCGGCGCGTTTGAGGCTGATGCCGAGTTTGGGTAGGTCTTCCCAGCGTAAAAGACGGGCGCGGCGAGATTCCAGGATGCGCCGCGCACCGATGATGCCTATGCCGGGTACCCGCAGGATATTTTCAAAATCAGCCTTCTGGATGTCGATGGGGAAGCACTCGGGATGCCGCAGGGCCCAGGCAAGTTTTGGGTCTATATCCGCATCGAGATTTTCTTGCCGTGGGTCCAAGAGCTCATCGATGGAAAAGCGGTAAAGGCGAATGAGCCAATCTGCTTGGTAGAGGCGGTGTTCACGCGCCAGGGGGGCGGCGATATCCGGAAGGCGTTTGTCAGTGCTGACGGGGATGTAGGCTGAATAGTAGACGCGCTTAAGGCGCATCTTGCCGTAGAGGGCGGATGAAAGCTTGAGGATGGAGGAATCCGTGTCTTCCGTGGCGCCTATGATGAGCTGGGTGCTTTGCCCGGCCGGGAGAAAGGGGAGGGCTGATTTTTTTCCGCTAAAACCGGGCTTGGAGGAATCCGCATCGGCCTCTTCCTTGCCGTCGCGGAGAAAACGCATGGAGTTTAAAATGACCTTGCCCTCTTTTTGCGGGGCAAGGGCGCGAAGGCTTGTCTCCGTGGGGAGCTCGATGTTGGCGGAAAGCCGATCCGCCCAAAGCGCGGCTTCCCGCATGAGTTTTTCCCCACAGCCGGGAATGGCTTTTAGATGTATGTAGCCCTGAAAGCCTTGGTCGCGACGCAGGCGGCGCGCGCAATCCACCAGGCGGGCCATGACGATATCGGGGTCTGAAAAAACGCCTGATGAGAGAAAGAGGCCCTCAATATAATTCCGCTTATAGAAGGCGATGGTAAGGCGAACGAGCTCTTCGGTGCTAAAGGAGGCGCGCTGGATATCGTTGGATACGCGGTTGAGGCAGTAGGCGCAGTCTAAGCGGCAGACATTGGAGTAGAGGACCTTGAGGAGGGAGACACAGCGGCCATCACCTGTCCAGCTGTGGCAAACCCCCGAGGGAACCGTGGCGCCCAATCCCTTTTTGACGGTAGAAGCGGATCTATCCGTGCTGGATCTATCCGAACCGGAGGAAGCGCAGGAAGCATCGTATTTAGCGGCGCCGGCGAGGATGGAAAGCTTTTCTGCCAAGTCCATAAAGCACTATACACCCGTATAGTAAAGTGGGCAAGAAGCTTTTCACTTTTTTGATAAATGGGCGTATACTCTAGGCATGGAATTAAACGAGTTTATCAAACGCCTGCCCAAGGTAGAGCTTCACGATCATTTAGACGGGGGTCTCAGACCCGCAACGATTATAGAGCTTGCAAAGGATGTGGGGCTTAGCTTGCCCAGCCAGGATCCAGAAGAACTGGGGGCTTGGTTTAGGCGTGGCGCGGACAGGCGCAGTCTGGCCCTCTACCTTGAGGGCTTTTCCCTTACCTGCGCTCTCATGCAAACCAAGGAATCCTTGGAGCGGGTTGCCTTTGAAGCGGTGGAGGATCTTGCCGCCCAACGAGTCGTCTACGCGGAAATACGCTTTGCGCCTATCCTTTCCACCGACAAGGGTTTAAATTTGGAAGAGGTCGTGGAATCCGTTCTGCGTGGACTTCGTCGCGGGAGTGAAAAAACCGGCGTGCAGTACGGGCTTATCCTTTGTTCCCTGCGCAATATGGGCGCGGACACGTCCTTGGAAACGGCTGAGCTTGCCGTTGCCTATCGCGACCAAGGGGTGGTGGGCTTTGATATAGCCGGCGATGAAAACGGACATCCGCCTAAGCGCCACTTAGAAGCCTTTCAATTCATACGCGACAAGAATTTCAACATCACCATCCACGCCGGGGAGGCCTTTGGCCCACAGTCCATTTGGCAGGCTATTCAAATGTGCGGGGCCCACCGCATCGGCCATGGCACCCGCCTTATCGAAGATATGCAGGTGAGTGATGGGAAGATTGCCAAGATGGGCTACCTGGCGGAATTCGTGCGCGACCGGCGAATGCCGCTTGAATGCTGTCTTTCATCCAATATCCAGACTGGGGCGGCCGAGTCTATAGAACAACATCCCTTTATCGTTTTTTATAAGAACCAATTCCGCGTCATGCTCTGCTCCGACAACCGCCTTATGAGCGGGACGGACTTGAGCAAGGAGATGGAACTGGCCGTGAAGCACTTTGGCTTGCGTTGCGCGGACTTAGAGCGCATCACCATCAATGCCATGAAGTCCGCCTTCATCGGCTATGACGCGCGCGTCAAGCTTATCTATGACGTTATTAAGCCAGGCTATGCTCAGGCGCGGGCAACCCCCAACGCCCCCATCTAAATCCCCTGCGCGGGGAGACCCCTAGCTTCGAGAATCCGTTGAAAGCCTAGGCCGGCTCTTCCTGCGCGTGGGCCTTGGCCAAGTTTACTACCCAGCGCTCTTTTTTGAGCCACCACTGGGCTACTGCCGCCTTGAGGATGTCAGAGAGTTTGACGAGGCCGAAGATAAAGACGGGGCTGAGGGGCGTAAAGTGGGCAAGGAGAAAGACCGAGGGGATGAAGATAAGCAGGTTGATGACTACGTCTACGAAGAAGCCCATGATGGCGTCTCCGCCTGAGCGCGCAACGGCGAACTGGGCGTTGAGCAGTGACCAGAGGGGCATGTAGCAGGCGATAAGGGCGATGAGGCCGGCGGTTACTCCACGTGCTTCCGACGAAAGATTTCCGAATACCAGGGGTATGACGAGGATGGAGGCGAATTCGAAGACGCTCACGAAGGCGCCGAAGACGAAGGCTCCGGACTTGATCCAGCGCGCTTTTTGCCGGGCCTCGTCCAAGCGGTCGGCGCCGAGGGTCGCGCCCACGATAACGCCGGTAGCCGTATGGATGGCGCCGAAGACAAGGAAGAACACGTTGGCTATAGTCCAACCTGCGGCTAAACCGGCAACCACATCGGCGCCGCCCCTTCCATTATAGACGGCGGTAGTCACGGTTTCGGTGACTACCCAGGTGAATTCGGAGAAGATCATCAACCAAGAACGCCCAAAGACGGCCCAGAATATCTTGAGGTTAAGCTTAAAGAGATTGCGAACGCGAAAGAAGAATTCCGGCTTCTTTATGCGTGCATAAACGACAAAAAGGACGAATTCCACTCCGCGCGCCAGGTTCGTGGCTACGGCTGCGCCGAGAATTTCCAAGCGTGGCGCGCCGAGATTTCCGTAGATGAGAAGCCAGTTAAAAACGGTATTGACTAGGGTGGCGGCAATGGAAAAATAGAGGGGCGGCTTAGTATTCCCCGTTTCTCTAAAGGAAGAGGCCATGGATACGTTCCAGCCGAAGGGCAGCCACATAAGGGAAACGATTTTAAGGTACTGGGCGCCGTGGGCCACGATTTCCGCTTGGGCGGAATTCCCCTTTGTCATGATCCCGATGAGGAATTTGGGAAAGAGCTGGCAGAGCCCCATATAGATGATCGATATCAGGCTGCTTAATATGAGCTTGAAGCGGAAGGCTTGCTGCATCCCCTCCGGGTTCTGCGCCCCTCTGAACTGGGAGAGGAAGATGCCGCCGGCGGCGCAAAGGGTGAAGGTGAGGACGAAGAAAACGAAGTTGAGTTGGTTGGCAACGTTGACCGCCGCCATCTTTGCGTCACCGAGGCCGGCGACCATGAAGTTGTCTATGAGGGAGACGAGATTCATGATGAGCTGCTGCAGCATGACCGGCATGGCAATGGAGAGGGCTTGTTTGTAAAAGCTTGCCGGGCCGAAAAGACTCTTTGTTTTTACACTATCGCTCATCACGGACTACTCCTTGTGTCTATAGTAGACAACAATACAAGAAAGCAAAATCAATTGCAAGATGATACTTGATAGAGAACGCTCTAGGCCTTATTTTCCGTAGAAGGATTTTGGCTAAGGCTTATTCAAGGGAATCCGCGCGTGGCTTTTTTATTGCTGTGCCGGACTCGCTAATTTCCAGGATATCGTTAAGGCGGCGTTCTAGCTCAAGGCGTTCGCACCAGCGCAGGGCCGAGAGGTTCATGCGGATGGATCTGCCCCCCAAGAGTTCCCCTAGCTTTTCCCCCATCTGACCCTGGGGGGATTCAGAGAGGATGCGCTTGAGTTCCTTTGAAATGATGGAGAGACTGCCCTGCTCGAGGTCTAGGATGACCTTGGCGGCTTCCGCGCGGGGCATGGTCTGAACGGGTATTCCCATGCCCAAGAAGTGGCGGTGGCACTCGAGGTTTCGCTCCCCGAATATTAGCTCCTGCCGACCGAGGAGTGCGCGGAAGAAGGCAGCGATAAAGGATAGGCAAAAGAGGCCCCAGATGCCAAAGGACATGATGAGGATGGTGCTCTCGATCTTTCCGGGCAGGATGGCAAAGAGGATGATGCCAAAGCCGGAAAGGGCGCCTCCGCCCATAAGGAAGGATGCCGGGTCGAACTTTATCGGTAGGGTAAGGATGGTGGCGTTTTCCTCTTTCCTAAAAAGGCTAAGGGCGCCATGTTTCAGATCTCCGGCGGAGCCGAGTTTTGTCAGAATACCGCCTTTTTTTTTATATACCGGCCCGTGGTCTAGGGCTTCATTGAGCTTTTGCACATAGCGCTTTGCCTTGTTCCCGTTTGCCGTTTCCATGACGGGAAGGGTAGTGCCGCTTTTTAGTTCCAAGAGGACACGTTGGCTGATAGCCCGTTTTGCCGAAGTATGCTCAAGGTCCAGGGACATGGTATCCACCGCTTTGGCGGCGAGAATTTCAGCCTTGGGCACACGGAGGTTTTTTCCGGCTTGGATCAGAATGAGGCCCTCACCGTCGGCGACGATGCGTGAGGGGGTGCCGCGGTTAAGGAGGATGATGAGGGATGCCGAGCCGAAGATGAGGCAGAGGGCAAGGGGGAGGAGGGGGCTTAGGCCGGAAAAGGAGAAGATGGCGGCGTCCATTAAGCGGTTTGCCAAGAAAAAGCCGAGGCTGAGGATAAAAAAGATGATGGAAAAGAGGTAACGCACGGATGATCTGTTGAGAATGACCCTGCCGGAGGGGGTAAAACGCGCGTGGTATTGCATTGGGGCCATAGTGGCACAAAAAGCGGGGAAGGTATAGAGAAAAGGCCGTCCTCCCTTAGGAAGGACGGCCATATTAAATTGAGAGAAAGAAACAGTTTCCGAAGAAATACCTCAGGCTATAAAGCCAGTAAAAGCTCCGCGGGGTTTATCTTTTCCGGTAAAATATTCGCTTGGACAGTGCCCAGTATCCAAGTCATTATTCCTGTACTAGTGGTTATATCGGCGCTGGGCCCCCAGGTGATATCTCCACTCTGATCGGAAGCAAGAAAGTTATAGGTACCAGGGTTAATATAGAAATTCATATAATAGCCGGTGCTGATAGTGCTGTTTCCGAGTATGTCAGTGCTCCAAGTGCTTGAAGTAATCGATTTCATATACACATACCACACCGAGACTCCAGAATTATTTTGGATCCTAAAATTGGGTGCTCCTATGGTAACGCCCATGCTATCTTCAGTTTCGTCGTCTCCATCGCTGACAACAACGCGTAAAGTGTAATCCTGGGAGTTGTCAGGCCTTAAAACAAGTTTAACCTGTATCGTATCGGGATCGAGGGAAGTTTGAAGGACGTCATTGACATACCATGATAGCGTGAGGTCGTTTTCTTCAACTTCATCAGCGCTGATTCCTGAATCGAAGGTCCCAGCCTCCCCATTCTGTAAGAAGCTAGGGCCGGTAAGGTTTGGATCGGGTACACTACCAAAAAGGCGAATGATGATGTCGCAGGATGAGAGACTCACCACCAGTAGCAGGGCGACGATGAGGGTTGCGATGGCGTGTTTCATTTTCATATTAAAAACCTCCTAAGCCAGATTCGAGCTGTCTCGCCTGGGTTCAGTGCTTGTGAACAAGCTGGGGAAGAACTCTTCCCGGCAAGACTACTCTTGCTTAAAGTATATCATCTTATTGCCCCTTTACCAGGGGAGGGGGAAAAAAGCGTGTAAAAATGCAAGGTAGGAATTGCTGCTTTACCCGCTTGAAAGAGCGTTCATTTGGGTAGCTCCTTGCCAAGATCGTGGACCCTAGCTTGGTATTCCAGCATAGCCGCGCGCATGTACATGAAGGTCATGGGGTAGAGGAAGTTATGGAACCAAGCGCGGCGGCGGATATAGGTGGTTTTTAGGGCATAAGCCTTGCGGGCAGTGCTTAAGATGCCGGTCAGGTAGGAGTTTTGGTCTATAAAGGGGCGGTTTTTAGGGACGATGCGGGGGTCGTGCTTTATCACGTCCTGGATCCTTCCCAAGCGCTGCATGAGGGCAAAGAGCCCGAACTCTTGGTCTATGCGGTAAGCGGCGCGGGTCGGGTCGTTGCCCTCCTCGGCGTAGATGTGGCGGTAGCGACGCGGGTCAAGGAGCTTAAGGAGGCCCGATCTGTTGATGGTGATGTCCTGTTGCTTGAAGAGGGCCTCGATGGAGTTGATGATAAAGCGGCTGCCGCGATAGTACTGGATAAAGGAGATGATGCGCTCTATGCCGTCCTCGCCCTTGGCCAGAAGTAGACGGGCCTGCTTGGTGATACGCTCTGGCAAAAGCGGGTCTACCTGCACCGAGTAGGTGTCGAATTCCGCGCCGGATTTTTCCTTGAGGCTGACGCGGCGGAAGGAAAAAAGCTCTTCCGGCAGAATGTCGGAAAAGCAACCCTTGCGTTCCGTAGCCTCTTCCTTGAAGAGGCGGTAGTAGTTTTGGTCAATGCCGGTTTGCTGAAGGATGTCGAAGAATTCCTTGGAGATGCGCAGGCCGCCGACCGGGGCGGTGGATTCCATTCGTTTTGCCTGGATAACCGGTATGCCGATCACGTCCCAGTGCCTGCCGCCCTTGGGGCCGAAGTTGCCGATAGTCACCTCGCCGATGCTTGCGCCCACGCGGACCCGCACCTGGTAGAGGGCGTTTATGGACTGCGAGATGAAGATGTTGGTGCGCAGGCTGCGGATGATGTCGAAGGCGCGGCGCATCGCCTCTACCGATTCCTTGTCTTTGGCTACCTGGAGGAAGGATTCGTTGGCTTCGTTGAAGAGGACGCAGACGCGCTGCAGCTCAACGCAGGTATGGAAGAGGCTTTGGGCGATAGCCTTGCGTTGGGCGTCAATGTGGAGGCTGCGGATCTTGCGGTCTATGGGCCCGCCGAAGTGGAACATGATGGAGTCGCCGGCTATCTTGTTGAGGTAGGCGTGGCGTTTGCGTAGGACGATATTGAAGGCAACGAAGAGCCCGTCTAAAATCGCTTGGTTTTCCGAAGGAGAGAGAAACTTTGCCAACCAGGTGTAGTCGGCTATGTCCACAAAACCGATACCTACTAGTGCCTCGGTGGAATCCTTGGGAATGGCCCCTGATTCTATGATGGCGGAGATGAGCTGGTGCGGTAGGTAGTATTCCTCTATCTGCCGGCGGAATTCTATTTCGTCTTTGTTCATGTTCTTTCCCCTATTCTAGTCCAGAAGGGGCTTCCTGTAAACGGGCGGCCTCCCCTGCGCGCTTGACGGCCGGGGCCTGCCCGCGTATCTTCATGGCAAGAGGTCAGCATGGACATCGTTTCAGAAATCAAAAGGCTCAAGCGGGAGCGCAATGCCGTCATTCTGGCGCATAACTATCAGCTGCCCGAGGTGCAGGATATAGCCGACTACAACGGTGATTCACTGGGCCTTTCCATAGAAGCCGGTAAAACCAAGGCTGACGTCATCGTTTTTTGCGGCGTGTGGTTCATGGCCGAGACGGCAAAGATCATATCCCCGGAAAAAACCGTGCTTATACCGGATCCGGGCGCCGGTTGTCCCATGGCCGACATGCTCAATCTGACACAGCTGAAGGCTCTTAAAGAGGCCCATCCGGCCGCTAAACTCATGTGTTACGTCAATTCCTCCGTGGAGGTTAAGGCCGAGTGCGATCTCTGCTGCACTTCCGCCAATGCCGTGGATTTGGCCCTTAAGGCCTTCCTGCCCCAAGAAGAAGTGATATTCGTGCCGGACAAGAACCTTGCCGCCTACGCCGCCCGGGAGGCCGGCCGGCCCTTTATCATCCATCCGGGCTTTTGCCCCACCCATAACCGCATCCAGGCCGCCCATGTTCAGGCGGCAAGGGATCTCCACCCCAAAGCTGAGGTCCTCGTTCATCCGGAATGCACCCTTGAGGTGATAGACGCGGCGGACAAGGCCCTTTCCACCGGGCAGATGGCAAGCTATGTCAGCCGCTCGGCTTCAAAGGAATTCATCATCGGTACCGAGGAAGGCATGGTGTATCGCCTTCAAAAGGACAACCCAGGTAAGGCATTTTATCCCCTCTTGCCAGGGATGATGATTTGCCCCAACATGAAGAAGATCACCCTCAACAAGGTCTATGAAGCTCTCAGGGATATGCGCTTTGAGGTGAAGGTTGATGAGGAAATCGCTTCCCGCGCGCGGAAGGCCATCTCCAGGATGCTTGAGTTTACGGATTCCTAAAGTAAGGCTTGTTTTTAATTTTTTCCTCGGTTTTTACGGCAAAAAGCGCTATATTCTTTGGCAGGCACGTTCAAATGGGGGCATCGCGCGTTGCGGATGCCACCGCGCGGGAAGTTATCTTGCGGCCTTTCGGGGCGCTTGCTGACCCAAGACCATTACGCGTGAGCGGGCTTAAGCCTAGAAAACGAGGTTTCACATGAAGAAATCACTCTTCGCTCTCATTCTCTCAGTCGGGGCCGTCTGCGCCCTCGCCGCTCTGGCTTTCGGTAACGGAAAGATCGTCGATGAGCACCGTAAGGTAAGCGCCTTTTCGGGTATTAAGGCCTCCGGGGCCGGTCGCATCATCATAAGCAAGGGTGATAGCTACTCCTGCGTGGTTACCCTAGATTCCAATTTACAGTCAAAATACCTCAGTAAGGTTGAAAATGGGGTTTTAGTTCTGGGTTTTAAATCCGGTACCAACGTTATGGGGCCAAAAAAGCTTGTGGTACGGGTAAGCATGCCTGAGCTCAAACTTGTCAAAGGGACGGGTGCGGTGGAGATCGATATCAGTGAGGGCTTTAGCGGCCCGGAGCTCTCTATCGACTTAAATGGAGCCTCCAAGCTCAAGGGCCGGGCGAATTACAAACTGATGGGCTTGTCCGCCAACGGAGCCTCCAAGGTAGGGCTTGAGGGTAGCTTCAGCGATATCGCCATTGAGCTTGGTGGTGCCTCCAGTTTTGACCTCGAGGGGCGTTCCACCGGCTTAAGCGCCAGGATCAACGGGGCTTCACGCCTCAACTTTGAGGATTGCACGCTTGAAGACGCCGATATCAAGGCAAATGGGGCATCCCAGGTTAAGTTGGGAGCCGTTGACCTCAGCCTTAAGGCAGACTTGACGGGCGCGAGCAATCTTGAATATTCAGGCAGCCCCCAAGTGCAAGAAAAAACCTCGGGCGGTTCGAGCATACGAAAGAGAAAATAGGGCGTTTACGAGATGCTGAGGCGGGTTTAGAATGCAGGCTATGAAGCCCTTCATTCGCGCCCGCCTCTGTGCCATCTTTCTCTTTTGTTCCTTCGGAAGCTTTGCTTTTACTCAAACAGCAGCCTTAGCCTGGGACCCAGCTAGCACTCGGGCTGTATTTTTAGGCGTGCTTGAGTGGGAAGACTCAGCCCTTGCCACCTGGCCGGACGCAGGAAGGGCAGATGCCGTCCTTGTGGATGTCCTTATTGCGCGTGGCCTGCCTAAAGCCAGAATCAGTTACCTTAAGAATAGACAGGCGACAAAGGCCGCCTCCATTAAGGCTTTGGATACCGCCCTGGCTGCATCCGCCCACGGTGAAACCCTAATCTTTTACTACTGCGGCCATGGCAGCCGCAGCGATGGCAGTACGGCTTTCTTACCCTATGACAATCTTTCCGCCGGAACCATTACGGCCGCTTGGTTGGGGCGGCACATCGCCCAAGGCTTTAAGGGCGAGCGAGTCATCCTCATGGGCGACTGTTGCTATTCGGGCGGCCTCTCCGAGGCGGCGGATATCATCAGCAAGGCAGGCAAGGGGGCCCTCGTCCTTGCCTCGGTAGTCTCATCCTCCGTTTCCACCGGGGCCTGGACCTTTACCGAATCCTTGGTGGATGTCTTTGCCGGCAAGATACAGGGTGATCTTGGCTCTGGCCGCATAGGCATTGGCGCAGCTTCCAGTTATCTGACGGAAAATATGCGCAACGCGGATAGACAACTTGCCCTAAGTTATCGCAGCCAGTCCTTTCCCGCCAGCTTCGTTCTCGCGACAGAATCGCCCCCGCTTTTAAGCGTCCGCCCCCTGTATCGCCTAGCCCAATATAAAAATCAGTGGTACCCGGTACGCATTCTCAAGACTGACGGGGATAGGTTTTTGGTTCACTACCAAGGCTGGGGCGCCGAGTGGGACGAGTGGCTGGGCCCAGAGAGGCTCAAGCTGCCTGAGTTTCTCCGCATCGCGCCCGGAAAATCGGTCATGGTCGAGTGGGCGGGGAAGTGGTACCCGGCAAAGGTCCTCAAGGAAGATTCAGGTTTTCACTTCATACATTACGAGGGCTACGGGCCGGAATGGGACGAATGGGTGGCGAGCCCGAGGATACGGGAGAAGTGAGGAAGGGCTATATTTCTAATGTTTCATGTAAGTTTCTGACCTAAAGTGGATTAAAAGTGGAGGTATCTATGAAAAAAATATTTTTCCTGAGCTTGGGAATAGTTTTTATCTTGGTCTCATTCTTGGCCTGCGATAAAAAAGGCGGTGAGCGTTCAGCGCCAACAGACCTCATGGCTCAACTGTCCAAAAAATACGATTTTGAAACCATGTATAAAATTGAAGATAGCCTAACGCGTTGGGGAGAGGATATTGATCCTCAGGCGGATAAGATATTCAAAATCGGCGCAGCTCTCATGAAAAAGAAGCGTTTTGAGGATTCAAGCGCTGTATTCGAGTATCTCTTAAAATGGTGTGCCCAAAACGCTGTAGCTCTTAAGGCTAATCAATACAATAATATCCTATTGCGAATAGCTTATAATAAGGCTGATACGGAGAGCCAACCCCGTGCAATAGAAATCTATAAAATCATGATCGCCCTCTTGAAGAGTGAGGCTGTGAAAGATGAGATTATCCCGGAAAATCTTGTTCTCCTGCCACCTGACGATGAGGAAACAAAAAACGAGCTATTGGGCATGAATTTATTGGATCTGATGTGTAGCGAGACGGTTGTACAAGACTGGAAATCTGCCCGCATCCATATGGAAGAATCTGTCGCCTTACTTATCCAGTATGAAGGTTACGAATACAAGGTGATCAACAATTTTCGCACCTATGCCAATAACGCCAAGGCCCACGGAAATATTTACGAAGAGTCGTACGCAAACATGCGGTTGAAAGAAATTGAAGAAATACTTCAGTGATTCCTGAGCTGTTTCAATGAAGACCAGACTAGTTTGTAAGCATCCAAGGAATAGGCTAAAAGAGAATGGTTCCGTGGCGAGCCCGAAGATTCAGGAGAAATGATGAACAAGAGTGAAAAGGCGGCGCTCAGAGGCTTATGAAAAAAAGATATAGATACTTACAGCTGAGTGTAGCGCTTTGTCTACTAGCTTGGATCCTTTTTGCACTCTCTTCTTGCGCTACCAGTATACCTGCATATAGGATTCCCCCCGATAAAACTTCCAGTTTAAACCTAGGGCTAAGCCTTATCTTTGGCAGTGAAACTCTGGCATATATGCCATCCTTGGGATTTAAGAGCAGGTTGAGCCCTCAAGATGAGCTCTGGTTTGATTTTCACCCCCTCGTGCTCACCACCGAGGGAAAACGCCTTAATGATGATGCGAATCCTATTTTTCATTGGGGTTGGACCAGATATTTTGTTGCAAATTCAATTGATGGAGGGAGCCTGAGCATTTCCAATCCCTGGTATATGCTCAATAAGATTCCCGTACCGGATCTTGAGCTGAGGCTTGGCGGATGCGTGCGCACTGAGCCTATGCTTTTATATGGATCTTTTGGCACAGGCATTGCAAGGTGGGTTGGGCTTTCAGGGCAGATGATACCCTTTTTTCTTGATTGCGGCATAGGCCTTCAAGGAGAATGGGGCGGGGGCATCTTTCTTCTCCAATTGAGCAGTATGCCGCATCTTAGTCTTTCTGGATTTCTGATTCCGTGGTAGGGCTTTGCAGTATTGCTTGACAGCGGCCATCTCAGGGCATAGCATCTTCATTAATCAGAAATCGATGAAAATAATATTAGCTACATCCGCCACAAGAAAAACCGCCCTCACCCCCGACCCCCTCTTCCAAGAACTCGATTACCGCCAAGAAACGTGCAGCACAAGCACCGGAGAAGTGAATATCGCCGAATACCTTAGCTGCACCCACAATTGGTATAGCTACTGCAATAATAATCCGATTAGGTACACAGATCCCGATGGGATGGCCCCAACCTACAAAGAATGGCACGAAATGAATGATCCGGAATCATACTACAATGTGGCCTTACGTGAAGAACGGCGAAGGATTGGTACAGTAAAGGATCATCCTTTACACTTCTCAAGGATCATACTTTACACTTTTTGAACAAATGCAGACCCTC
>JBGSOB010000219.1:0-32208 GCA_041739325.1 Treponematales bacterium
TGCCGCAAACCGCGCCAACGGTAATGGCGAGGGTGCGCAAGACGGTTATTGGTATATTCATGACCGTCCACGCGCGGACAAAGTTTTTAAGATAAAGCGATGTCGGCAAGGCCAAGGGATCGGTTACGATCTTGGCATCGGGCTTGAAGGCGCTCAAGAGAACGAAGAGCGCCGGGAAGATAAAGACGATGGCGAAGACAACCATGATAACTTCCAGGATGCTGGTGGCGATGCCTGCCCAAATAGCCTTATTCTCCAGTTCCGTTGTTTCGCTCACAGTTGCACCTCCTTCTTGCTCATATATTTTATCTGTATGCCGGTTACAAGGAAGATTAGGGCAAAGAGAACGAAGGCCTTGGCGGCGGCTAGGCCGGCGGCTTTTTTAGCGTAGGCGTCAAAGAAGATATCCATTACCAGGGGCACTGTTCCCAATGCGTAGCCTGAGGGACCTACCATGGCGTACATGAGGTCGAAACTCTTGAGCGCGTTGGCTATGCTCAGAAAGAAGCAGATTGTGAAGGCGGGGGCTAGCATGGGCAGGGTGATATGGCGCAGACGCTGCCACCAGGAGGCACCGTCTATGGTGGCGGCTTCCATAACGTCGGTGGGAATGTTTTGCAACCCAGCTAGGTATATAACCATATAGTAACCGGCAGCCTGCCAGATGGCCACTAACACGATGAGCCAGGGGGTCTTATTCGGGTCTCCCATCCAGGTATTTATACCAGTCAGCTTGGGCAGGAAGTGGAAGAACACGAAGGACCAGATAAGGGCTACCACGACCATGGAAAGAACGTTGGGAAGGAAGAAAACAGAACGTAGCACGTTCTTGCTCTTGATCTTGCTATCCAAGGCCATAGCCAAGGCAAAGGCCACGAGATTGCCGAATATTACCGTCATAATAGCGAAGAAGGCGGTAAAGCCAGCTACGCCCATATCGAACTTTGCCTGAACCCATGTTTCCGCCAGGAGGTTGCGGAAGACTCCGAGATTAAAAATAAGCTCTGAGGTTTCGCTTACTAATGTGCGGCTTGTGACACTCAACTTTTCCGTTGAGAAAAATCTTGCAAGCGCAGCTTCCTTTGCAGGTTGATCCTCCGCCAAGCCGGCTGTGCGCAGGCCCGAAACCAAACCGTCTATACTCTCAAGCTTGAGGGTCTTGGCGCTGATCACCTCAGGCAAATTATAGAGCCGGTTGCGAAAGGCAAGCTCCGACTTTTCCTGCTCCAAAACATACTCATCGTCCCTGAGCACGTAGAAGGTTCGCGCTAAAACAAGGTCCTCGGCAGAAAGCTTAGAAATAAAATCCCGCTCATAGCTACGTTTGGGAATTTCCGTGGGCAAAGAGGATGTCTTGGAATAATTCAGCTTAGAGTAAAAACGGGGGTAGAAATCCTTTTCCAACTTCCCCGTGAAAATGTCTACGTAATTGCCAAGGCCGACATTCTTATAGCGCTTGGGCTCATAGCCCACCTTGCCCATAAGCAGATCGATCTTGCTGCGGTTAAGCCCGCGCAAAGCCTCGCGGCGGTAGTAATCGTCTCCTTCTTCCAGCGTATAGATGGAAAGAAGGAAGTTGCGGTCCGATTTGCCTTTTAGCTTTGAAAGAATGCTCGACTCAAACTCATCCTTTGGCATGGATATGGGGGAGCGCGGCGTTAGCCCGTCCCAATTGGTAAAGGATATCAGTACGCCGTTGATGAAGGGGTAAATGAAGAAAAGAGCGTACAAGGCAAAGGCAGGGAGGACGAAGAGGATAAAATAGAGTCGTTTTCTGATCTTGCTCTGAACCATTTAAAACCTCTCGGCTGCGCCGCGGGCCCCGCCCATCGGCTTGATGGCTTAAAAAAAAGGGACGCGCGGGGCGTCAGGCCCATTGTGCGCGTCCCACAAGGCTTCCGGGTCGCCCCGGAAGCCTTCAGAAAGAAATCTTACTTGGCGGCCTCGGCCTTCCACATAGCGTCGATGTCGGCGATAACCTGATCGGCTGCCTTCTTCTTGAAGACATAAGCCTGAGCGCCATTCTTGCAGGCGTCCTCAAAGACGGCGGTGGGGTACATGGAGAAAGCCCAGGGGTAGGTTCCCTCGGCAGCGCCCTTCATCAGGTCGGCGAAGGGTCCGCCCAAAGCGGAAGCGTCGGCGCCCTTAACGGTGGAGGTGAGCTTGTAGTCGTTGATCCAGATCTTGACGGCTTCGTCGCTGGCCAGCCACTCAAGGAACTTGAGGGCGGCGTCGCGCTTGGCGGGCTTGGACTGGGCGGACACGCCGAAGGTGGAGTCTACGTCAGCGTAGAACTTGTTCTTGGCAGCGTCATTGAAAACCGGGAAGGGAACGAAACCGCAGTTGAGGGCGGGGTTGGTGCCGATGGCGGCGCCGTATGACCAGAGGCCCTGAACCATCATGGCAGCCTTGCCCTCGGCGAAAGCAGCCTGCTGCTCGTTCCAGTCCATTTCCTCGGCATTCTTGTCCATGTTGGCGCGGTAGTCGTCAATGATGGAGAAGAGCTTGGCGGTGTCGACGACGCCATAGGAGGTCTTGCCGGCGTTCATGTCGGCAATGAAGGCTACGGGGTCAATTCCCTTCTCGGCCAAGAGGTTGGTCTGGACCAGGGTGATGAAGTGGCCGATGGACCAGTTGGACTTGAGGAGACCGGCGAAGGGGGTAACCTTGTTGGCCTTAAGAACCTTGTTCACGTTCTCAAGCTCGGCGTAGGTGGTGGGAGCGGAGAGACCGTACTTGGCGAAGATGTCCTTGTTGTAGATGATACCGATACCGGCAAAATCCATGGGGAGCGCCCACTGCTTGCCTTCCCAGGTAACAGCGGCCTTGGCGCCGTCGATAACCTTGCCCATAACCGGCTTCTTGGAGAGGTCTACAAGGTAACCCTTCTGGGCATACTCGAAGACGCGGGAGTAGGACTGCATCTGCAGGATGTCGGAGAGCTGACCCTGGGCGGCGCGGGTGGACATGGTGGCGTCCGCGTCGTTCGGGATGATCAGAGTCTTGAAGGTAACCAGGGGATTGGCGGCGGTATAGGCGGCCAAGAGCTTCTGCAGCCCTTCCTGATTCTCTTGCTTGTAGTAGTAGAGCTCAAGCTCCACTCCGGTCTTGGCGCAGGACAGGGCGACAAATGACATCGCGACTGTGAGCACCATCATGAGTGCGAATATAACCTTCTTCACAAAATTCCTCCTTGTTGTTCTACGAGCATGCTACCAACGGTAAACTCGTTCGCGGTATTATAAAACCGTTTTAGTGTTCACGCAAGTTCCCTTTGCCTAAAAACGCGCATTTATCGTCAGACATGGGCAGTTGTTAAGCAAACAGACGGAAACTACCCCGATTTCCCCCAAAAACGCATCTCCTTCACATTAGATTTGGCATTTTTAGCTTTTTGGTAAAAAATTTCACTTGACCGGTTTAGTAAACCGCCCCTATACTTCCTGAGTATTTCTCCAAAAAACGAACTTCTATCGATCTTATATAGATTTCCCGAATCCCTACGTGGTTCGAATCAAGAAGTGGGGCGGCCAATGCGGATTACTATAAAGGACATAGCGGAGCGTGCCGGGGTTTCCAAAACGACCGTCTCCTTCGCCTTTAACGATCCGGGTAAAATCTCGGCGGAAACGAGGGAAAGGGTCTTAACGATAGCGACTGAACTGGGCTATGTCCCCGATCCCGTCGCCCGCACCCTTATTACCAAGAAAATCGGGACAATCGGCCTCCTCCTCCCCCAACCCATCCATTTTGCCCTCTCAAACCCCTACCTCACCGAGCTTATCCAGGGAATCGGCGCCGTTTGCCACAAGCACAACTTTTCCCTGACCATCGTGCCCCCGGCAAAGGGGCGCATTATGGAAGCGGCCCAAAACGCTTTGGTGGATGGACTTATCACAATCGGCGTAGACTCGGACATGAAGATAATAGAGTTCCTTATGAAGCGCCACCTGCCTTTTGTGACTATCGACGGCACGGCTACCGACCGTACCATCAATATTGGGATTGACGATGAGCGCGCCGGCTACATCCTCATGCGCTACGTCCTCGACCTCGGACACCGCAAAATAGCCCTTATCGAGTTTGAAAGCGCCAACGTCATCCATCCGGAAGACCAGTTTTCCTTAGTGCGAGACAAGCGGGTAGCCGGTTTTGAGCGCGCCTTGGCGGAAAAGGGCCTTAAGCTGGCCGACCTCAGCATCTTCCAAACCGAATGCTCCGTAGAGGGCGGGCACCGGGTGGGAATGGAGATCCTCACCGGCAACATACCGACAGCTGTTGTCGCCCTCGCCGATATCATAGCCCTCGGATTTTACGTGGCCTGCCAAGAAAAAAACATCCGCGTCCCGGAAGACATCAGCGTAGCCGGTTTTGACGATATCCAGATGGCTGGCATCATCCGTCCGGCTCTCACCACCATACGCCAGCCGGGCTACAACAAGGGCTTTGAAGCCGGGCTAGTCATGTTCGCCCTTATGGAAAAGGGCTCGGCCTATCACCGACTCATGCCGGCGGAGCTTGTCGTTAGGGAATCCGTGGTTCAGCCCCGAGCCGGCGGCTAAGAGCCGGCGGCTAAAAGCCGGGGCCTAGCTCGTACGGAAGAAAAATCTTGAATAAAACGGTTTAGCGTCGTATAATCCGCGGAACGCGACCCTGGCCGTCGTTTCTTTTAATTTTTTTAGCTTGACGTACCTATAAGGGGGGCCTTCAGCATGAACAGCAGTCGACACAGCGGGATACTTTTCCATATCACGTCCTTACCCGGTCCCTATGGAATCGGTGACATGGGGCCCCAGGCCTTTGCCTTCGCTGACAGCCTCAAGCAGGCCGGTCAGAGCATTTGGCAAGTACTCCCCCTCGGCCCAACCGGCTATGGAGACTCTCCCTATCAATCATTTTCCACCTTCGCCGGCAATGAACTCCTTATCGCCCCGGAGCTCCTTAAGAAGGATGGCTGGCTTTCCGACGCCGATATCGGCGATATTCCCGCCTTCCCCCCAGAACGGGTGGATTATGGCTGGGTCCTCTACTGGAAAAAGCCCCTCCTCTTCAAAGCGGCGGAAAAATTCCTAGATAAGGCCTCAGCCGCCCAAAAGAAGGAATATGAGGATTTCAGAAAGAAGAACGCGGAGTGGCTAGATGATTACGCCCTCTTCATGAGCATTAAGGAACACTACACCGAGCTGGCAATCAAGGCCGACGTCTTTGGCGCCATGTGGGCAAATTACTGGCCTAAGGATCTGGCCCTCGCCGAGCCCAAGGCCATTGCCGCTTGGAAAAAGGATAACGCGTGCAATATCGAGTGCCGCGCCGTCCTGCAGTTCTTCTTCTTCCGTCAGCTCGCGGCCCTCAAGTCCTACGCCAACGGCAAGGGCATTAAGATAATCGGCGACATTCCCATCTTCGTTGCCTACGACTCCGTAGACGTTTGGGCGCATAAGGAACTTTACCTCTTGGACAAAGAGGGCATTCCCACCGATGTCGCCGGCGTTCCGCCGGATTACTTCTCCGCCGACGGACAGCTCTGGGGCAACCCCCTCTATAACTGGCCGGTTCATAAGGCCTCAGGCTACGCATGGTGGATCAAGCGCGTCGAGGCCGCTCTAGCAATGTACGACATCGTGCGCATAGACCATTTCCGCGGCATCGAGTCCAACTGGGCAATCCCCTTTGGGGAAAAAACAGCGCGCAAGGGCGAATGGCGCAAGGGCCCGGACCACGACATCATCGAAGCCTTCCGCAAGGAGCTGGGCCACGATCTGCCCATCATCGCCGAAGACTTGGGCTTCATCACCCCGGAGGTTCACGCTCTCCGAGACGACTTCGACCTGCCCGGCATGCGCATCCTTCAGTTTGCCTTTAACGCGGCGGAATCCGGCAAGGGCCTGTCAACCGACAACAGCTTCCTCCCCCACAACTACGCTCCCAATACCGTCGTCTATACCGGCACCCACGATAACGATACCCTGCGCGGCTGGCTGGAAGGCAAGGCATCAGAGCTTGAGCTGGGATACATAGACCAATACCTAGGCCACAAGAGCCCAGACCAGGTTAAGGCGCTCATCTTCGAGGCCCTCAAGTCTGTAGCGCGTTGGGCGATATTCCCCATGCAAGACATCCTCAACCTAGGTGATACAGCCAGAATGAACACCCCCTCTACCTTAGGCGCCCATAACTGGTCTTGGCGCATCAAGGAAGGAGCCTTTGACAAAGCGAAGATCTCCTGGCTCAAGGAAACCTCAGAACTCTTCTACCGCAACGTCTAGCGCCATTTCACGCATACTGTCAGCCCGCCGGTTAGCTCTGGCGGGCTGTTTTTTTCCTCTCTGGGCTATCTGGGATTCTCTCTGTTTTTAAAAACCCGGAGGCCCAGAGTTCCAGAGAAGAAAAAGTAGGCAGGCTTCCCTCTGGGCTCTCTGGGTTCTCTGGGTTCTCTGGGTTCTCTGGCTTCTCTGGGTGCTCTGGGTTCTCTGGGTTCTCTGGGATTCTCTTCCAAGGGCTTGCGGAGAATGCGAAAATCTCCTAGCTTTTGGGCATGGATCAGCCACAACCCGACTTTAGCCAGTTTCTCGATATCGCCTGCCCCCTCACCGTCTGCGACCGCGAGGGAATTATTCTTTACATGAATCCAGCATCATGCCGACAGTTCGACAAGGACGGCGGGGCCTCCCTTATAGGCAAAAACCTCTTCGACTGCCACAACCCGAATTCAGTCGCCATGATGAAACAGATGATGGAAGAGGACAGGGCGAATACCTACAGCGTTGAAAAAGCCGGCAAGAAAAAGCTCATCCGCCAAGAGCCCTGGTATCGGACAGATCAAGAAGGAAAGCGCGTTGTGGGCGGCTTGCTTGAGATGAGTATAGAAATGCCGGAGGGCATGCGGCATATCCTTCGCGGCTAGAAACCGAGGACCGCGCCCAGGTTTAGACTGGGATAATCAATGGAAAAACTCGTACTCTCAACCAGGCAAAGATGAGAAAGCTGATTCGGGGGAAGGGCGGCCCGCAGTGCTTCACATTCAGCTTTCGTGTAGCCTTGCTTGAGCAAGCGGCGTATCGCCTCGCTCAATTCACTCGCGTATTCTTCCGCCCCGCTCATATTGTAGCCGCCCCAATTCCTATCCTCCCAGGCTTCCCCTGGATCGCTCTTTGCCCTGGCAACCGCCTCATCAATCACCTTGAGGTAGCACAGGAGAAGCTCCACGGGAAGACGCGGGCCGCTCTTGCGAGAGTCTATAAGGCGTGAGACTCCATAGGCCGAAACGCGAATGGAAGATTCATCCTTGGATGCGGCCAAGGCGCAAAGGCTCACAATGCTGCGCGAACCGAAAGAAACAAGCTGGTAATCGGTAAAGCCGTCTTCAAGCAAGCCGCGCAGAGCAGACATAAAGGATACATCATCAACTTTTCCAGGGTGCGCTTCCCCAAGATTAACGATGGCTATCTCGAAGGCAGAGCCCAGCGTAGAAGCGCCCTTAAGCGGGACCAAGACCGGGATGGCCCTCTCCTCCCCTACCCGCGCAAAGTAGAGGGTTAGTTTATTCCATACACCATAGTCACCCTTTGCCGGACTCCAGCCTAGGCGGAAGGCGAATTCCACAATAGAGTCGCGTGCTTCCTGGCTCTTGAAACGACAGGCAGTATCCACCAAATCTTCAACGAATTCCGTGTTTTCATCGATTCGCGGATGACTCAGCCAGAGAAGAGCTAGCCCCTCTTTTTTCCCTATAATGCGCAGGGACTGGCTGTAGGCTGCCCCCAGAACGGCGGCGTCTGAAAGGGAATGGATTAAGCCGCCTAAGGCTTGTAGGGCCGCTGTTCCCTGGCTAGAGCGTGTACACAAAAGGCGGATTTTCAGAAGGATGATGAGGGCCGGCGGCTTAGCGGTAATGGGCGCAGTGGGGTCGGCAAGCACGGCTGCGTACAGCTTAACAAGCGCCGCCAGAGGCCCCGCATCGGCTTTTCCGAGAGCGGAAAAATCGGGGAGCCAGTTCCAATCAGCTACAGGCGGCTGTCCCAGTTCCGTCAAACGGGCATTCATACCCGTCCAATCCTTACGCGCGCTCGGATCGCTAAAGTGGAATTTTATCTCGCAGATAAAGGGGAGTGCCGCAGGGTCGCAGGTCTTGATATCCAGCCCTTGGAGGGTCAAACGCATCTCATCGTCTGACATGCGCGTCTGTGCAAGGCGGGCGAGAGCCTCATGGTTGGCGCTATCAGGGTCGAGCGCTTTTCTCAGAGCAAGGGCGCAGCCGGGTCCATAGCTAGTCCGGTCACAGGCCTTTTCCAGGCGCTCGAGCCAGGAAAGCGGCTTTAAGCCTGCCTTGAGGAAAATATCGGAGAGCCCCATTTCTTGGGTCGTCTTAAAGTAGTAAAACAAATCGGACAAAAAGGGATCGACAGGGTCGAGCTTGTTTGTAATCTCCTCAAGGATCAATCGCCCCCCATCCTTCATCGGCAAAAAAAGCAGGGGCAGGGGCCCGTTTATCGAGTTGCGTTTTGCCGCGATAAAGGCCGCGGCTGCCAGTTTGACGAGTATTTGGGGACTGTAGCGAGAAGACTGCCCTAATTCCCTAAAGAGGAGCAAAACCGTGGCCAGGCTGGCGGTAAAACAATGCTCGCCTGAGAGGGAAAAACAATCCTTTTTCCGAGGATCGCTGGTGGCAAGGTGGCGCTCAAGGATTTTTTCTAGGAAAGGAGCTGCTTCCAGCTCTTGCCCTCGCCCCAAGGCTTCAACAAGGATAGCGGGAAAATAGTAGTCCCCAAGGTAAAAATCCGCCTCATTAAGCTTAGGCTGAATGAGCGACTCAAGCTCGCCTAAGGCGGCCTTACCTTTTGCGTCGTAGCGGGGATGGCGCAGTATCCAGGCAAGTTCATTGCTCAGGCCATAGGGAATCTCATCGGCCAGCTGGCATATATCGGTAAAGATATCCGCATCCAGCACTAAAAGGAGAGATGCGTACCATTGGGCCTTTATCGAATCGTGGGAATCTAGCTTTTTAAAGGCACGCCTAAAAACAGGCAGAGCGGCCATCCCCAGTTTTTGAGCCTCTGCCGCCGCGCCCTCTTCCCGGAAACCGCCCAATAAAACAGCCAGTCCCTTCTCACCCATCGGCAACCATCCTTTCAGAGCGCCTGAGGGGCTCTTGTTTCGGCTCTCCTTCAGTATCGCCTAGGGGGGGCCGGCTTTCAAATTTTCGGGGCTACGGGAATTATTATGGAGTCAGAATTTTTTAAGACTCGCTTTACAGACGGGCATTCCATCTTCTAGCATGGGGCTCTGCACGCGCTTAAGCGCATGGGGAGGAAGCAGGACATGGGGCCTTTAGTCGGAGTATGTAAAGGGAAACCTGAGAGGAGGATGAAAGGGAATCTTTGGAGGGTCTGTTTCGGCCTAGGCCTGTACATCAGTGTCTGCCTGAGCTGCGCTGGTAGGCCCAAAATAGCCGATCCGCGCGGAAGTGAGCTGGAAGCCCGGCTTCGCCCAGGAATATTAAGCGCGATGAAGCGCGGCGGCATACCCGGTATGTCCATAGCGGTGTACAGCCCCGAGCAGGGTTCCTGGACGGCAGGCTATGGAAACACTGCGGGCTTTGCGGCGCGACAGGTCAGGCCCGATACCCTCTTCTGCCTAGGTTCCATCAGCAAGAGCTTCACCGCCGCCGCCATCCTCAGCCTGGCGCGTCAGGGCAAGCTCGATCTCGACGCCCCCTACCAAGACTATGTCCCTGAATTTTCCCTGCTCTCCCGCTTTCCGGGGGCCCAGCCGATTACCGCGCGCCTCCTCCTCACCCATACGAGCGGGCTTCCCGTCGATATGCTTGCCGACAAATTCTCAGGCAAGAAGTGGGAGTACCGCAAGGTTATCTCCTACTTCAAGGATCAGTACTTCCTCAGCCCCCCAGGGGAAAGGGTCAACTATTGCAACATGGGCTACTCCCTCCTGGGCATCCTCATCGAGAGGCTCAGCGGGAGGGATTTTTACGACTTCGAGCGCGACGAGATTTTACGCCCCCTGGGCATGATCCATTCCGACTTCGACAAGTCAAAAACCCCGGCAAGCCTGCGCTCCAAGGGGCAACTCCCCGGCTGGGCCCTGGATGAACCCACGGTCTATGACGCCCCCGCCGGCAGCCTCTGGTCGAGCGCCGCTGACATGTTGGAATTTTTCAGGTCCTTGGATAAGGCATGGCAAAGCAGTAGCGCAGAGGGCCCCTTCTGCGGCGCCGACCAAGGGCTCATGCGCAAAGCATCTACCCCCGCACTCAGTTTTGACAAGGGCTCAGGCCTCGGAGTCTGGCCAGATCCCCTGGCATGGGGAGCCCAAGCGCCCGTCCTCAGCCACGGGGGTGGAACCCTTGCCTTTAGCACCCTCTACGTATGGCTGCCGGAAGAAAGAATCGGGGTAGCGGTTCTCTGCAACAAAATGACATCCTACAAGGAAGAACTGGCAAGGCAAGTTATTACCCAGATACGTAGCCAGGGGGCTGGAAGGGCAGGCCCGCACAAGGCCCCAGAAACCCTCCCGCCCTTTCAAGCCCTCCCCCCTGGCTCCTACCGCTTTGGCTTTATGGACGGCATCGTCAGCCTGAGTGAAAAGGATGGGGCTTGGAGCTGGGAGAAACAGGGAAGCTTTAGCGCTGGGGGCCGGCTTGAGTGGGAGGCTGATACGGCCCTCCTTAAGCTTGAGAGCGGGGTAGTCTACGATAGGGCCCGCTTTAGCCTTGCTTCCGGGCGTTGGGCATGGATCCGCCTTGGCCCCAGCGGCTCAGAGCTTCGGGGAATGATCCTTGAGCGGGAGGGAGCTATGGCTGACTGGGCAGATATTGCCGGAAAATGGGAAATAACAAACGCAAAGGGTATCAAAGGCATACCCCTGCCGCCAGGAAGGCCGGAGGTGGCCATAGATCTTGGAAAAGGCCTTTTCACGGTCACTATGCTTCCGGCCCTCTTTAACGGTTTTAGCTCCATCAAATCCAACTTTATCCCCCTCAACCCGGAACAGGCCCTCAAGATTGGGGTTACGGATAGGGATTCAGGCGCCACCCTCTTCAGGTTTCGTGATGGGAAGGGGGATCTGCTACGCTTTGCGGATCTTGAGCTTAGACGGAAGAAGAAATGACGTAAAAGAGACTGCGGGGATGGCGGGCGGACGCACAAGCATCCGCTCCGCTGCAAAAACCCCGTTTTTTGTCCTGACGTTCTTTGATTATTTGTTTTAATCCTATCGCAAGCACTCGTCCTCATCCAGCTTTCTATAGAGGTTTTACCAGTATTTTAAAAAACACCTCTACGCCTGTTTAGATGCCCAGGAATTCCTTGGGAACCTGGCAGGCCATTCTGCCAAGGTCCTCAGGGCCAAAGCAGGCTAGAAAATCGGCGTAATAGCGCTCAAGGCTCATGCCCGGCTCGGTAAAGTACATGACGTCGAAATCTGAGCCGAACATCGTGCGTTCGCGAACCCGGGGAAGGGCTTGGTACCGATCTCGAAAGAGCTCGAGGGCAGGCTGATGGGTATAGCAGGCGAGGTCTGAATAGACCTGGGGATAGCGGCCTATGAGGTCGGCAATTTGATCTCCCCAGCTTCTGTCATCAGGCGGCAGGGCGCGGTCGCCAAAGTGGGCAAGGTCAAGTTTGAGATTCGGATGGGCCTGGAGGGCAGGCTCAAAATTCGAGGGTTGGCCGAAATCGGCATAGCGCATCATGGAATCGGGGAAGCCGCGGTAGCTGGCGTGGCTGGTTACGGGGATGGATGCTGATGCGCAAAAGGCGTAGACGCTTTCAAGTTCCGGGCAGGCGGGATGGCAGCCTAAGCGGGGGTAGAGCTTAACCCCGTAGAAGGGGCCGCCCGAGCCCACCATGCCGGAATCAAGCAGCCACTGAATGGCGCCGGGGCGCCGAGGGTCGAGGGCAAAAAAGGGATAGATGCCCTTGCCAGCCTGGCCGAGGGCCTTGATGGCATGGAATTGATGCTCAAAACCGGCAGTCATATGAAAACTTGGAAGACTACCAGCTTGTAAAAGCTTGGGAGCGATGATCTTCTCTATCATGGGTTCCATATCCAGCTCAAGCTCCGCCCGTTTTGCGATTGCCGAAAGCCGCGTTCGCAACTCAGCCTGGGCGTCTTGTGCCGAGGGTAAAGCCTGTGCCGATGCCCCGGATGAAGATGCGGAAGGCGCGGATTGACCCAAGATAGGCTTTTTCCTCAAGGCGGCTTCAGCAGCTCCGCCCGCATCCCCCGGGGCCCGCAGGGGCGGTGCAAAGATGTAGTAGATATCCATCATAAGGGGGATGCAGTTTAAATTTTTTACCCGCCAACTGCGCCGGGCGGCGCGGGAGAGCATGCGCGCGTTATCAGCCTCCGAGTCGAGGGCCGCCTCCCCTATCTCCAGAATCCACTGCAAGAGATCTTCGGCTTCCTCTATGAGGGGTCGCCCTTCCCCCTGCGGGAAGAGGGCAAGGGCGTTGAGCCTTTCATCCTCATGGAGGCGTGGATAGCTTCCGCGGATCATGTCAAAGATGATCTGTCCAATCTCAAGGACTAAATACTCAAGGTTAAAAACGTGGCAATGGGCATCAAATATACGGTCTCCGGGAACAAGGGGCTTGCCGAGGCAGAGGAAGATTTTTTCCAAACACATGGGGTACTCCTTTTGCACAGGAGTATAGAACACTTTATAGGACAAGGGCGGCGTTTTTTAAGACGGGCTACCGCGTTTTTTGCGGAGATTATCTTGCTATTCTCCGCACACAGTATAAGCCCTCAGGCCATCCAGGCGGCATCAACAGCAAGATGCTTTTTTTCCGCTCTTTTTTCCACCATTTTTACTGCCGCTATCGCAGCCGGCGCCACAGCCGCAGTCAGGCTCTCCGCCTGTAAGAATGCCGTTGATGACGGCGGCGGCACAACCCACCCCCGCTTTCACCTTGATTGCCCCAAAACGGCAGTTCTTGGCACAGGCGCCACACTCCATGCATGCCCCCCTATCTTGTATACGAGCCTTTTTGCCGTCCATCTCAAAAACAGCGTGGGGACAGACCTCCAGACAGACTCCGCAGCCCGTGCAAGCCTGGCTATCAAGGCTAAGGCTGATATCCTTGTCCAGGTAGCGCAAACCGCTACCAAGCATCCATCCAGACATTAGGAAGCTCCTTTGATGGCGGCAATCAGGCTCAGAACCACGCCAAGCACGAGGGCTCCGATAATGAGGGACAGAGCCGCTTTCATCTCCCGTCTTACTCCGGAAAGGGAGGTAAAGCTAGAGGCCCCAGTGAAGTTAAGGGAAAGATAGGCGCTTATCGCCATAGAATTTAAGAGTATGCCCGCACCCTCGAAGACAGTCCACGCGCCCCAGCCCAGGACGGAGGCAAGGATCCACCAAGCCCCCAAGCCCAGGGCCGCGCAGAGTGCCCCCTTGAGGGAAAAGGCGCGGAAGGGTATCCAGGGGAGGAGGGCCGGGCTGATAACGGCACCCGCTAGGCAGGCGTAGAGATAGGGCAGGGCGGCAAGGGGCAGATCAAGGCTCAAGCCCCTTTGCAAAGAGGCCTTGAGGGCCATGCCAAAAAAACCAGCTATGAGAATAAAGGGCCAGGCCTGGAAAAGCTCAACGGGAATAAGCTTAAGCCTCTCGGTCAGGGGAAAAACCATCTTCTTCATAGCCGGTCTTTTTTTGCGGCCATTACTCAGGTACTCAGGCAAGTCGGCGGCGCGCACCGGACCATAGAGAACGCGGAAGCCGCACATGGCATGAACGCCATGGGCAGACACCCCCGGTGCACCTAGCTGTGGCAAGATGAGGAGTCTATGCCGCACTAAGCGCTCAAGCCCCACCGCCCGCACCCGCTTGACGATCTCATGGGTTCCAAAGCTTCCCTTACCGGCGGCGCACCAGACATTGATACCCTTGGTGTCCAGCACCAAGATCCAAGCGTCGATACCGGTAAGCTGGCTACGCAGGGCGTCGAAGGAAAGCTTGTAGTTTGCCGAGACCAGGACCGGCGAATCTTCAGTCGGGGTGCCGACGGCATAGAGTCCCGGCTTTACCGAGTAGGCCATCCGGCCTATGTTGATGCGTGCGAGCACGCCGCCCCAGATATCAGCCGGACTAAGCGATGTCGAAACCCGGGGTATGCTACCGAGGGGGCTAGAAAGAAAATCAAGCGCCGCAACAGCCATAGTCAGCCTCCTTGGACTTTTCCTTCCGAGCCGCGAACATGATGCGGGCAAGGGTCTCTGTCCCCTCCATGAGCTTGCGCCGCTCGGCATCTCCCAGAGAAGCTAAGAGAGCCGTATAGCGCTTGTCACAGCTGGCGTTAATGCCCTCAAGCAAGGCCCGCCCGGCAGGAAGAAGGGAAACTTGAAGCAGGCGTCTATCACCCTCGGCGCGGGGACAGTCTACCCAACCCAGTTTCCGCAGGGATTCCACGGTTCTGCTGAGGGTAGACTTGTCCAAGCCCATCGCGTCGGCCAGAGAGCCCACCGAGGATGTACCGAGTATCTCGAGTTCAAGGAGAAGGTGGCACTGGGCCAACGTCACCCCGCAACAGCTAGTTTGGCTTTTAAGTTCAAGATCAATTTCACGTTCAAGGCGCCGCAGGGCGGCCCGGAAGGCCCTAATGTCAGTCTTCATGGAAATAAGTGTAATACGCATTGGTTGCATATGTCAACCATTATGCTCATCAACATGCTTCGGGGAACGAAAGAAAGGTTGAAGGCATCGCCTTCCATTCAAATCAACCCGCTTACGAGCTATTGGCTAACGTTGAGCCAGTTGAGCCAGTTGAGCCAGTTGAGCCAGGAAAATAAGGATTGGCGGCTGCGCAATGCAGGCACTTTTCGCTGTGCACGCAGAGAAGTAGTCCGCATTGGGAACAGCTCCACTTCTTATGAGCAGCGGCAATGAAGGCTCTTAGGCCGTCCTTACCGGCAGATTCCAGATTTTGCAACAGGTTTTCTCCATACTTTGCCATATAGCGTTTGTTGAGGTCTTTGATGCGCCGGCAGGGGTATTTAGGACACTCGCTGCATAATAAAGCCGGGTTGCCACGCTTTTCGGGACAGTCTTTAATGCTACAGACGGTGCAGTGATAGGGCTTATTGCCTTCAGCCTGGCAACCAACGCATGTGTTCTTGGGACGTTGAAAAGCCAGGCAGAGATCACAGATGACGCCACAGGGGGCCAGGCTGCTGTTTTTCACAGCTGATCCTGCACTGGAATTTGAATTTCCGTTATGTACTTTTCCGGCTTGCGTGGCAGGATCATACCGGGACCTTTTAGGTAGAGCTCGCAGGATGGCGTGAGGGCCTTGAGCTGACGTTCTTTGCAGGCTTCGAACAGCTGGCGATAGGAGGAGCCAAGGCTGTCGTAGGGGCCACGATGCAGCAGTGAGAGTACTTTCTGTGAGGGGAGAATCCTGCAATCTATGCCATCTAATTCCAGTTTCTTGTTGACCACGATAGCGGCTTCGATGTCCGCATCCCTTTCCTGATATTCGGCATCATAATAGAGGGCCATGGCCGGCCCACGGAAGTAGCGGCCTGCCTGTTTGAAAAGTGTGTTGAAATACCTGCCGATATCCCCATAAAGCCCCTTATAGCGAATACTGCAGATTATCAATTCCGGCGTGGTTTTCATTTGTATTCCGCTAGCTTGTTTCATCGACTCCTCCTTTGCAGACTCAAGGTAGAGTTCCAGCCGCTCCTGCACCCTGCGCATCCTGCCTAGTTCCTCTTTAACGGCGTCCAGCCGCTTGAGAAGATGGCTTTGCAATTCGCCATCATCCCTGCAGTTCTGCACTATTTCCTTAAGCTCCCCATGGGAGAAGCCAAGCTCGCGGAGCAGTTTGACCGTCTGAGCCCTTTGCCATGACGAATCGCCATAGTAGCGGTAACCGCTGACCGGGTCGATTTTTTCCGGCACCAGGATACCCTCATCGTGATACATCCGCAGTGCCTTGACGGTCAGGCGGCTTGCGGCTGAAAACTCTCCGATAGTCAGCATTACTCAATTCTCCTGCATGCAATTCTTAAGTTCAGCATAGAACAGTTTTTCATGTTTGTAGATAGCATCCGCTGTGGTTTTCAGCTTCTGGTACTCAAGGGCGCGTTGATCGGCACTCATGCCTTTGATCCGGCCCGCCAGGGAGCGGAAGGCGGTGGCTAGACCGTGCCAGGCCTCTATACTGCCATCCAAGGCAGCTATGGCGGTTTCGAGTCTCAGGGTTTCCTGCTCTTCCTTCATCAAGTGCAGGAAGTCTCGGTAGAGCATGCGAAAGGCAGCTCCGCCGGTACCGAAGTCCTCGATGTTACCCGCCATGAATTCCAGCACCGCCGGAAGCAAAAAACTCTGCTTGCTGTAGCTTTCCAGTTCTACTAGATCCTGCCCATAGCGCTGCAATCCTGAAAGTGAAGAGTCCTCGTAGTAGCCGGTTACAAGGTCCAGGGAGTGCCGGAGAAGGCGTTCCCAGCTCGAGGTATAGCCCTCGGCTCTTTGTGTTACCCAGAAAAATTCACCTTCGGGCGGCATTACCTTGAGCTTAGAGCTCCGTGCCCTGTGAAGGTCTTTTAGGGATATCGTCTGTAGCCCCGGTAAAGCCGTATCGCTGACAAGGGCCTCCTCTGTAGACCAGTCGATGCCAAACAGGCAGATCATATGCCAGCCAAAGGATGAGTATGCCGGGCCGTATTTTCCGCCGTACAAATACGGCAGATAGCGCATATCGACCCGCAGAATCACCGGCAGCCCTTGGGAAAGCAGGGTATGTATCTGCTTCCACCCATAATCGGCTCTAGCTTGTATGTCATCAGCAGACTTTTGCCAGGGAATGCCGGCTGCGCTGAAAAACTGCTCCCGCATATCGCCGTTGCGGGCATAGATGAAGGGAAAGGTAGCGCGGTCGAAACCGAAACCCAAAGCGCCTCCGGCACCAGTGATCAGGCATTCATCCACATCATAGCCCAGGTAGTTCAGGGTATTCATGATGGCGGAACTCTCACAGTGCCGTCCGGCTACGGCCCTTGCCCCAGGCAAGAGTACCGCCTCTGTTTCACCGATATTATAGGCATTCTCACAGCCGCCCAGCAGAAAGGCGGCGCAGGACAGTAGTACGAATTGTTTCATTGCTTCCTCCTCCTGGTAGTAAAAACCCTGCCCAAGGGGCGGAGTCAAGCAATAAAGTGAAAATCTTTTGTGTCTTCACAGCAATGAATTCGCATACGGCTTCACTCGCCTAGGTATTGGTTATTCATGGCTACGAAGCCGGTTGATCGAGCACATCAGCTGAGAGGAGAACACCAAAAAAAACGGACGGCCCTTCTCTGTTCTGCGAAGGCGCCGTCCATTGTTGCTGGGATACGACTTGGTATCCTTTTTTTCCGACATTCGATTAGCTATCTCGGTTGCCACGGCCCCGGCGAAAAATCTCCACTGGCTTCCTTTCTCGATTCGGCCTTTAAGGGCATGACGATAAGACTGCCCTTGCCTTTTTTTTTGGAAGAGCTCATCAGCCTTTTTGGGCAATGATGGAGATGAGGGCCTTAGTACTATCCACCGGTCTTGGCTGTTGAGCAAAAAGGGGAAGGCTGAGGGCGGTAAAAGGCAAGCCAATGGCCCTAAAGGATAGCGATGCACCTTTATTCATTAAAACACCTCTTGAGATTAAGTGTAACGAAGAAAGGGCAGGAACACAAAACTTAAGCTTAAAAAACTTGGAGCGGATTTTCCCGGGAGGGGAACTAGAGACTTCTCACGAGCCTTAAACCAACAAGTTCGTAGCCATACTCCGGATGCCCGCTCCAGCGCTCCTGGCAGCGCACGCGGTAGGAAGAGGCAAGGCATGTCCCGCCCTTGAGAACGCGCCGCGAGCGGCTGGAGGGTTCGAAGGCGGTAGGGTCTTCCCCCTCGGCATCATGATACCAGTCCCAGCACCATTCGTAGACATTGCCGCTCATGTCGTGGATACCCAGTTCATTCGGGCGCTTCTTCCCCACCTCGTGGGTCTTTTTAAAGGAATTCCCCAAGTACCAGGCAACTTGATCAGGATCGTCCGAGCCTGCATAGGCGTAACCCTTGGATTCAAAGCCGCCACGGGCGGCATGGAGCCACTCGGCCTCCGTTGGCAGGCGGTAGCCATCGGCATGAAAGTCACAGGACATCCCCTCATTTTCCCAGAAGTAGCAGGGCTTTCGCCCCTCTTTTTTGCTGAGGGCGTTGCAGAAAGCGATGGAATCCAGCCAGGTAACCTGCTCAACGGGAAGGTGGAGGCCCTTAAAGCGCGAGGGGTTGGAACCGATGAGGGACTTCCATTGAGCCTGAGTGACGGGAAACATGCCGATGAGGAAAGCGCCGGCGGCGGCATCCACCTTCACCATGTCAATCATATTTTCTCCTGAGTTATTGTTTAATACTTTTGCTCTATTCTACGCTCATCCGAGCCTGCCGTCAAGCGCAGTTTGTGAAGGCTCACCTTGATCTAGGCGGCTTTGGCCGCTATGATGTGCCGGATACCGACCCTAGGAGAACCCAGATGGAACCCTGCCCCTGCGGCTCAAGCCTTGACTATAAGAAATGCTGCGAACCCTTTATCTCCGGCAAGGCAAAAGCCCCCAACCCCGAATCCTTAATGCGGAGCCGCTACACGGCCTATGTGAAGGGTGCGGTGGATTACATTGTGCAAACATGCGTAAACCGCGGGGAAGACTCCATAAACGTAGAAGAGACAAAGCGCTGGTCCGAACAGTCGGAGTGGAAGGGTCTTAAGATCATAAAAACGGAAAAAGGCGGGCCGAGCGATAAAGAAGGCAGCGTAGAATTCATAGCTACCTACGCCCTAGACGGACTCCTCCAAAACCACCACGAAATCTCAGGCTTTAAAAAGGTCGATGGCGAATGGCTCTTCGATTCCGGAGAAGTGGTTCCGGAGACAGTCGTGCGTTCAACGCCCAAAGTGGGCCGTAACGATCCCTGCCCCTGCGGCTCGGGCAAAAAATACAAACAGTGCTGTGCCCGCTAAAAGCGGGCTTCCGCAATACGTGGATCAGCCTATTCCTACTCAAAATCGAGGGAAATCTCCCGTCTATTGCCAAGGCGGAATTCTGAGCCGCTTAAAAGTCGGCTATTTGTGGGTTGTGATAGATCAAGGGCGTCCACTAAAATTTTAGCCCAGGAGTAATCTATGGTGCCAGCCGGTATGGTATAGGTTCCTTCGGAGAAGGGAACAGTAACGCTGTACTCCTCGTCATTTGCGGTAAACACCCAAAAAATTACAATTCGGACAGCTTCAGGCAGGAATTCATAATGCGTAGGATCGGTATCCCATATGAGGATAATGGGATCTTCAGAATTTAAGCTTGACCCGGAAACCGGGGACGTGACATTCACAGGATTAGGCAAAACCAAGGCCTGATCAAACGTTTCGCCGTCAAACTCAACATGGAACGCCGCTTGCGCGCCCTCATCGATAGTGCTGAGATCTGAATTCGCATAGCAATCGATAGCTTCCCCTAAAATTTCATCATTGATACTCACTACCGCGCCGCTTGATATGGGGGAAAACTCGCCCTCTTCCCGAACAGTCGCCTTCCCTTCTAGATCCGGTCGAATTATAATATTCCACTGCGTCTACATCTAGGAAAAAGGAGGGGCTTGCCGTCGGGCTTGCTGTTGGGCTTGCTGAAGGACTAGCTGTCGGGCTTGTCGTAGGAGCTGGGCTGGTACTTGGGGAGACCGTAGGCCCGATAGGAGGGCAGGCAAGGAAGAGTGATCCAAGAAAAAGGAGGGGCAAAAGGACGGGCAAGCCGCGAATAATATTCCAAAAGTTAAAAGATTTCATATTTAGTTCCTCTACGCGGAGTATAACATGTTTTTTATATTTCTACAAAAAGGACCTCAGGCATCGGGAGGGGCGCGGGGAGGGTCAGACCCGCCCCGCTCTCCTATTTTTTAGCCTACCAGGAAGGTGAGGGCCTGACCGGTTTTTCCGGCGCGGCCGGCGCGGCCGATGCGGTGGATGTAATCGTCGTAGGTGCAGGGGGCGGAGTAATTGATAACCCGGCTCACGTCCGCTACGTCGATGCCGCGGGCGGCTACGTCGGTTGCCACCAGCACATCAATCTCGTTGGTCTTGAGACGCAAAAGGGCGCGACTGCGCTGGGCCTGACTCTTGTTGCCGTGGATCTGGTCTACCCTGAAACCGCGGGCATGGAGCTCGCGCCCGAGCTTCTCTACGTCAATCTTCGTGTCGTCGAAGATGATGGTTTTATCGCCGGGATTTTCGATGAGGATGTCGTGCAGCTTCTGGATCTTCTCCTCGGCCGCCTTGTAGTAGACAACGTCCTGGCTGACGCCGGCCGCCGTGACGCCGGTCTTGACGGAGATATGCACCGGCGACTTTGAAAAGCCCTCGATGAGGGCGCTGACCTTGGGTTCCATGGTGGCGCTGAAGAAGAGGGACTGCCTCTCCTTGGAAACCTTATTCAAGATGAAGCGGATGGGGACGATGAAGCCCATATCCAGCATGCGGTCCACTTCGTCGAGGACTAAGAGGTTGAAGTGTTCCAAGCGCAGGGTGCCTTGGCCTAGATGATCCTTGATGCGCCCCGGGGTGCCGATGACGACGCGGGGGAAGTCGCGCAAGTTCTTCTTCTGAACGTTGATGGATGCCCCGCCGATGAGGAGGACGGCCTTGATGCCGCAACCGCGCGCAAAGTCGCCCATCTCTTCCATGATCTGCTGGGCAAGCTCGCGGGTGGGGGCCATGATAAGGGCATTGGCCGCCGGGTTGAGGATGAGGCGCTGGAGTATGGGCAGGGCAAAGGCCGCGGTCTTGCCGGTGCCGGTATTGGCAATGCCCACTACGTCGCGCCCCTCAAGGGCCGGAGGAATGGCCTTGTCCTGGATGGGGGTGGGAACAAGATAGCCCTTGGCGGCAACGTTTGCCTTGAGGCGGGGCTTTAAGTCGAAGTCTGCGAAGGCGTGGACGGACTGGTAGTCTTCAGGCTTTTCCACCTTGGCTTGTTGAATGAAACGCGAAGGGTGGATGAACTGCTTAACCACGCCGCAGGGCTTTGACCTGGGATGGCGGTAGCCGGAGGAGCCGGATGAGCTTGAAAAGGCGGAGGGAGAGGAGTGGCGCGGTGAGGCGCCGCGTGAGGACTGGTCGCGAGAGTAACTGGGTCTCATTGAATTCCTTGAGCGAGAACGAGAGGAGATTATGTTAATAGGATATTGAGGACTCGACGGGAGCGTGGCACCTCTGGGCGGTACACGACGAACTCAAGGCCGCATACGGTTTAAAAAAGGCGAATACAGCGCCCGATACAACCGCTCCCCCTGTAGTCGCCGTAAAAACCCGATGCGAAGAGGGAAAACTATTACCCCTTTATCTTACCCTATCCGCGCGATCGTGTCACCCCATGTCTGAACTTTGGGTTGCATAGGGGGACAGAGCTATAAACGCTGGGGACAGAGCTTCATCATAAGCTCAGGATTATCAGGAACATATTGACATTCATCGATATATAGTAGATATTCATATCGACATTCATCTATATTACATAAGGGGCTTGGGCATGGGTGATTTCAATATAGACTCCGCTGCCAGAATCTTTCAGCTCCTCTCCGACCCTACGCGACTAGCAATCCTTAGGGACCTTCGCGGGGGTGAACTCTGCGCCTGTGAAGTGCTTGAGAACCTAAAGATCAGCCAACCCACACTCTCCCACCATCTTTCCCTCCTGGTAGACTCAGGCTTTGTTGCCGCGCGCAAGGAAGGCAAATGGCGGCACTATAGCCTCATGCCCCAAGCCCTGCACGGGATATGCTCTTTGGCCGAGGAAATACTCAAAGCATCTCAACCCGAGAAAGAGAGAGCGCATCGCGCCGCATGCGCGAAAAAGGAGTGTTCATCATGAAGAAACAAACGGATGAAAAAGCCCAGATAGGTTTTTTTGAAAAATACCTCTCGCTGTGGGTACTTCTGTGCATGGCTGCCGGCGTAGCCCTCGGCCAGTACCTGCCCGCTGTGCCGAATTTTCTCAAGCGCCTGGAATACGCCCAAGTCAATCTTGTCATCGCCGCCCTCATCTGGGCCATGATCTACCCCATGATGCTCAAGGTTGATTTCCTCTCCCTCAAGAACGTTGGACGAAACCCGAAGGGGCTCTTTGTCACCTGGGTTGCCAATTGGCTCATCAAGCCCTTTACGATGTACGCCATCGCCTGGCTCTTCTTTATGGGTATCTTCAAGGCCCTTATGCCCCCGGCCCTGGCCCGTGATTACCTAGCCGGCGCAATCCTCTTAGGAGCCGCGCCCTGTACGGCCATGGTCTTTGTTTGGAGCCATCTGACAAAGGGCAACCCCGCCTATACCGTCGTCCAAGTTGCCAGCAACGATCTCATCATCCTTGTAGCCTTTGTGCCCATCGTCGGGCTTTTGCTTGGTATAGGCGGAATAGCGATTCCCTGGGACACCCTCTTCTTATCGGTTGGTCTCTTTGTTCTTGTGCCCCTTGCCGCGGGCATGCTCACCCGCCAGGCCCTCGTCAAACGCCGTGGTTTGGCGTATTTTGAGAACCGCTTCCTTCCTCGCTTTTCCGGTTTCACCATAACGGGCTTGCTCTTAACCCTGGTTATCCTCTTTTCCTTTCAGGGCAGGGTTATCCTGGAAAACCCCCTTCACATCCTCCTTATTGCCATACCCCTCAGTTTGCAAACTGTCTTAATCTTCACTCTTTCCTACCTGGCGGCGCGGGCTCTCAAGCTCCCTCACGATATTGCCGCCCCGGCAGGCATGGTAGGCGCATCCAATTTTTTTGAGCTGGCGGTAGCGGTAGCCATCTCGCTCTTTGGAAGCAATTCCCCGGTTGTCCTGGCGACTATCGTCGGAGTCCTGGTGGAAGTTCCGCTTATGCTCATGCTTGTTTCCTTTGCCAACCGTAGCCGGCATTGGTTTCCAGGCGGCTGCGGGTGCGTGACTGCCCGATGAGCACGAGCGATTTCCCGCGGATGACAAAACCGTGGGTCGCCTCGATTGGCGTGCGAGGATCGAGGCAGTTTCCGCAGAGGGAGTCGACAAACTTGATCGGCCGGGCCGCGAACACTTTTTCGCCGAGGATGATCGTGTCGCCGTTGGCGGCGTAGTTGATCACCGACTGCAGGTCCGATCCCCGCTCCACCGTGAGCTGCGTTGCCCCGGCCGTTGCGGCCATGAGGACTGCCGCAAGGCTGGTTATCAGGATTGTCCGCATAGAGAAAATATCACCCTTCGGAGAACACCCACGCAAGGAAAAAGAACGCCGCCCGCCGGTGGTCGTTCCGACGGGCGACTGAGTATATCGCCTTCCGGCAGAACAATCCGACCGCCTAGTGCCGACGATTCAGGAAGCCCATCGGAAATCCCGCCAGTCCTTCTCTCAGGACGCAGTACTCGATGTACGTCCACTGCGTGGACCCGTTGTCCATCACCACGATTGTCGAATCAGTCGAAAACGTCTGGCCGATATGCCACACGCCATTAAACGTGAGGATCGTATCCCCTGTACTCCAGCTTGTAAGTATCGTCACAGTCGACGTCACCTCTCCTCCATCGGGGCAAACGGGGTCGACGGAGGGGTCCAAGACCGCTCCGGTGACTTTCGATGTCGCCGAGACCTCAAAGGCAGTCAATTGTGCCTGCTTGATTGTGATCATCGCGTGCTGAGCTGTTGTCTGACTCCCGTTCAACGTCAGCACCGGATTGTCCGGCCCACCCCACGCGAACGAGTATAGCCGACTGCGGAACAGATTCGTGTCGGCATTCTCCCCGAACACTTCACTCGATCCCATAAAGCACTCGGTCAGTGAATCTTCTGCCGGAAGCGGCGAGGGGCCCGACGCAGTCATGAACTGAAGCGAGTCTTCCATAATTCCCCACCCTAGTTCCGCTCCCGACCGCACGCGATGCCAGTACCCCGTCGTCTCATCATACCACATCACAGGTATGGGTCCTTGCTGGGCCTGGTGAGGAACTTCGCGGCTTGTGCCCGGACCGAAATCCATGAAAATGCTCCAGACAAAATCCTGAAAGCCGTAGTACATCTCCTTGGCCACATCGTCCACACCGCTCTGGTCCAACGCCTGAACCGCCGCCAGAAACTCAGGATCATCCAACTCCCCGGTCTTCAGCTCCGGGTTGGTGACGTCATCGTCGCCACACCCAAACAACCCTGCCAGCGCAAGACCCAGCGCCACCCCGCCGAACAGTAGAATTCGCTTCATGATGATACCTCTTAAATATGTGCACGGCTTTTGTGATTGACGATGTACTGAATCAACCAGCTCCTTCTCCTGCCGCCCCACGTCTGTCATCAATAATGGAGAATATGATCTATCGCGCAAGAAGAAATACACCGCCGCCCGCTGCTTGCGGCTGCCGCCTGTGCCGACCGCTTACCGCTCGCCACCCTTGACCCTTCGCGCATCTGTCTAAGCATTTACTGCCCAACCTCCCCAGGCTGAGGAACAAAGATCGATTCAGTCTTGTTATTCCTTGCATATGAATTACCCGAAGGTAAGTGCGGTGAGGGAAGGACCATGCTGACAGCCGTCCAGCAGGATTATATCGAGATTATCCACCGGCTCGAGACTGAGGCCGGCCCCGGCGAAGTGCGCATTTCCGACATTGCTGCGCAGCTCGGGACCCGCCTGCCGACGGTCACCCGCACGGTCCAGAAATTGACCGACCTGGGCTTCATCTGCCATGAAACCCGCCGCGGCGTGGGCCTGACCGACCGCGGGCGCACGGTCGCCTCGGAAATTCTTCACCGCCACCAGGATCTCGTCCGCTTTCTCGTCGACATACTGGGCCTGCCGCTCGAAGAGGCCGAGATCGATGCCGGTCAGATGGAGCACGGCCTTTCCGGACGCGCCGCTCAACGTTTGCATGAATTTCTCGACTACCTCGCCGCTCTCGCACCCGACCAACGCGAACCGCTCGACCGTTTTCTGGAGACCGTCTCGGGCGGCCGCAAGGATTTCCGCAATCTGCCGCCGAACAAGATCGACGGCTGGAGGACATGAGTTATGACCAGATTGGCGCTATCGATACTGACCGTTGCAGCACTCACTCTTGCTTATTTGGGCTGCTCGGGCCAACAGGCCGGCAATCCCCCCGGCAAGCTCTTCGTGGTCGCGACCACCGGCATGATCGGCGACGCCGCACGCGTTATTGGCGGCGAACACATTGACCTGGCTGTCCTTATGGGCCCGGGGGTCGACCCCCACCTGTACAAGACCTCCAAAGGCGACCTCGATCTGCTTGATCGCGCCGATATCGTGTTTTACAACGGCCTCAACCTCGAAGCGAAGATGGCCGAGATCCTCAAGAAGATGTCGGGCGGCAAGACCACGGTCGCGCTCGGAGAAGCCCTTCCCGACTCGGTCCTGCGCTTCCCGACCGATTTCGAGGGGCATCCTGACCCGCACATCTGGTTCGATGTGGCTCTCTGGCGCCAGGCGGTTCAAAGTGTCGGTGAAACGCTGGCAGCCAAAGACACCGCGCATGCCGTCAACTACCGGGACAATCTCGCGGCCTACCTCAACGAGCTCGACACGCTCCATAGCTGGACGGCCGAGCAGATCGCGTCCATCTCCGAGGATCAGCGCATACTCGTGACCGCCCACGACGCTTTCGGTTATTTCGGCCGCGCCTACGGCATCGAAGTCCTCGGCCTGCAGGGGATATCGACGGTCACCGAGGCCGGCCTCTACGATGTCACCGAGATGGTCAATCTTCTTGTCGATCGTAAGATCAGGGCCGTTTTCGTCGAATCCTCGGTCCCGCCCAAAGCTATTCAATCGGTTGTCGATGGCTGCCGCGCCCGCGGACATGAGGTAAAGATCGGTGGCGAGCTCTTCTCGGATGCCATGGGGGCCGAGGGCACGCCGGAGGGGACGTATGTCGGCATGGTCCGCCATAATGTCAGTACAATCGTGGAGGCGTTGCGATGAGTGAGATGCCCAAACCGACGCCGCCGTCAACGGCAATCTCTCCCAAGCCGGCTGTACCGCCGATCGAGGTCCACGACCTGACGGTGGCGTACCGCCGCAAGCCGGTGCTGTGGAACATCGACTGCTCGCTGCCGGAGCGGCAATTGATCGGCCTGGTGGGGCCAAACGGGGCCGGGAAGTCGACCCTGATCAAGGCCGTCATGGGGCTCCTGCCCGCCATGTCGGGCTATATCCGCATTTACGGCGAGCCGCTCGAACGCCAGCGGCACCTTGTGGCCTATGTCCCGCAGCGGGAATCGGTCGACTGGGATTTTCCCACCGACGCGCTTGATGTCGTGACGATGGGCCGCTACGGCCGCCTGTCTCTTTTCGGCCGTCCGTCGAAGAGCGATCGTGCTATCGCTCTCGAGAGCCTCGCCAAAGTCGGCATGGCCGATTATGCGCACCGCCAGATCAGCCAGCTTTCGGGCGGGCAGCAGCAGCGCGTTTTCCTGGCGCGCGCTCTCACCCAGGATGCTTCGATCTATCTCATGGACGAACCGTTCGCCGGTGTCGATGCCGCCACCGAACGCGCCATTATCACGCTGCTCAAGGAACTCAAGGCCCAGGGGAAGACGGTGCTGGTGGTCCACCACGATCTTCAGACGGTGGCCGATTACTTCGACTGGGTCATGCTGCTGAACCTGCGCCTCGTGAAGTTCGGTCCCACGGCCGAGGTCTTCAACAACGAGAACCTCCGGCTGACGTATGGGGGCAAGCTCAATCTCCTGTCCGAGGCCGCAGAAAAACTGGGCGGACGACGATAGGCAAAAACCGCATGGAATTCTGGGACCTGACCATACGTTTCTTTTCCCTGGCCGACGCCAATGTCCGCTGGGTGCTCGCCGGCTCGATCCTTCTCGGCGGCGCCGCCGGGGGCCTCGGCGCGTTCGCTTTCCTGCAGCGGCGATCGCTGCTTGGCGATGCGGTCGCCCATGCCGCTCTGCCCGGAGTCGCTCTTGCTTTCCTGTTGACCGGCCGCAAGACGCTCATATTTCTCCTGCTGGGTGCCGCGACCACCGGATGGCTCGGCGCGCTGGCGGTCAACGCGATCGTTCGTCACACGAAGATCCGCCTCGACGCCGCCCTCGGCATAATCCTGACGACCTTCTTCGGCCTCGGAATTGTGCTGCTCACCCACATCCAGAAATCCGGTTCCGGTGCGCAGGCGGGTCTCGACAAATTTCTCTTCGGTCAGGCTGCCGCCATGACCACTGACGACGTCACGACCCTTGCGATCGTCGGCACTATTCTGCTGGCTCTTCTGGCGCTGCTGTTTTCGCGCTTCAAGCTGATTACATTCGATCCCGACTTCGCCCGGTCGATCGGCCTCGCGGTCGGGCCGCTGCAGTTTCTCCTGACGACGATGATCGTTGCTGCGGTCACGATCGGGCTCCAGGCTGTCGGCGTCGTGTTGATGGCCGCCATGCTCGTCACGCCAGCCGCAGCCGCCCGCCAGTGGACCGATCGGCTCGGCCGTCTGATTGCTCTCGCGTCCGGCTTCGGCATTCTCGCCGGTATCCTTGGCGCGTGGATCTCGTTTCTGGCGCCCCGCTTCCCGACCGGCCCGTGGATGGTGGTCGCGATTTCCGCAATCTTTTTGATATCGATCCTCTTCGCCCCGCACCGGGGGATTGTCAGCCGCATCCGCCGTCACTGGGATAATCGCCGCACCATCACCCGCGACCACCTGCTCAAGGCCCTTTTCCGCGCCGGCCAGCAGGAGAAAGACTGGTCGGCGTTCTACCCGGCCCGCGAGATTAAGCGGATGTGGTCGTTCACCGACCGTGAACTTCGCCGCGGTCTGCGCCGCCTCAATCGGCTCGGCCTCCTCGACCGCGCCGGCGACATGTACCGCCTCACCGAATCGGGTGTCGCCGAGGGGGCACGGGTTCTCCGCCGCCACCGCCTTTGGGAGGTCTACCTCAGCCGGTACCTCGACCTCCCGCATGACCATGTCCACCGCGATGCCGAAGACATGGAGCACATCCTGACGCCCGAGATGGAAGCCCGTCTCCTGCAACTTCTGGATCACCCCGAGCAGGATCCGCACGCGAGCGAAATCCCCTACACCGACCGGGAGGCGGCGACATGACACCGGATTTCTGGGTTATCCTGACCGGCATCCTCGCCGCCGCCGCCTGCGGGCTGATCGGGTCGTTCCTTGTCCTGCGCAAGAACGCCATGCTGGGCGACGCCATCTCGCACTCGGTTCTCCCCGGCCTCGTGCTGGCGTTTCTGATCACCGCCAGCCGCAATGTGGTGCCGATGATTCTCGGCGCGGGCGCGATGGGCCTCCTCACCGCGTATCTGACCGAGACGCTCGACCGCACCGGCCGACTTTACAAGGACGCCGCGTTGGCCATCGTCTTCACCCTGCTCTTTTCGGTAGGCGTCATCCTCGTCTCCGTGTACGCCGGGCAGATCGACCTCGACCAGGAGTGTGTCCTGTACGGCGAAATCGCGTATGCTCCCTGGGACACGTTCGTCATTGGCGGCGCCGACTACGGCCCGCGTCCGGTCTGGATCCTCGGCGGTGTGCTCCTTGCCAACCTGCTGTTCATTCTGCTGTTCTACAAGCAGCTCAAGATCTCGTCGTTCGACCCGGAGATTGCCCGTGCGGTGGGCGTCAACGAACGCCTCTGGCACTATCTGCTCATGACGATGGTGTCGCTAACCGTTGTCGCCGCGTTTGAGAGCGTCGGGGCCATCCTGGTGGTCGCCATGCTGATCATACCCGGCGCCACTGCGCACCTGCTGACTCACCGGCTGCCGACGCTGCTGATCCTCTCGGTCGTGATCGGCATCGCCTGCGCGGTCGGCGGGTTCTTCGCTGCCTCGTGGTTCGATGCTTCGATTGCCGGTTTCATGGCTGTGGTCGGCGGCATTATCTTCGCTGTCGCCGCGCTGGCCACCCGCCTGCTCAAATTGCACTAAAATTGTGATTCCTGACGTCGGCTGAACGCCCTATGTTATTCCCGCCATGGGAACCTCGGTCGCTGCCGTTCTTCTGTCGCGCCAGGCCATGCACCCCTGCGGTTCCACGCCCTGGGTTCGGCAGGCGCTCGCCGCTCTCGAGTGGATCAAGGGGGAGGGATGGCCGGTTGTCACCTCGGTGGGTATGCCCACCTGGGAACTGCTCTGCGCCGCCGCCGCCCTGCGCCGGATCCCGCAGATCGTGCTGATTCCAGCAGCCGACCACGGCGCCTTCCTCCGGCTGGAGCGAAAGATCCGCGAGGATTTCGCGCTCGACTCCGCTTCCACCTGCAGGCCGGTCATCGCTTCGCGCGACAGGGAGGCGGTGATGCAGCGGCGCGACGAAACCGTGCTCGATCTCGCCGACATCATCATCCCTGTTTCCCTTCGGCCTGACGGCTCCATGGCGCGACGGCTGAAGGCGCTACCACCGGGCAAGAGCATGGTCGACCGCTTCGCCATTCCCTATGAGACCCGTGAAGATGCGCTCAAGTACCGCGTCGATACCGGCACGCTCAATCCCGGCCTCGATGAGCTCCCGGGCCGATACCTCATCCACTGGACCAGGGCGACGCACACCTGCTGGCCCGATGAACGCCCGGTGGACTACTACGGCGCGCTGATCGCAGCGGAGCACCCCCTCCACAGCGCTTTCGACACGCTGCACCACATCGCCACGACACTGCGGTTCATCGCCTCCGGCCGCCACATGCCGCGCGATGTCCGCACGGTCGCGTTCTCCGGCCTAGCCCCGAGGAAGGTTATCCCGCTCATGCGCTGGCGTGCCCGCTACCGGGAGATGTCGTTCGAGCCGTATGGCCTTGGTATTGAATGGGACGCCGCCCTTGCCGCCGGGATCCGCCCCGTGATTTACTGTGAAGACAGAGAGGCTGACCAGCACCCTCCCGAGCAGCGCTGGCGTCTGCAGTCAGTCGGCATCCGCACCGACTGGTCGCAGGAAGATGAGTACCGTCATCCGGGAGATCTTGACTTTCGCGGCATTCCCGCAGACAGGCTGCTCGGGTTCTGCCGCACACCGTCGGAAGCAGGCCGGTTCGTCACCGCCACCGGACTGCCCTGTATGTCAATCGCCGCCCTTGACCCCGCGGCGCAGTCGCCGGTCGTCGATACGCTACTTCGTCGTGACTGAACACGAGACCGGATCGGGGCCGGCTTTGAACAAGTTTGCGATCAGGTAGGTCAGGTCGAGAAGATTGGTGCTTCCCGCCGCATCGCCGGTCACGTTTCCCTCTTCCGGACACACGGGCGCCGGACCACTCTTGAAGAGGTAGCTGACGAGGTAGGTGACATCGACAATCGAGAGCTTTTCTTCGCTATCGCCGTTGACGTTGCCGCGGATGCCGATACAGCACCCGCCGATCGCCTGGCGGTAAATCGCGCTGGCCGCGTCGGCGTTGGCCGTCAGATCGCCCAACGTCTGCCCCGCCACGACCGCGAACGCCACCGTGTCGCTCTGCCCGGCGGCGAGGCTGATCGGGCCGGCGGCGAGAACCTGCATGAGGTCTATGGACGATGTCTTGAACGTATCCGCCGTCGTGAACCCGGACAGGAGCGCCGCCCACTTCTCCGCCTCGGTCCAGCCGTTGTCCAGCCCGCCGGTGTAGTAGTTCGTCTCGGAGGCATCGGCCGTGAACGCCGACACGACCGGGCCCTCGAGCACCTTCATGCCCCGGTACTTGGACAGGATTCCGGCCGAGTTGTACGCGGTCCACAGGACGCTGTCGCCGCTGTCCCAGCCTCCGGCATTCACCCCGTAGCTGACGACGTCCCAGTCGAAGTACAAGCCTGCCCGCAGCCCCGAGATCGCCGTGCCGTTCCGGTTGGTGATGATGTACCGGATGATGATGAAATCGTCGTTCGCCGGTTCGGTGAAGGCGTAGGTCTGCTGGACGACCTCCAGCCCGATCGGGTTTTCCGCGCGGCTGTCGTCGAATACGGAGTGAGTCTCCTGTGCCGCGACAGCTCCCGGCGTGGAGAGGACGATGTTTCCGTCGGGGGCAACCCGGAAGTCGCCGTCCGGCTCGCCGGCCACGCAGCGTGCTCCGTCGGATACTTGTGTCGTCCCCCTGCCCAGCAGGAAGGCCGATTCCCAGATTTCGTTGGCCGTCGACGGCAACGTTTGCCAGCCCAGCCCGCCGAGCGGAAAGAGCATGCCGCTGCCCAAGCCATAGGTGCCGTAGTTGGAAACGGTCCAGCGCACCTGGTTGACCGTGTGATTCGCGTGCAGGCGCTCGGACCTCGGCTCGACGAGGAAGTACAGCTTGGCCGTCGTCGTGTACCCGGTCCCGGCGAGCTGGAAATCGAGCGACAGCAGCCTGCCGGTGGAGACGGTATCGCGCACGATGACGCTGACGACGTCGGTCGAGGTCTTCGTGGCGTTGGCCGCGATGGTGCCGAAACTCGCAGCTCCGTCGAGCACGATCAGCCCCGGGTTCGTTCCGGTGATCGTGCCGGTCACGTTATTGACTGAGGCCGCGCCCCGGTTCTGGACTACCACCTGCGCCGTGACCGTGTCGCCCGGGTTGATCGCCGGATGGTCAAACGACCACACCCGGAGATTGGGGGTCGCGGCCGGGGCGGCGAGCGCGTTGAGGGCCGCCATGCAGTCGATCATGCCCCAGCCGTAGGTGTTGTTCGGCAGGGCGTAGCCGAAGTCCGGCGCGCTGGTGAGGATCGCCTGCTTGATCTGCCGCACGGTGGCGTTCGGGTTCTTCTGTCGCAGGAGCGCGACCAGGCCGCTGACGTGCGGGGCCGCCATCGAGGTCCCGCTATTGTAGCCGTAGAGGTTGTTTAGGACGGTCGATCGGATGCCTTCTCCCGGCGCGCACACGTTGGGCTTGGTGGCGCCGTTGCAGGGGGAGGGGCCGCGCGACGAACTGCCCGAGATGGTCGGCGGAACGAGCGTGTGGTTGACGTTGCCCACGGCGAAGCAGTCGATCGAATCGAGCGCCCGGTCGGCCGGATTGCGGATCGCGTTGACCTGCGCTCCTTCGTTCCCGGCCGCGAAGATGTTCACGATGCCGAGTGCTTCGAGGTTGTCGATGAAATCATAGAAGACGTCGATGCACGAGGCGTTTTTGACGCCCCAGCTGTGGTTGATCACGTCGGGGACATCGGCCACTGTGTTCGGGTCGCCGTCGGGGTCGGCCGCCCATTCGAAAGCATCGAGTTTCGCGGTGCCGGCG